>NZ_CP050152.1:639506-959260 GCF_011617245.1 Brevibacterium atlanticum | reverse complement strand
CATCCTCGTCCCCGTCGCCGAGGTGGAGCTGGCGTTGGCGATGTACGCCGACCTCACCGCCGGTCGGGCAGAACCGGCGGTCGGTGAGGTCGAATGGGTCTGAGAACGCGGCGGACTCGGCTGGGTGATCAGTCGAGCGCGGCGATCTTCGCGACCTGCGCGTTGGTGAGCATGACGAGGTCTTCGGGACGGATCTCGATCTCGAGGCCGCGACGGCCGGCGGAGACGAACACAGCGGAGTGGTCGAGTGCGGTGCGGTCGATGACGACCGGCACGGCGTGGCGCTGCCCGAACGGGGAGACCCCTCCGACGGGGTAGCCGGTGCGACGTTCGGTCTCGGCGACACCGGCCAGCTGTGCCTTCTTCGCTCCCCGCGCCGAGGCGAGGCCCTTGAGGTCGAGCTGTCCGGAGACCGGAACGAGCGCAGTCACGGGATCGCCGTCGACCTGGATCATCAGGGTCTTGAACACCTGGTCGGAGCTGACGCCGAGCTTATCGGCGGCCTCCGAACCGTACCGGCGAGTGGCGGGATCGTGATCGAAGCTGCGCAGGCTGTAGTCGATGCCTGCCAGGTTGAGCACGCGCACGGCCGGGGTAGCCGCGCCTGTCGATTTTGATGCAACTGTCATAAGGGGGTAGTGCCTCCTGCCCGCAGAAACGCGGAACACTCGGGCGCTGCCCCGGGCCGGTTCGACCCTGCGTCCACGCGTCGATACGGACGGAAATCGTTGTATCTGTGCTGATGGGTTACCCGCCCACAATAGGCGAAGTGGAGTCGCGAGCGCCAATTTCGTTCATCGGATGTAACCTGCCGGTAGCGTCAACGCCGACGCCTCCTCACCCCCAGCCGAGTTCGTGGAGCCGGTCGTCGTCGATGCCGTAGAAGTGGGCGATCTCGTGGACGATGGTGATGACGATCTCCTCGCGCAGATGATCGACGTCCTCGGCGAAGTCGATGAGATTGTCGCGATAGATGAAGATGTTGTCCGGCATCTCCAGTCCTGAGACCCCACGCTCGCCGATCGGTGTCCCGTCGTAGAGGCCGAGCAGGTGTCGGTCGCCGTTCTCCGGCCGGCCCTCGACGAAGAGGGCGACGTTGTCGAGCTGTTCGGTCACCCCTGCCGGCAGCAGGTCGAGGGCTTCGTCGAGGATCGCCTCGAACTCGTCTTCGGTCAGGGACTCCATACCCTCCACTCTAGTCGTCACGGGAAGGCCGATTTCCCTCGCCGAGGCGGCCCTCCCGAAGGTCGGAAAACACCGTCCCGGGCCTGTGACCGAGGACACTCGTTCTCGTTTTGCATTCCGCGAATCGGGTGGGATAAGCTTAACGTCGTTGCCCACGGGGAATCCGAGAGCAAACTAGGCCCCCATCGTCTAGAGGCCTAGGACACCGCCCTTTCACGGCGGCGACACGGGTTCGAATCCCGTTGGGGGTACGGTGTAGGATCGAGAGGTTCCACATCGCAACAACAGCAAGGCCCTGTGGCGCAGTTGGTTAGCGCGCCGCCCTGTCACGGCGGAGGTCGCGGGTTCGAGTCCCGTCAGGGTCGCGGAGCATAAGGCTCTTCTTCGGAAGAGCCTTTGTTTCTCTCGGCGCACGTTTGTGCGTCGGCGACCAGGCTCTGTAGCTCAGTTGGTAGAGCGTTCGACTGAAAATCGAAAGGTCACCGGATCGACGCCGGTCGGAGCCACCAAGGAAAACCCCCTGCTGCGGCAGGGGTTTTCGCATATCCGGACACCGTATACGGCAAGCAACCTGGTCTGATAGCGTGACCTGGCGTGACAGACGAACATACTCCCCAGCCGGCACACCCTCCCCACGACCGAACGCAGCCGTCGAACCCGGCGGATCGCATCGTCTCCATCGATGTCATCCGCGGCATCGCCATCGCCGGCATTCTGCTCATCAACATCAACTTCTTCCTCCGCCAGGCCGGGCAGACAGAGGACCCCGCCGGCACGGACGCGGTGATCTGGCAGATCGTCGACGATGTCGCCCTCGGTAAATTCCACTTCGTCTTCGCCTTCCTCTTCGGCACCGGCGTCCACATCTTCCTCACCCGACTGCGCGCGAAGGGCAGATCGAGGTGGGTCTACGTCCGCCGGATGGTCATCCTGGTCATCGCCGGACTCATCAATTCGGCCCTCGGCGGCATCGACGTGCTCGCCTCCTACGGCGTCCTCGCTCTCCTCCTGCTGCCGCTGACCCTCTTACCGAGGTGGTCATTCGTCTCCCTCGGCGTCCTGGCCGCGGTCATTCCCGACCTGCTGCAGCTGATCACCAGCGTCGGCGGAGTCGACCTCCACCTTCCTTCCCTGCTGCTGCCGCTGCTGTCGTTCGCCAGAACCCTCGGCCACATGATGCTCGGATTCTGGCTGGCGGGTCTCGGACTGTATTCGGCGACGACGCGTGTGCCCGTCGCCGCCCTCTTCGTTCTCAGCCTCGTCGGCTCGATTCCCCTCTGGATCTGGACCAACTCGGCCGGAGTCGGCTCGACCGATGCTCACGAGATCGCCTTCCGCACCGCAATGATTCCCGGTTTCATGTACGTCACCGGGCTGATCCTCCTGCTGCGCACCGAGGTCGGGAGAATCTGCCTGTCATTCCTGCGCCTCTACGGACGGATGGCATTCTCGAACTATCTCGGCCAGACCGTCATCTGTGTCCTCGTCTTCCCACTGCTGACCGCCCTCGGATACATCTCCGCCCCGCTGGGCCTCGGCATCTGGGCCGTCATCGTCGTCTTCCAATGCGCCTTCTCGACGTTCTGGCTGCGGCACTTCCGCTATGGCCCGCTGGAATGGGTGTGGCGCTGCGGCACCTATTGGCAGATCACTCCGCTGCGCATCGCCGAGACACCTCGGCCGTGACCCTCCTGCACGTTGCCCCCTTGATTTCACCGACAACTGGAGTACGTTGAAATCACGTTCGCATCAGCGGATCACAACGCAGTGAGGCTTCGCGAAAGGAGCAGCCGATGGCCACCAATCCGAGCATCGAAGAGCTGAGCTACGAGGAGCGGACCTTCGATCCGCCTGCCGATTTCGCAGCACAGGCCAATGCCAAAGCCGACGAATACGACAAGGCAGCCGCCGACCGCCTCGGCTACTGGGAGGAGCAGGCGAAGCGGATCACCTGGGACACCCCCTTCGGCAGGGTCCTCGACTGGTCGAACGAACCCGTCGCCCGATGGTTCGTCGGCGGCAAGCTCAACGCCGCCTACAACTGCGTCGACCGCCATGTCGAAAACGGGCTCGGCGACCGCGTGGCCTACCACTTCGAAGGCGAACCCGGAGACACCCGCACCATCACCTACTCCGACCTGCTCCGCGAGGTCTCCAAGGCCGCCAACGCGCTCACCGAACTGGGAGTGAAGACCGGCGACCGGGTCGCCATCTACATGCCGATGATCCCCGAGACGGTGTTCGCGATGCTCGCCTGCGCCCGCCTCGGCGCCCCGCACACCGTCATCTTCGGCGGATTCTCCTCCTCGGCGATCACCGACCGCGTCAAGGACTGCGGCGTCGAATTCGTCATCACCGCCGACGGCGGCTACCGCAAGGGCAAGGCCTCGGGTCTGAAGTCCGTCGTCGACGAAGCCATGGACGACTGCCCCGAGGTGCGCAATGTCCTCGTCGTCCGCCGCACTGGCCAGGACGTCGAGTGGAATGACGAGCGGGACCTGTGGTGGCACGAGGTCGTCGATCGGCAGCCGGAGACCCACACGCCGGAGGCCTTCGACTCCGAACATCCGCTCTACATCATGTACTCCTCGGGAACGACGGGAAAGCCCAAGGGCATCATGCACACCACCGGCGGCTACCTCGTCGGCACCTCATTCACCCATTGGGCTGTCTTCGACATCAAACCCGAGACGGACGTCTATTGGACGGCCGCGGACATCGGCTGGGTGACCGGGCATTCGTACATCGTCTACGGTCCGCTGGCCAATGGGGCCACCTCGGTGCTCTACG
The DNA here is from genome assembly GCF_011617245.1 of Brevibacterium atlanticum. Classification (NCBI taxonomy): domain Bacteria; kingdom Bacillati; phylum Actinomycetota; class Actinomycetes; order Micrococcales; family Brevibacteriaceae; genus Brevibacterium; species Brevibacterium atlanticum. Next base: position 955,285 of record NZ_CP050152.1, on the reverse strand, counting down.
AAGGCACTCCCGACACCCCGCATCGCGGCCGCTGGTGGGAGATCGTCGAGAAGTACCACGTCTCCATCCTCTACTGCGCACCGACCGCGATCCGCTCGTTCATGAAGTGGGGTCACGACATCCCCGCCGAGCACGACCTGAGCAGTCTGCGGCTGCTCGGCAGCGTGGGCGAACCGATCAACCCCGAGGCGTGGATGTGGTACCGCGAGCACATCGGCGGCGATCGGTGCCCCGTCGTCGACACCTGGTGGCAGACGGAGACCGGCAGCATCCTCATCTGCCCCCTGCCTGGCGTGACCGCGACGAAGCCGGGATCGGCGATGCGGCCGCTGCCGGGGATCGTCGCCGACGTCGTCGACGACGACGGCAACTCCGTCGAACCGGGCAACGGCGGGTACCTCGTCATCAAGGAACCATGGCCGTCGATGCTGCGGACCCTGTGGGGTGACGAGGAACGGTTCACAAAGACCTACTGGTCGCAGTACCCGGGCGTCTACTTCGCCGGTGACGGAGCGAAGATCGACCGCGACGGCGATTTCTGGGTCCTCGGTCGCGTCGACGACGTCCTCAACGTCTCCGGTCACCGGATGTCGACCGCGGAGATCGAATCCGCGCTCGTCGCGCATCCGAAGGTCGCCGAGGCGGCTGTGGTCGGGGCGCGCGATGAGTTGACCGGGCAGGCCATTGAGGCCTTCGTCATCCTCCGAGAGAGTGCCGCCGAGGGTGGGGACGACATTGTGGCCGAGCTGCGGGGCCATGTGCGGTCCTCGATCGGTGCGATCGCGACCCCGCGCTCGATCATGCTCGTGCCCGATCTGCCGAAGACCCGCTCGGGCAAGATCATGCGCCGCCTCCTCAAGGATGTGGCGGAGAAGCGCGAGGTCGGCGATGTCACGACGCTCGCGGACTCCTCGGTGATGGATCTCATCCAGAAGGGCATCTCGGAGGGCTGACCACGACCGGTGGGGTATCAGGTCCGAACACCCCACCCCTTGCGGTGACCCACGTCATACTGATGTACTGTTGAGTAACTTCTGCGTGGGTCACCGTTTCGGTGTCCGCGACCGGAAGCAACCGAACCGACATCGACTGCAAGGATGCACAAGAATGAAGCGTGGAACCGACATCTCCGGCGCACGGGTGCTCATCACCGGAGCCGGCAGCGGAATCGGCCGACTCATGGCCCTCGAATCCGCGGCCCGCGGGGCCGCTGAGATCATCATCTGGGATCTCTCCTCCGACAGCGGAGAGGCCGTGCAGGGCGAGATCACCGCTCGCGGTACGGCCGCCAGGGCCTTCGCCCTCAATGTCGGTGACGCCGACCAGGTCGATGCCGCTGCGGTCCAGACCGGTCCGATCGACATCCTCATCAACTGCGCGGGCGTCGTCACCGGCAAGAAGCTCCTGGACAACGATGAAGAGGCGATCAGGCGCGTCTTCGAGGTCAATACCTTCGCCCTGTACTGGTCGACGAAGGCCTTCCTGCCGGGCATGATCGAACGCGATCGCGGCTCCGTGGTCACCATCGCCAGTGCAGCTGGCCTGACCGGGGTGGCGAAGCAGACCGACTATTCGGCGAGCAAGTGGGCGGCTGTCGGCTTCACCGAATCATTGCGCGGCGAACTCCGCGCCGACGGCAGCCACGTCAACACTCTCGCCGTGTGTCCCTTCTACATCAACACCGGCATGTTCGCGGGCGTGCAGACGAAGTTCCCACGGCTGCTGCCGATCCTCGAAGAGACCGATGTGGCCACTCGCGTCCTCGACTCCATCGAAGCCGGACGCGAACAGCTCGTCATGCCCTCGCTCGTCCGCTGGGTTCCCGGCGCGCGGCTGCTGCCGACCCGAGCCTTCGACAAGGTCATGGACTTCCTCGGAGTGAATCAGACGATGGACCACTTCACCGGTCGCACAGGCAAAGCGGGTCGCGCACAGCTGCGGCGTGAGCGCGGATCGGCGCGCGGCCGCCAGCCCGCCGGTACTCGCTGACGCTCGCGACCCTGTCGTCGGACCCATGGCCGGGACCCCGGACCCCGTGCAAGAATGAGGGCCCGACAAGTTCCCTCAGCCGACGTCGTCGCAAGGAGTGACCATGAGCGAATTCGAAACTGACCCGACCCAGTGGCAGGAAGACGACCTCACCGTCGACGAGCCGACCGCCGACGAACTGGACGACCCCGAACTCGACGCGGTCGAGGCAGATGCCGAGGATCTCGATGCCGACCTCGACGATGACCCCGACGGACAGGACGAGCCATTCGTCGAGCCCGGCGCCGACGGCCCCGAGGGCACGGGCATCGAGGGAGCCGACGATGCGCTCATCGAGGATGCCGGCTGGGACGATGAGAATGACGCCCCCGGTCTCGATGGTGAGCTCGATACAGATCCGACGACCGCGGCCGAACAGGGCAACCGCCCTGGAGATGAGATGGTCTCCTCCGGTGACGATGATGCCGAGGTCGCCGAACTCGACGGCGATGACCTCGATGTCGATGCCCTGTCCGATGATGGCGTCGAGGAGGTCTCCGTCATCGACGGGATGCCCGAGGTCATCGACGACTCCTACGACGAGGACTGAGTTCGCTTCGGAGTAGGTCTCGATGCGGGTGAGCAGCCCCTCCGGCAGTGTCGCCCGCAACGTTCTGATCAGTCCGGCCATCGCTGTGAGCGTCTCCCGGTCCTCATCGGCAGCACCGATCCCGGCCGCAGGTCGCCGTGTGCTAGGACTGAAGGGGAGAGGAGTTGTCCATGTCAACCGGATATCCGCGTCGCCAGTCGACATCCACCCCGAACACGAAGTTCGATCTCCCGCACATGGGATCGGGCCGCCCGGTCCACCGCCTCGGCGTCATCGCCACGGTCGCGACCTTCGGCGGTCTGCTCTTCGGCTACGACACCGGAGTCGTCAACGGTGCCCTCGAACCGCTCAGCGAGGACTTCGGGCTGAGCCCGCTCAGCGAAGGTCTCGTCGTCGCCTCCCTCATGGTCGGAGCGGCCTTCGGTGCCGTCTTCGGCGGTCGCGTCGCCGACGCCCAGGGCCGTAGGAAGACGATCCTGCTGCTGGCCTGCGTCTTCATCGCAGGCACCCTCGGCTGCGTCCTCGCCCCCGGTGCCGAGTTCCTCATCGGCTCCCGTTTCGTCCTCGGCATCGCCGTCGGCGGCGCCTCCGCGACGGTGCCCGTCTACCTCGGCGAGATCGCACCCTCGGAGAAGCGCGGCAGCTTCGTCACCCGCAATGAGCTGATGATCGTCGGCGGTCAGCTCGCGGCCTTCATCATCAACGCGGTGATCTTCAACTTCTTCGGCCACGTCGACTCGATCTGGCGGTGGATGCTGGTCGTCGCCCTCGCCCCGGCGATCGCCCTGCTCGTGGGCATGCTCTTCCAACCCGAGAGTCCCCGCTGGCTGATCTCCCAGGGCCGCTCCGACGAGGCCCTCGCCGTGCTCAGACAGGTTCGCTCCCCCGAACGCGCCGAGGCCGAGGTCGCCGAGGTCACCCACCTCGCCGCCGAGGATGCCAAGGAGTCCACCGGCGGACTGTCCGACCTCGGCACCCGCTGGGTGATGCGACTGGTGATCATCGGCGTCGGCATCGGGTTCTTCCAGCAGCTCACCGGCATCAACTCTGTGATGTACTACGGCACCCAGCTGCTGACGAACGCCGGCCTCGACTCCGGGGTCGCGATCATCGGCAACATCGCCAACGGCGTGTTCTCCCTGGCCGGAATCTCCCTGGGCATGTACCTGCTCAACAAGCTGCCTCGGCGGGTCATGTTCCTCACCGGGTACGCACTCATCGCGCTCTTCCACACCCTCGTCGCGCTCACTGCGGTCGTCGTTCCGGCTGGCCCAGGCCAGGCCTGGACGGTGCTCGCCTTCCTCGTCCTCTTCGTCTTCTGCATGCAGGGCACCGTCGGTCCGCTGACGTGGCTGATGCTCTCGGAGATCTTCCCGATGAAGATCCGCAGCTTCGCGATGGGCATCTGCGTGTTCGTCCTGTGGATGATGAACGCCGTCGTCGCCCAGTTCTTCCCACCGCTCATCCAGGGCATGGGCATGACCGCGACCTTCGGCATGTTCGCCGGCATCGCCGTGATCGCCTTCGTCTTCCTCGCCTTCCTGCTGCCGGAGACGAAGGACAAGGACCTCGCGCAGTTCGAGCGCGAATTCAAAGCCGAGTACGGACGGAAGTGAGGAACCACCATGTCAGTCGCCGTCGCCGTCACCGACAGCCCCGAGGGCAGGAAGGCCCTCGAGTCCGCCGTCGCCGAAGCGCAGTCACGCAGCACCGGACTGCTTCTCATCAATCTCACCCTGCATGACTTCGACGACGAGGAGGTCCCTGCCGGACTCGAGATCACCGTCATCAACCGGTCCGGTCGCGGCGACCGTGACCCCGTGACCGCGGTCATCGACGAGATCGATGAGCACCCCGAAGTGGATCGGCTCGTCCTCGGCGTCCGCGGACGCTCGCGGGTGGGCAAGGCCGTCCTCGGCTCCGTCGCTCAACGGCTCATCCTCCGCTCCCCCGTTCCGGTGCTCGCCGTGCGCACCGACCGCACCCGTCTCTGACGCTTAAGCACCCATGGCATAGGGTGGACCTCGACCAGCGGACCGTCGAGGTGGAGGAGCGCCCGTGGAGGAGATGACCACTGATCCGGCGGCGGCCGATCGACTCGAATCCGCCCTCACCGGCAGGATCGATCCGACCGCCCTCGACGAGATCGCGAACCTGGCCCGGCAGGTGCCGCAGGCCGAGATCGCCCGCCTCGTCCACACGTCGACGCCGCTGCAGTCGGCGATGCTGTTTCGGGTGCTGACGAAGGCCGAAGCCCTCGACGTCTTCGAAGATCTTCCGCCGGCCTATCAGGCCGAACTCATCGGCAACCTCCGCGAACCCGAGGTCGCCGGCATCGTCGAAGGCCTCGACCCCGATGACCGTGCCGAGCTCTTCGGCGAACTGCCCGCGAGCGTGGCCAGCCGCCTGATGAAGGGCCTGACCGCCGAGGAGCGGGCGATGACCTCGGCGGTCCTCGGTTATCCGAAGTCCGCGATCGGGCGCTATATGTCCCCCGAGGTGCTCGGTCTGCACGAGGATTGGACCGCCGCCGAGGCGATGGAGGTCGTCCACGCCCGCATCGACGGACCCGAGACCGTCTACCTTCTGCCCGTGGTCGGCCCGGGTCGGGTGCTGCGCGGGGTGGTGTCCCTACGCAATCTCCTCGCCGCCGACGGTGACACCGTCATCGGGGATATGGTCCGGGATTCGATCAGCACGCACGCACTGACCGATCGTGAGCAGGCCGCCCGTGAGTTCCTCTCCCACCGGCTCATCGCCATGCCGGTGACCGATCAGGAGGACCGCCTCGTCGGGATCCTCACCATGGACGATGTCCTCGACATCATCGACGAGGAGGACGCGGAGGACTTCGCCCGCGGATCCGGTACGGAGCCGCTCGACCGCTCCTACCTGTCCTCGACGATCCTGCGGCTGGTCAAAAGCCGCATCGTGTGGCTGCTCGTCCTCGCCGTGTCCGCGATCCTCACCGTCCAAGTGCTCGAGGTCTACGAGGACCGGCTCGATCAGGTCGTCGTCCTCGCCCTCTTCATCCCGCTGCTCACCGGCACAGGCGGCAACACCGGCAACCAGGCAGCGACCACGGTCACACGCGCCTTGGCCGTCGGCGAGGTGCGCATCCGCGACCTCGGGAAGGTGATCTGGCGAGAGCTGCGGGTCGGTGCCGTGCTCGGGGCGGTGCTCGGAACCTTGGGCTTCATCATCGCCGGACTCGTCTACGGGTGGCCGATCGGCCTGGTCATCGGCCTGACCCTGCTGTCGGTGTGCATAATGGCCGCGACCGTCGGCGGGCTGATGCCGATCATCGCGAAGAAGGTCGGCGCGGATCCGGCAGTGTTCTCCAACCCGTTCATCTCCACGTTCTGCGATGCGACCGGGCTCATCCTCTACTTCACGATCGCGACCACGGTGCTCGGCCTGCGCTGAGGGCTGGCACGTCGGCTTAAGCCGACCAGGCTTCCCAGAGTTCGGCGTATCGTCCGCCGGCGGCGACGAGTTCGGCATGGGTACCGGCTTCGACGACGCGACCGTGGTCCATGACGAGCACCCGGTCGGCGGTCTCAGCCTGGCTGAGACGGTGGGCGACGACGAGCGCGCCGCGGCCCGCCAAAGCCGCCCGTGCCGATCCTTCGAGGACATGCGCTCCGGCCGATCCTGCCTCGGCGGTGGCCTCGTCGAGGATCGCGAAGTCCGGGTCCGCGAGCACCAGCCTGGCCAGGGCGATCGTCTGTTCCTGGACCGGGCTCAGCCGCTGGCCGCCATCGCCGATCACCGTGTCGAGACCCTGCGGCAGGGTGCGCGCCCAGTCGGCACCGACGGTGTCGAGGGCCGAGAGAATCGCGTCGTCAGGGGCCTCGTCGACGGGCAGGGCGATGTTCTCCCGCAGGGTTCCGACGAAGGTGTGGACCTCCTGCGCGACCATGGCGATATGTCCGCGGAGCACGGATTCGGGCAGCGCGGTCAGGTCCTCCCCCGGTTCTTCCCCCGCCGAGGCGGTCCCACCGTTCGCCAGCATCGCCCGGCCCCGGCTGGGGGCCGAGAGTCCCGCAGCGATGCGGGCCAACGTCGACTTGCCCGCGCCCGTGGTGCCGACGACGGCGACGACCTCACCGGAGTCGATGCGCAGGTCGACGCCCGTGAGCACGTGATTGTCCGAGTTCGGATCCTCCTCATAGGTGAACCAGACGTCCTCGATCACGAGGGCAGGCGCCGCGGTCGCGCCGCGATCGATGGCGGTCCGCGGCCGCCTCGGCGAGGCTGTCGCTTCGTCGATGACACCGACCATGCGGGTGAGCGAGGCCCCGGCGGATTGGACCTGGTCGAAGAGTCCGACGAGCGCACCGATGGGGTTGAACAGGCGGTGGAAGACGAGAGCCGCGGTGGTCACGGCTCCGGCCGTGGATTCGCCGAACCAGACGAGCGCGAACCCGGCGATGAGCAGCAGGGACAGCACGACCGCCTCGGCGCGGTTGTTGCGGCCGAAGGCGCGGGTGAGGAACCGGAACACATGGATCGAGAGGTCGCGGGCTTCGCCCGAGGCCGCGTCGATGCGGGTCATCTCCCCTTCTTCGGCGCGGTAGGCGCGCAGGGTCTGTGCCCCTGTCAGCCCTCCGAGGAGACGTCCGGCGCGGCGGCCGAACGCGGCTCGCTCTTCCTTGTAGATCGGTTCTGACCTGGGCAGATACCAGCGCAGGGTGAGCCAGTACATCGGCAGGGCGACGAGCCCGACGAGGCCCAGTCGCCAATCGATGGCGACCAGCCCGGCGGCGGAGACGATGACGACGAGGAGGGATTCGACGACGAGCGGCAGCACTTGGGCGGCGGCCTCGCTGATCTTGCGGGAGTCGTCGGCGACGCGGGAGACGAGGTCGCCGGTGCCCGTCGATTCGATCCGCTGGGACTCCAGCGACATCGCGGCGTCGACGACGTCAGTGCGCAGCTCGGCGACGACGGGCATGGCGATGTGGGCGAGCGCCCACGCCCCGATCCACGTACCGAGAGCCATGACGATTCCGGCCACGGCCACGGCGATCGCGCAGAACCAGACGACGTCTTCTCCGGCCCCTGCGGGCAGTTCGTCAACGAGGCGACCGATCGCCCACGGGCCGACGAGTCCGGCTCCGGCGTTGGCGAGTCCGGCGACGACGAGGAGGACGACCCATCCGGCTCTCGCCCGCAGCAGCGGGGCGAGGTGGGAGAAAGAACGACGGCGTGAGGCGATCGTCAGCGTCGTGTGTGTGGTGGGCGCGCTCACCGGGTCACTGCCTGTCGGTAGGCCTCGGCAGTGCCGTCCGCTGCGGCGAGCAGCTCATGGTGGCCGCCGACGAGCACGGGCCCGGTCGCGGGCACGTAAACGACGGTGTCGGCGGCGGCGAGGAAGGCCGGTGAGCTGGTGAGGATGAGGGTGACGGTCGCCTCGGAGCCGCGTCGCAGCCGGGTCACGCCCGCGGCGATGCGCGCCTCGGTGACGGCGTCGACGGCGGTCGTGGGTTCGTGAAGGACGAGGACGGCAGGGTCGGCGTCGAGGGCGCGGGCGAGCGCGACGCGTTGCCGCTGCCCGCCGGAGAGGTTGCCGCCGAGTTCCTGGATCCGGTGGTCAAGGCCGCCGTCGACGAGGCCGAGGAGTTCGTCGGTGCCCGAAGCCGTGAGCACATCCTCGGTGACCGGGTGGTCGGTGGTGCCGACGATCATCGTGATGTTCGAGCGGATCGTCCCTTCGAAGAGGTCGACGGTATGCGGGGAGACGATCATCCGGTCGGGTCCCGTCCCGCGGGCATGGCCACCCAGAGCGCCGAGGAGGTGCGCCGCGGGATCGGCCTGCTCGGTGACGATGCAGGTCAGTCCCCCGAAAGCGGTGGTGAAGTCGACGCTGCGAGCGGCTCCGACGGCCCAGTTTCTGACGGAGAGACCTGAGTCGTCGAGGGTGACGGTCGGCGGGGCCGGTCGGTCCGTACCGTCCGGGCGGGCGGTCGCCGAGGTGGCGTCGGCGGCGTCGATGTCGTGAAGGAGTGTGGCGATCCGGGAGGCGGCGCCGTGGGATTGGGCGAACTGTCCGACGATGTCAGCGAGCGCCCGCATCGGTTCGGTGAGGAATGCGGTCATGCCGAGGATGCCGATGAGGGCACCCACGCTCATCTGACCTTCGATGAGGCGCAGGCCTGCGCCGATGAGGACTGCGGCAAGGACGATCGACATCACGAGGGCGCCGAGGCCGGCGAGGCGGCCGGTGCGTTCTCCGGTGGCGATTCCTGCGGTGGCCGCCTCGTCGGAGGTGATGCGGTAGCGGCGGATCGCCCACGGCTCGCCGCCCATCGCCTTGATCACGCGCAGACCGTGCATGAGGTCGGAGGCCGACCGTCCGGCACGGGCCACGGCCTCGAGCTGGGCGCCGGCCTTGGCCGAGACCGAGCGGCCGGGCAGGGCGACGATGATCAGCCCGATGGGCACGGCGATGAGGACGACGAGTCCGGTCACCGGATCGGCGACGAGGAGGAAGACGGCGGCGGTGAGCATGCCCAGCACCGAGGCGATGCCACGGCCGGCCTGCTGGAAGGACATGGCTGCGGTGTCGGCATCGGCCGAGGCGATCGAGAGGACCTCTCCCGAGGCGCGGTCGGCAGGCAGGTTCGCCGAGGTGAGCGCGGCGTGGGTGATCTCGACGCGCAGTGCGTGTGCCTCGTGTTCACGGGCGGCGTTGCAGAAGCGGGAACCGAACCGGTAGCCGAGGCTGAGCACGGTGAACAGGAGTCCGACGCCGATGATCGAGACGATGAGCATCGGCCACGACAGCGGGATGATCGCGCGGTCGACGACGATGCCGATGGCCACGGGCACGAGCGCCTCACAGACCTGCCACATCGACAGCGTGATGGCACCCGGGATGAGGAGGGAGAGGCGCCGACGAGCGGCTCTGCGCAGAAGGGTCGAACCTGACGAAGGAATGGTCGGCACGAAGGATACCCTAACATCACGGGCAGCGCCTGGGACTACACTGCCCACTATGCTGCCCATCACTGCCGACCTCGAGCACGGTTTTCCGTCCCTCGACTCTCAGACCTTCGTCGTCACCGGAGCCAACAGCGGACTCGGGCGGGTAAGCGCGAGTGCTCTCGCCGCTCACGGAGCCCATGTCATCCTCGCGGTGCGTAACCGGGAGAAAGGTGAGGCCGCTGCGAAGGCGATGCGCGGGTCGGTCGAGGTCCGGGAACTCGACCTCGCGGACCTCGCCTCGGTGCGACGCTTCGCCGCCGACCTCGATGGCCCGATCGACGTCCTCATCAACAATGCGGGCATTATGATCCCGCCCCTGGGCTATACGGTCGACGGTTTCGAGTCCCAGTTCGGAACGAACCACCTCGGACACTTCGCGCTGACCAACCTGCTTCTGCCGCAGACCCGTTCTCGGGTGGTCACCGTCTCCTCACTCGCCCACAAGCAGGGTGCCATCGACTTCTCCGACCTCAACTGGCAGCGCCGGCGGTATCGGGCAATGACTGCCTATGCCCAGTCGAAGCTTGCGAACCTGCTCTTCACCACCGAGCTCGATCGGCGGCTGGCGGAGGCGGGTTCCGAGGTGATCGCGACCGCAGCCCATCCCGGACTGGCGGCGACGAACCTCTTCCACTCCGCCGAGGGTTCGCCGCTGCGGCGGGGACTGAGCAGGGCGTTCACACGACTCATCGCGCAGCGTGACACGGCTGGTGCCGCACCGACCCTGAACGCAGCGGTGGCCGATGTGCCGGGCAATTCCTACCTGGGTCCGGGCAAGGCGTTCGAGACCCGCGGCGAACCCATCTTCGCCAGCCGGACGCCGGCCTCGCTCGATCCGGACGTCGCGCGGCGGCTGTGGGAGGAATCGGAGGAACTGACGGGAGTCAGGTTCCCTGCCTTGTGAAGAGGGGTGAGCTGCTGGCAGCGGCGACTGTCAGGTCGCCGCACCGCAGCCGAGCCATCGTGGAATAACTGGAGGACGCAATGAGACTGATCACCATCGAAGAGCACACACTGTACGCGGATGTCGCCCGCTCGAGCTCACAACGAGCCCAGCTGGTCTCTCCTCATTTCAACGAAGCCTATGCGCCCAATGCCGGACTGTCGTACAGTCCGACTGCGGAACAGCTCGAGGATCTCGACGATGGTCGCATCTCCGACATGGATAAGCATGGGATCGACATGCAGGTGCTGTCCAACCTCTCGACTCAATACCTGCCGCCCGAAGTCGCTCCCGATCTCGTCAGATACGTGAACGACAGGCTTGCCGCGGCAGTGCGCCGCCATCCCGACAGGTTCGCGGCATTCGCGTCCGTGCCGACTTCCGCTCCGGACGCTGCACCTGCGGAGCTGCAACGGGCAGTCGAGGAACTGGGGCATGTCGGCGCACTCATCTATGGGCGCACCGAGGACGACTTTCTGAGCGCACCGCGGTTCGAACCGCTGCTGCGAACCGCCGCAGATCTCGAGGTACCGATCTACCTGCATCCGGCCCCTCCGACTCGAATCACCAGCGCCGACAATTACGAACGCGGACTGGATTCCGCAGTAGCCGCACGTTTCGCGACCGCAGCATGGGGCTGGCACAACGAGTCGGGCATCCACTTCTTGCAGCTGGTCCTCAACGGAGTCTTCGACCGGTTCCCGGATCTGCAGATCATTCTGGGTCACTGGGGTGAGATGGTCCCCTGGTTCCTTGACCGACTCGACGAAGCTCTGCCGAGACAGATCACCGGACTTGAGCGCACCATCGGCGACTACATGCGCTCGAATGCCTACTACACACCCAGCGGAATGTTCACCGCGGCCCACATGCGTTTCTGCACAGACATGCTCGGCACTGACAGGATGATCTATTCCGTCGACTACCCGTTCATCGGCAACGAGGGAGCGAGAGCCTTTCTGGAGAATTCCGAACTGCAGGAGGACGCCCAACACGACGTAGCCCACCGCAATGCTGAGCGACTGCTCCGACTCTGAGCTGCCCTCACACTGGTGATCAGTTTCGGTGCTCGTCAGAGACTCCTGCAGCCGTTGCCGCAACGATGGATCGAACAGTACCCGGGACTCAGCTGGCAATCGATCAGCGCAATGCAGACCGATCGCAGTCGCGGTGGGTATCGTGGCGCTGTGACTGTTCTGCGCAATGTCCGCATCCTCGACCCCGACTCCCCCACATCGTCAGCCTCGCCCGTCGATATCGAATTCGACGACACGATCACCGCGATCCGCCCGGCCGAGGAGCCGGACCCGACCTCGGCGGCGACCGTGCTTCCGGGGCTCATCGACACCCACGTCCACCTCGGCGAACGTTCGCGTTTGCTTGACGCCGTGCGGTCGGGGCTGACGACCGTGATCGATCTGGGCACACACCCCGATTCCGTCGTCGACGGATACCGGGCCGACGCTGAGGTCCCGGCGATCCTCAGTGCCGGGTCGGCCGCCTCGGCGCCGGGGAGCACGCAGATCGCGGTGATGGGATTTCCCGCCGAGTCCGGTGTCACCGGTCCCGAGGATGCGCAGCGGTTCCTCGACTGGCGCACTGACAACGGCGTCGATCTCATCAAGATCATCATCGAGGACCCCGACGCAACGGAGACGCCCGCCCTCGACATCCCGACGCTGCAGGCGATCGTCGACGGTGCCCGGAAGCGGGGCCTGCTCACCGTCGCCCACGCGGTGACGGCCGCGTCCTTCGATCGCGGCCTCGACGCCGGGGTCGACGTCCTCACCCACATCCCCTTCGATCGACCCCTGTCGGAGGCGACGATCGCACGGATCGTCGACTCCGGTACTCTCGTCTCCCCCCACCCTGGTGATGATGCGCGCGATCGCCGACGCCCGCCTCGGCGACCATGCCGAAGGTGCGATGGAGCTGGCGATCGGCAACGTCAGCGCCCTGCTCGAGGGCGGGGCGAGGGTCATCGCCGGGACGGACGCGAACGAGACTCCGTTCGCCCCGGTGCCGCACGGTCTTTCTCTGCATTCCGAGCTCGGCTACCTCGTGCAGGCAGGGATGACCAGCGCCGAGGCGATTCGGGCAGCGACATCGGCGGCTGCGGACGCGTTCGGGCTGGGCGATCGCGGTCGCATCGTCGAGGGAGGACGCGCGGACCTCGTTCTTGTTCACGGAGATCCGGTCGCGGATCTCTCGGTGTTGAGCACGCCTGCCGAGGTGGTCGTCGGCGGACGTCGGCTCGCGTGAGCCCTCTTACCGGAACGCCTGCTGGCCGGTGATGTGGCGGCCGAGGATGAGGGTGTGGACCTCGTCGGTGCCTTCGTAGGTGCGCACGGATTCGAGGTTGTTCGCATGCCGCAGCGGTGAGTAGTCGAGCGTGATGCCGTTGCCGCCGAGCATCGCGCGGGCGTCGCGGCAGATCTGGATGGCCTCTCGGCAGTTGTTGAGCTTGCCGACGGAGATCTGCACGGGATCGAGCGTGCCGGCGTCCTTCAGCCGCCCGGTCTGGATCGCGAGCAGAGTGCCCTTCTGGATCTCGATGGCCATGTTCACGAGCTTCTCCTGCGTGATCTGGTAGGAGGTGAGCGGCTTGTCGAACTGCAGACGGTTCTGGGCGTAGTCAAGTGCGACTTCGAAGGAGTCGCGGGCCGCGCCCATCGCACCCCACATGATCCCGTAGCGTGCCTCGTTGAGGCAGGAGAACGGCCCCTTCAGCCCCTCCGCTCCGGGAAGGAGGGCCTCGGCCGGGAGGGCCACATCGTCGAGGGTGATGTCGCACTGGATGGAGGCCCGCATCGAGAGCTTCCGCGCGATCGGGGTGGCGGTGAACCCTTCGGTGTCGGTGGGGACGAGGAATCCGCGGATGCCGTCGTCGGTGGCGGCCCAGATGACGGCGATCTGCGCGATCGAGGCGAGCCCGATCCACCGTTTGGCCCCGTTGAGGGTCCAGGTTCCGTCGGCGTTCCGGTTCGCGGTCGTCGCCATCGAGGCGGGGTCGGAGCCGGCGGTGGGTTCGGTCAGTCCGAAGCAGCCGATGATCTCACCTTTGGCCATTCCGGGCAGGTACCGGTTCTTCTGCTCCTCGGAGCCGAACTTATGGATCGCCGACATCGCCAGCGATCCCTGCACGGACACGAAGGTGCGCAGGCCGGAGTCGCCGGCCTCGAGTTCGAGTGCGGCAAGCCCGTATTCGACGGCGGACCGACCCGGGCAGCCGTAGCCCTTCAGGTGCATGCCGAGCAGCCCCTGGGCGCCCATCTCCGGCACGATCTCGGTCGGGAAGACCGCGTTCTCGTACCAGTCGGCGATGTTCGGGCGGATCCTCTCGTCGACGAACGCCCTGACCTTGTCGCGGAATTCGAGCTCGGTGTCGGTGAAGAGTCCTGCGAGGTCGAGGAGGTCCGAGGGGTCGGCAGTGGTTGCGGGGGTGGCGGTGGTTGTGGTGGTCAAAGCATCTCCTCAGCGGTTGATCGGGCCGTGTTCCACAGTGCCACCAGAATTACTCCGAGTCCAAGAGGTAATATCGCATCGATTGATTCTCTATTCTTATCAATTCAGATTCGAGAGGTGCCATATGGAATTCAGACAGGTCACGGCATTCCTTGCCGTCGCCGAGGAGCTGCATTTCGGACGGGCAGCAGAGCGGCTGCACATCGCCCAGCCGGCGCTGAGTCAGATCATTCGGGCGCTCGAGCGTGACCTCGACGTCGAACTCTTCGAGCGGACGACGAGGCGGGTGCGGCTGACACCGGCCGGTGAGGCGCTGCTCGAACCGGCTGCGGCGATCGGCACCCAGGTCGACGGTGCCCGGCGCATTGCCCGTGCCGCCCAGCAGGGACTCGCGGGTCGGGTTCGCATCGGCTTCGGCGGCACGAGCGGCTATTCGATCCTCTCCCGTCTGGCCAGAGAGGTCGGGCAGCGGCATCCTGGCATCAACCTCGACCTGCGACCGCAGATGTACTGCGGGGAAGCCGCGATCGCCTTGCGCGATGGGGAGATGGACCTCGCGGTCGTCAGCCCGCCCGCACCGGCCGGGGTCGACGTCCACGTCATCCGTCAGGAGAGCGTCATGCTCGCGGTACCCTCAGATCACCCTATGGCCGGTCGCGAGTCGATCGGCATGGCCGAACTCACCGGGCAGCCGTTCATCTCCTACGCTCCGTCCCATGGTTCGCAGGTGAGAGAGGTGATGATGCGTCTGGCAGATGAGGCCGGTTTCCTGCCTCGTATCGTCCAGGAGGCCCCTGACCCCTACAGTCTCCTGGCTCTGGTGGGTGCCCAGGTCGGTATGGCTATCGTCGTCGAGCCCTCGGAGCACATCCGTATCGACGGGGTGGCCTACGTCCGTCTGGACGAGGGTGCAGAAGCCTTCACTCTCGCGCTCGGGTGGCGGCGGAACAACCCATCCGAAGCCTTAGCCCGGGTCATCGACATCGTTCGCGCCCTCCTCCCCTCCCCATTTGCTACCTGACGGCGGCCCAGCAACCTCGCGCGAGGTTGCTGGGCCGCCGTCAGGTAGCGCGGGCTGGTAGGTTCGTGACCGTCGAGTGGGTCACGAGCAGAGAAGAGGGACCGCGTGGACGAGGCAAGCGAAGCGAGCATTCCCGCTCAGGACCTGTTAGTCACCATCGGCGCCGGTCTGCTCGCCGGCGGGATCTCTTCAGTCGATGTCGAAGACGCCCTCACCGGACTTGCACCCGCCGTCGGTCTCAGGCCCATCAATGTCGCAGCTCTGCCCAAGGGACTGTTCCTCACGGTCGGATCCGACAGCACGACTCGCTTCGAACGCATCGGCCCGGATCTGCGCTTCGACCAGACCGCGAAGCTGCTCGACATCGTCGATGCCCTCCGAGCCCGCCGACTCGGCATCGACGCCGCCCGGAGAATGATCGACACGGAAGTTTACGGCACCGCCCCACGCTGGCCGGTCTGGCTCTCCCACCTCGGCGCGATCCCGATCGGCATCGGACTGTGCCTGCTGCTCGAACCCGGACTCGTCAATCTCGCCTTCGCCGCGATCGGCTCACTCATCGTCGCCGGTGTGCTCGCCATCAACAGCCGGCACTCCACCCTCGGCCCGCTGCTGCCCGTGGCCTCGGCGTTCATCGTCGGCGTCCTCATGCTCATCGGTTACCGCCTCGGCTGGCTGGAGAGCCCCCTGCGCACGATCGTCGCCACACTGGCGCTGCTGCTGCCCGGCAGCGCCGTGGTCACCGGGCTGACCGAGATCTCCGCCGGCGCCCTGTCCGCCGGCAGTTCTCGGCTCGTGTCCTCCACGGTGCAGCTGGCGATGTTCATCGCCGGTGTCGCCGGGGCCGCCGTCGTCACGGGCACCGGCGCCGAGGCGCTCGCGAACTCCCAGCTGACCCATTCCACGTGGTGGCTCTCCGCCCTCGGAGTCGCCGCGGCGACCCTGGGTCTCATCCTCTACCTGCACACCCCGCTCGAGCACACCGTGCCGATCGTGGCCACCATCGCCGCCGCGGCCCTCGCCCAGCTGGGTCTCGGCGCGGTGTTCGGCGCGGCCATCGGCGGTCTCGCCGGGGCTCTGACTGCTTCGCTGGTGGCCGTCCTACTCTCACGGGTGCCGACAGGACCGATCTGGCGGATCAGCTTCGTGCCCGCATTCCTCGTCGTGGCACCCGGGTCGTTCGGGCTGCTCAACGCCTCGCAGGTCGAATTCGGAGACGGATCCGGAGTTGCCGGCAGTCTGCTTGCCGCCGCGACGACGTTCTTCACGATCGCCATCGGCACCGTCATCGGCTCAGCGCTGGCCCACGCTGCTGAACCCAAGGACGAAATCGTCGCCTGAGTCCATCCCCGTACTACCTGACGGCGGCCCAGCTACCTCGTGTGGAAACTCGCGACCTTGCTGACAATCTCACTCAATACGTTGCTGACAACCTCGCTCACCAGGTTGTGAACGACCTGACTCCATAGGTTGCTCACACTAAATGAGTGGGGTTGTCAGTGGCATTTCGTGACGGTTCGATCAGACGGAGCCTCGTTGGGGAAGTGCTTGAGCATGTAGTCGCGCTGCTTCTTCAACCACATGCTCGTGGCTCCACGCATTCTGGCGCCGATGACTCTCCACAGCGGGTATCGTCTCGACGTTTCCGCGGTGCGGATGGGGAGCGGGAAGTACACCACTTCCTCGCCAGTGGTCGTGTCGAACAGTGCGTAGAAGTCGTCAGTGACGACTGATTGATAAGTTCCGGCCAATGTTCTCGGTACTCCGAGTCCGACGGCCTGGAAGTAGATCTGTGGATTGCCCGCAGCGATGACGACTCGGTCCGGTACTGAGTCAGCTGCGGTCGGGAGAGGTTCACCGGCCGATTTCTCGTCATCGACGTGTGGTTGGTTCATTGCGGCTAGAACGCGTCGCCGTTGAGCGTACTCACGTGCGATCGCTTCGACTTCAGCATGCGGGATCGGTGTGCCGTCTGAAGGAGTGTGGATTGCTGCTTGCCAGGCTTGGTGAGGATTCATGTCTCCTGGCAGTGACTGATGCCGTCGCCGATAGTTGTAGCGGTCGCGGAACATCGCGATCACTTTCCGTGCTTCAGCGAGGCTGCGGGGTCGGTGGGCCCTGAGGACATTGAGCAGTGTTTGGTGGCCACGTTCGTTCTTTCCCTGGGTTTGTGGGTGTCCGGGCATGCCGGAGATTCCTCGGCACCCATGGTCGGCGAGGAAGAGCTGAGTGGCCACGACCCAACCCTGCCTGTTGCCGTTGAAGGCGTTGCCGTTATCGGTCAGCATCTCTTGGGGCACCCCATAGTTGGCGAAGGCATCAGAGATCGTCGTGATCGCATGATTGCCGTTTTCCACTCCGTGGAAGGCTTGTGTGCCGACGTCGAGGCGGGTGGAATCGTCGAGGAGCTGATACACCGTGATCTTGGTGGTGCTGCCGGTGAGTTCGAATTCGAAAGCGTCGAGTTGCCACAGTTCCATGGCGTTGGCACGGACGAATCGGATCAATGATGATCGGGGACGCTTCTTCGGGTTCGCCTTCACCCGTCCAGCGTCGAAAAGGATCCGCCCGATCGTGGCCACCGATGGGATGGGTTCGGTGAATCGGCCGGTATCGACGCCTTCGTACCAGATCGATTTCGGTCCGGCATCCCACCCGGTGGACTCGAGTTCGGCACGGATCTTCAAGACGAGATCGGTGGTTTCTTGGTCGTAGATTCGCACGGTGTTCTTCGGTGCCGATGAACGGGCGTGGAGTGCCTGCAGCCCCTCGGTTTTGTAGCGTTTGCGGATCGCGTAGAACGACGTTCGAGTAACGCTGTGTTGACGGCAGAACTCGGTGATCGATGGTGAGTCTGGTGCGTTGGGGTCGAAGTCGATGATTGCGCGGCGTTGGGCTATTGAAAGTGCTTCAGGCATAGCCCGAAGTGTGTCAACAACGTATTGAGACATACTGTCAGCAACGTATTGAGTCAGGTTGTCAGCAACCTATTGAGGCAACACAGCCCAGCTACCTCGCGCGAGGTAGCTGGGCCGCCGTCAGGTAGTTCTGGGAGTGCGGAAGGAGGGATCCTCAGGAGGGTTCTTCCTCGGCAAACGGAGCCGACACCTGGTCGAGGCGTTCGATCTCATCCGCGCTGAGCTCGAGCGCCGGTGCAGCCATGAGCGTCTCAAGCTGCTCGGGCGTGCGAGCTGAGACGATCGGCGCTGTCACCCCCTTGGCCAGCAGCCAGGACAGAGCCACCGTCGTCGGCTGCACATCATGGGACTTCGCGATCGCCACGAGGTCATCGACGACTTTGAGCCCTGCGGAGTTGAAGTATCCCTGCACCATTCCGCCGCGATCGGCCCCTTCGAGATCGGCCTCCGTACGGTACTTTCCGGTGAGGAATCCAGCGGCGAGACTGAAGTAGGAGAAGACGGCGAGGTCACGGCGCTGAGCCTCCGGGCGCAGATCGGTCTCGTACTCGTGACGGTAGACGAGGCTGTACTGGGGCTGGATGGCCACCGGCTTGACCAGCCCTTCGTCCTCACAGGCGGCGAACCATGCAGCCAGGCGCGCCGGCGAATAGTTCGACACGGCGATGTGCGTGGCCTTTCCCGCCCTCACGATCTCGTCGAAGACTCGGGCCACCTCGGCGATGGGGGTCACCTCATCGTCACGGTGGGCATAGTAGAGGTCGACATGGTCGGTCTGGAGGCGTTCGAGCGAAGCATCGATGGCTGTGCGGATGTAATCGGGGTCCTGGGTCTGGTGATCGGGATGATCACCGACCTTCGTGGCGATGACGACGTCATCGCGGTTGCCGCGGGCGGCCAGCCAGGTGCCGATGATGGTCTCGGATTCGCGTCCAGTGTTCCCCGGCACCCACGCCGGGTAGGACTCGGCAGTGTCGAGGAAGTTGCCGCCGGCGGCGACGAAGGCGTCGAGGACGGCGTGGGACTGCGCCTCGTCTGCCGTCCAGCCGAAGGTGTTCGTGCCCAGATTGATCGGGAAGATGGTCAGATCGGTGCCGGGGAACGCTGTCTGCTGCGTCATGGTGCTCCTGGAATCGTCGTACTGGGTCGTGGTTCTGTCCGAACCACCCACCAGGCATAACCGGTCGAGCTTCGAGGTTCATTCCCCTGTCTCAGGATGCGATCAGCGAGCATCCGGGTGGAGGTCGACGCCGCGTCGGGCTACTTGAGCAGCCGATCCATCCGGCGGTCGCTCAGCCGCTTCCCGCCGGTCTGGCAGCCGGGACAGTAGTTGAGGGACTTGTCGGCGAACGACACCTCGGCGATGGTCGTCCCACAGACGGGGCACTGCTGGCCGGTGCGCCCGTGGACGCCCATCAGGCGCTTCTTCGCGGTCTTGATCTTCGCAGCGGGCAGGCCGATGAGTGCCTCACGCGCACCACCGAGCACCTGCTCGATCGCCGCGTGCAGGCTCTCCGAGTCGACGCGTTCGGCCGGCGCGAACGGCGAGAGCTGCGCGGTGTGGAGGATCTCGTCGGAGAAGGCGTTGCCGATGCCGGAGATGAGCGACTGGTCTTCGATGACGGTTTTGATGTGCGCCTTCGTCAACCTGAGAATATCGGCGAGCGCCTCCGCGTCGAGGGTGAGCGCATCCGGGCCGAGGCGGGCGAGCGCGGGCACCTCGGCGAGGTCGCGGACGAGGGCCACCGAGGCATTCTTCTTCGTCCCCGCCTCGGTGAGGTCGAAACCGGCCCCGGAAGCCAACCTGACGCGCAGACCCAGCGGTCCCTTGCCCATCTTCACCGGTCCGAGCGGCGCCTCGTCGTGCCACACCAACCAGCCGGCCCGGGCGAAGCGGCAGACGATGAAGAGGCCGTCGAATCTGATGATGAGGGCCTTGCCCTGACGCGAGACGTCGGTGATTTCGAGTCCGGCGAGGGCCTCGAGCGGCGGGTCGACGGTCTTGAGGATGCTCAGTTCGGCGACCATGGCGCGTTCGACGAAGTCTCCGACGATCCGCGGACGCAGGTCAGCGACGAGCGCATCGACCTCGGGCAGTTCCGGCATGGCACCAGTATGCTCCTCCACCCTGGCCAACCGATAGCACCCTTGAGAACGCAGGCCCCCAGGACTAGCGTGGACGGACCACCGGAATCCGAGTGGTGCCGGTGGATCGCACACCGCCGAAGGAGGCATGATGCCCGAGAATGTCGCGCAGAAGCTCATTCGATCCCACCTGGAGTCCGGGGATCTCGCGCCCGGAAATGAGCTCGGAATCCGGATCGACCAGACTCTGACTCAAGATGCGACGGGCACGCTGGTCATGCTCGAGCTCGAGGCTCTGGGCCTTGATCGGGTCCGCACGGATCTGTCAGTCCAGTACGTCGATCACAATCTGCTGCAGACCGATGAGAAGAACCCGGAGGATCACGAGTTCCTCCGTTCGGCGGCACAGCGGTTCGGCTTGTGGTTCTCTCCGCCTGGCAACGGCGTCTCCCACCCGGTCCACCAGTCACGGTTCGGCAGGCCGGGCACCACGCTCATCGGTTCGGACTCCCATACCTGCGCCGCCGGGGCGTTGGGAATGTTGGCCATCGGCGTCGGCGGCCTCGAGATCGCCATGGCCATGGCCGGTGAGCCCCTCTACATCAGTGCTCCGAAGATCATGGGTGTGGAACTCACCGGTCAGCTGCCGGAGTGGGTGTCGGCCAAAGACGTCATCCTTGAGATGCTGCGTCGCCACGGGGTCAAGGGCGGAGTCGGGAAGATCATCGAATACCACGGCGAGGGACTGAAGACCCTCACTGCCATGGACCGGCACGTCATCGCGAACATGGGAGCCGAACTCGGGGCCACGGCCACAGTCTTTCCTGCCGATGATGCAGTCCGCGATTATCTCGACGCCAGCGACCGCGCTGAGGATTTCACCCGCCTCGGCGCCGACGAGGGCGCCGAATACGATCTCACCGATTCCATCGATCTCTCGCAGCTCGAACCACTCATCGCTGCACCGTCGTCACCGGGAAATGTCACTGCCGTGCGCGAGGTCGCCGGGGAGGATGTCTTCCAGGTGGTCGTCGGATCCTCGGCGAACCCGGGGCTGCGCGACTTCGCCATGGTGGCCGAGACTCTGGCCGACCGCCAGATCCACCCCCAAGTCTCTCTCGACGTCAATCCGACATCGCGTGAGGTCCTGGCTGATCTCATCGCCGGTGGGTGGCTGAGTTCGCTGGTGGGCTCGGGTGCCCGCATCCATCAGTCCGGCTGCATGGGCTGCATCGGAATGGGTCAGGCTCCGGCGGTCGGTCGCAACAGTCTGCGGACCATGCCGAGGAACTTCCCCGGCCGGTCCGGCACCGATGAGGACTCGGTGTGGCTGTGCTCCCCGGAAACTGCGGCGGCTGCCGCGTTGACGGGCCGGATCACCGACCCGCGCGAACTTGAGATGGACTGTCCGCAGGTGAGGCTGCCGGCGAAGTTCTCGGCGAATCGGAAGATGCTCGTCCCTCCGCTGCCTGTGGCGCAGGCGCGAGAGGTCGAACTCGTCAAGGGATCGAATATCTCGACGCTGCCGGACTTCGACCCTCTGCCGGACGACATCGATCTGGAGATCCTGCTCAAGGTCGGCGACAACGTATCCACCGACGAGATCATGCCCGCAGGTTCCCGTGTGCTGCCGTACCGGTCGAACATTCCGAAGATATCCGAGTTCGTCTACATCCAGATCGACGACACGTACGCCACCCGTGCCGCCGAGCACGAGGGCGGTCACGCGATCGTGGGAGGGGACAATTACGGTCAGGGCTCCTCCCGTGAGCATGCGGTCATCGCGCCCCGTTACCTCGGACTGCGCGTCGTGGTGGCGAAGTCTCTGGCGCGGATCCACTGGCAGAACCTCGCGAACTTCGGTGTGCTCGCCCTCGAGTTCACCGACGATGCCGACTACGAGGCACTGTCCCAGGGGGATGTCCTCGAGTTCCGTGGCCTGCGCGATGGGCTGTCAGAGAGCGCGACCATCACCGCCGAGGCGGCCGGACGGACGTTCGACTTCCGCCATGGTCTCTCGCCCCGTCAGGTCGAGATGGTCCTCGCCGGCGGACGCATCGCCCAGCGCGCAGCACAAGACAACTGATCCCCTGCTACCTGACGGCGGCCCAGCAACCTCGCGCGAGGTTGCTGGGCCGCCGTCAGGTAGTACGAAGGGGTGAAGCCGGGTCGCGCACTTGCTGAGAAAACCCTGAGTTAGAATTCTCGCATTGTGTTCATCCACTGGTAAAGGAGCCTCGACCCTATGAGCACCCCACACGCTTCACCCGGATCCGCGACCGGCGGCTCACCCGACGCCGCGCAGGAACGCGGTCTCGCCCGCTTCGCCCAGGGCTTGGCAGCGTGGACGGAGAAATGGTTCCCCGACGCCTACATCTTCGCCGCCGTCGGCGTCGTCCTCGTCGCCGTCCTCGCGATGATCAACGGCGCCAGCCCGATCTCCGTCGCCGAGGCGTTCGGCACGGGATTCTGGGAGCTCACCGCCTTCACCCTGCAGATGGCCATGGTCGTGCTCACCGGCTACGTCGTCGCCACCTCGGCGCCGGTGGCCAAACTCATCGACCGACTCGCCCAGCTGCCGCAGACACCGCGCGGTGCGGTGGCGTGGGTCGCGCTGCTCGCCTGCGTCGTCTCCCTGCTCAACTGGGGTCTCAGCCTCGTCTTCGGCGGCCTGCTCGCTCGGGCAGTCGCTCGCCGCAAGGATCTGCTCATCGACTACCGTGCACTCGGCGCCGCGGCGTTCATGGGCCTCGGTGCGGTGTGGGCGCTCGGCCTGTCGTCGTCGGCCGCGCAGCTGCAGGCAACCGCAGAGTCGATTCCGCCTGCCCTGCTCAAGATCACCGGTGTGCTCGACTTCGGCAAGACGATCTTCACGTGGCAGTCGATGCTCTCCGTGGTCATCCTCATCATCGCCACCGTCATCATCGCCTTCTATTCGGCCCCGCGCGGCGGGTCGATCCGGACCGCCCAGCAGATGGGCGTCGACCTCGCCGACGATCCCGAACCTGTAGGCAGCCCGGAGCGACCCGGCGAGTGGCTCGAGTACTCGCGGATCCTGCCGATCCTCATCGGAGTGATCACCCTGCTGTGGCTGATCAACGAGTTCATCCAAAAGCCGTTCCTCACGGTCGCATCCTCGCTGAACAACTATCTGCTCGTGTTCCTCATCCTCGGCCTCGTTCTCCACGGGACCCCACGCAACTTCCTCAACGCCGTGGCCAAAGCGGTGCCGACGACGGCGGCGATCCTCGTCCAGTTCCCGCTTTACGCGGCGATGGCGGGAATGCTCTCCGGTGCGCCCGGGTTCGGCGGGATCACTCTGGCCGACCGGATCTCGGAGTTCTTCACCACCGTCGGCGCCGGCGGACTCTTCGCCGTGATCATCGCCCTCTACTCAGCGCTGCTCGGTCTGCTCGTCCCCTCTGGCGGCGGCAAGTGGCTCGTCGAGGCGCCGTATGTCATGCAGTCCGCACACGACGTCGATATGAATCTCGGCTGGACGGTACAGATCTACAACATGTCCGAGGCCCTGCCGAACATGATCAACCCGTTCTTCATGCTGCCGCTGCTCGCGCTGCTGAAGATCCGGGCGCGAGACCTCGTCGGCTTCACCGGCGTGCAGTTCGTCTTCCATCTGCCGATCGTGCTCATCCTCTGCTGGATCCTCGGCACGACGTTCACGTTCGAAGCCCCAGTCATGCCCTGACGTCCCCTCCCCTGCATCACCCCAAACAACCTGACGGGTGCCCAGCTACCTCGATCCTTCTATGTCTTGTCAAGCGGGTTGAGGAACGGTATCTAGCGCGTTGAGGATCTTGTAGACCCGACGCGCTAGATACCATTTGAGTTTGCGTCGGATTTCCTTCTTCGACTTCTTCGTCGGGTCCTCACCGTAGTGCTTGGCGACATAGTCTCGGGTCCGTTCATCATGGATCATCCGGTTCATGATCACCGTGTGCAGGGCCCGGTTTAATTGCCGGTCCCCGCCCCGATTCAACCGGTGACGATGCGTGTTGCCCGACGAGGCAGGAATCGGATTCACTCCCGCCAGAGCGGCGAATGCTGCTGCGTTGCGGACCCGGCCGGGATGGGACCACGCGGTGAAGCACACCGCGGCACTGAAGGGCCCGAACCCGGGCTCATCCAGCAAGGCAGCCGCCGGGCTGGCCTTGACGAGTTCGGCGAGTTTCGCGAGGTTGCCTGCCAGCTCCTCATCAAGGGCGAGAACACGTTTAGCCAGGCGAATCGCTTCCTCCCGGGCAGTGGCTAACCCGATGTCTTCCTTCCTGTCTCGCCACCTCGAGATCTCAGCAACCTGGTCAGCTGTCAGTGACGTGCGGGCATCAATGCCCAGGTCGTTGGTGCGCACCAGCGCGGTAGAGCATTGATCTCACGGGTACGTTCCTTGGACATCGCGTCCCGGGCTGCCAACAGCACGCGAAGTGCCTGACGCACGCCTTCGCCCTGGCGCGGCCACCGCAGTTGATCGGCTTCCAACCGCAGTACGGATTCAGCGATTCGGTGGGAATCGAGTTCGTCGCTCTTGCCCACTCCGTGGCGGGCTTTGGCGTCCATGCGCCCGGCTTCGACGACGGGGTATCCGGCCATGGTGATGTGCCCGGTGAGTACTGCCCCGTAGGAGGCGGCACCTTCGACGACGAAGAGTGTGTCGAGGTCACCGTAGGTGCGTCGACCGACCCAGCTCAGTGCTCGTTTGATGCCCGCCTGCGTGGTCGGGAAGGTGCCGGTGTCGATGAGGGCACCGGTGTTGGCGATGATCGTGTAGACGTGGTTTCTGGCGTGTGTATCGACGCCGATGAAGAAACTGTATAAGTGCGCGACAATGGACATAGCGGTTCGAAGCTCCCTGTTTGACCGATAGGTTGTGCGGCCGCTTGCGGCCGGTACCGGTCCGGGTTGAAGGTCACTTCGGAACAACACTGTGATGAGTCACACCTCCTTGGTTACTAGGGGGTGGACAGCCTTCTGATCAAGTTACCGATGTGGGCCGAGCTGGTGCCGGCCGCACCATCCATGTGATCGGACAAATCGACGTCAAGACACCACTGTGTGGGTCAGCGCGAGGTGGAGTCACGATCACTGGATGGAGAGGCCAACACCTACTCTGCCAGCCAGTCCCAGACCAGCCACTGTCAATACTCACAGCGCGAGGTATCTGGGCACCCGTCAGGTAGTAATTGAGGTGGGTTCAGCCTTTGACGCGGGACTCGATGGCCTGTCCGACCTCGGCGTCGATGTTCTTCCAGTACTGGATGGTGTTCGACAGCACCGGCTCCTCGACTCCGTCCTCGAGCATGCCCGCCACGGTCTCGACGAGACCCTGACGCTCCTCTTCGGAGTAGACCTCACGCACGAGCGTGTGTGCCTGGCCGAAGTCGTCGTCCTCGGCGTGCAGGCTGTAGGCGCTGCGCACGAGTTCGCCGTCGGCCTCCCATCCGTTATCAATCGGGCCCTGTTCCTCCTGGTAGGCCCGTCCGTACGAGTTCGGAGCGTAGACCGGCGCATTACCTGAGTGGTGGTACTGCATCTGGCCTTCCTTGTCGTACGAATTCGTCTTCGTCACAGGCGCATTGACCGGCAGCTGGTTGAAGTTCGTGCCGATTCGGTTGCGCTGCGCATCCGGATAGGAGAAGACGCGACCGAGGAGCATCTTGTCCGGCGAGACACCGGTGCCGGGCACCGTGTTCGACGGGCTGAAGGCGGCCTGCTCGATCTGTGCGAAATGGTTCGACGGGTTCTCGTTGAGCGTGAACCGACCGACCTTGATGAGCGGGTAGTCCTTCTTCGACCAGATCTTCGTCAGATCGAAGGGGTTGAACCGGTAGGTCTTCGCCTCTTCATAGGGCATGATCTGAACGTTGACGGTCCATGACGGGTAGTCGCCGCGTTCGATGGCGTCGAACAGGTCGCGGCGGTGCATGTCCGCGTCCTCACCGGCCATCCGACCGGCTTCCTCGTTGCTCATGTTCTCCACGCCCTGGTCGGTGTGGAAGTGGTACTGGACCCAGAACTTCTCACCCTCGGCGTTGATCCACATGTAGGTGTGCGAGGAGTAGCCGTTCATGTTCCGCCACGTCTTGGGCAGACCGCGCGGTCCCATGAGATAGGCGACCTGGTGAGCCGATTCGGGTGAGAGCGACCAGAAGTCCCACTGCATATTGTTGGACCGGAGAGCCGAATCGGGCAGACGCTTCTGCGAGTGGATGAAGTCCGGGAACTTCATCGGATCGCGGACGAAGAAGACAGGCGTATTGTTGCCCACCATGTCGAAGTTGCCCTCTTCGGTGTAGAACTTCAGCGCGAATCCGCGCACGTCACGCCACGAGTCAGGCGAGCCGAGCTCACCGGCGACGGTGGAGAAGCGTGCGAGCATCGGGGTCTTCTTCCCCGGCTGGAGGAAGTCCGCTTTCGTGTAGGCGGAGACATCCTCGGTGATCTCGAGCTCACCGAAGGCGCCGGAGCCCTTCGCGTGCGGGCTGCGCTCGGGAACGCGCTCACGGTCGAAGCGAGCGAGCTTCTCGACCAGGGCCACGTCGTGGAGCATCAGTGGACCGTCGGCGCCCACACTCAGCGAGTGGGCTTCGGATTCCCTGGGCGCACCGGATTCGGTCGTCGAGGGCTTCGTGGTGTCGTTTCCGGGGTACTCATGATCGGTATGTTGCGTCATCACATCTCCTTCACCGTTGGAGAACAGGCGCGCTCGCGCCGCCCGCCATCGGTTGCCCACCGGTCAGATGCAATCCCACCGGTGCGGCGGGAGGGAGGGCTGTACGCGCCTCGCCTGATCTCGTTGTACCGACTTCGGCAGATCACTGTCGGAGTTACTGTCAACCTAACGGGGTTGCTCACTGGGTACAACATAGGCAACCCTGCCTAAGATTCCCGGCCGCGGTGTCGAACTGCTCACCCCTGCGCCGAGGCGGCTCCCCCACCGCCGCTGCCCGATCCCGAGGACCCGGAGCCGGATGATCCGGATGACCCGGAGCCCGACGATCCGGACCCGGAGGAACCGGAGTTCGAACCACCGCTGCTCGAGCTGCTGTTCGACCCGCCGGACGAATCCGCGCTCGTCGAGCCGCCGCTGCTCGTGCTCGTCCCGTTCGCGGTATCGGTGCCGTCCGCGGTGGTCGAGCCGCTGGTTTCGCTGCCGCTGCCGGTCGTCGAATCCGTGCCCTGGTCGGTGCCGTCGGTGTTCGTGCTCTGCGTCCCGGTGTCATCCCCCGCCGAGGTGGACTGACCGTTCTGTGTGTCCGTTCCGCCGTTCGTCGAGCTCTGGTTGCCGTCGGTGCCCGACTGGGAGCCGCTTCCCGATCCGTCGCCCGAGCTGCCGGAGTCGGAGGTCCCGGAGTCGGTGCCCGATTCGTCGCCGGTCGAGGACTGTCCCGAAACCGATCGTGAGATCTGAGAGGTGCCCGGCGAGAGGTCGGCGTCGGTGAAGGATTCGGCCATGACGACGCCGCCGAGTCCGATGCCGAACGCCGCCACCCCGATCGCTGCCGGGTAGAGGACACGTTTGCGGCGCAGCTTCTGCCACCAGGTGCTCTGCTCCTCGTCGGTCTCGCCCGCAGCGTCGACGCCGTCGACGCCGTCACCGACGTCCTTCGCCGAGGCGGCTGCCTGGTCCGAATCCGATGCCGGCACGGCTGCGGTGGTGCCGGTCAGCGCGGTGCGTTCGGTGGTGGGGTTCTTCGCGATCTGTGCCTTGACGGCCGGGGCCAATTTGGAACCGACCTCTTTGATCTTCTCCTTGCCCTTGTCGAGGCTGCGGCTGTAGAGGGTCACGGCGAGTCCGGTGACGATGCTCGCGATGCCGGCGCCGATGACGGTCCCGGCGACTCCGAGCTGACCGCCGATGACCGAGGAGGTGGCAGCGGCTCCGGCACCGGCGATGAGCTGGGTCGCGGAGATCCGTCCTTCCGACTTCTTCTCTTCGCCATCGCCGGCCGTCGCTGCCGCAGTCTCAGCGCCGACTGCGGTGGCGGGGGCACCGACAGCGGCACCCTGCGACTGTGACTCCGGGAGACCCGTCGTGCCCGTGCTGCTCGGCTGTGCCCTCTCCGCCTGCTGATCGCGACGGATCGGATTGGGCGGCATCACCGGAGTGGTCACGTGCTCGGTGGGGGCGGCCTCGGTGCGCGGCGCTGAATGGTTCGCCGCAATCTCCTCGGTGATGAGCGGCAGCGTCTGCGAATGCTGCTGTGCGTTCGACGGGGACTCTCCTGCGGGAGTCATGCGCTGCTTGTTCGTCTGCTCGGGGTCGTAGGGATTCGATGCCAATGGTCCTCCAAAAACACGTGCTTCGCACCAGTATCGGACCCGAATGTCAGGGCATGCTGACCCACCCCGGCTAAGTCTGGGAGATCGCTGACCCACCGGCCTAAGAGCAGGCGCAATGACCTGCGATGACGCTCGTACGTGTGATGCGGGAGACATGCGTTTCCCACCATTTCCCCAGCCACCGATTCCCGGCAGAGGGGTGCCGCTTCACCTCAGTACAGAAGCACCCCGCCGAGGTGGCCGGCAGCAGCCGCGGAACCGGAGAGCTCGAGGAGTTCGAAACGCTGGTGTTCCGGGCTCGCGTCGAGGGTGAGGACGAGGACGGGTCGGTTCTCGGCAACGGCCGGAACAGCGCCTGTCCCGGCGGTCCGGTTCTCGTCGGGACCGGTCATCAACAAGGATCGCCGAGGTGGGGCGACCGAGTCCGCCTCGGCGACCATGAGATTGACGGCGAAGCACGGCTCGCTCAGTTCTCTGAGCTCGACGTTCGCGCCGCCGTCGAAGCTCAACGGGGTGAACCGGGGGATCCGGTGTGCACGACCATCGAGAGTGAGGACCACCTCGGCGGTGGGAAGGAAGGTCCGAGCCATGCCGGGCAGGGCGGAGAACGGACCAGTGTGATCAAGTCGTGCGATGCTCAGCCGCCACGGTCTGAGATGCGGAGTCAGTTGTTCGGAATCGGCGAGCGAAACGAGCTCTGTCGTCTCCCCCGCACCATTGGCCCATGGGACGGGTTCATGATCATCGAAGCTGGTGAGCACGCGCATGGAACCACTCTAGACGGTGCCGCCCCACCGTCGTTCAACCCTCGTCATTTCAGGGTTCGGACCCGCGAAATCGGGGATGCGTGCGCAACTGAACTTGCCATGAGTGCTGAGAGGACTAGCCTTGAGTGGTGTTTTGCGCCGGGGCGACCCGGCTGAGAGCAATAACATCAACCAGAACGATGAGGGGCTCGCGGAGGCGACTGCGCGTGATTCTTATGCTCTGTGAGTTCGTGCCTGGCGCACGTCCCCGCGGTCCCTCACCGCCAAACGGAGGGAGAGACATGTTCGGACCGGACAATGTCCGCCGGCGGTGGCGCCCGGAAGAGATCACCGTGACCAAACCCGATGTCACGAAGCGGGCCATCGGCGCCGCAGCCATCGGCAACATCACCGAATGGTACGACTTCGGCGTCTACGGCTACCTGGCAGTCGTCATCGAGGGGATCTTCCTGCCGAAGGACTCGGGGCCGATCGGAACCGTCATCGTCGCGGGGCTCTTCGCCGTCGCCTTCCTCGTCCGTCCCCTCGGCGGTCTGGTCTTCGGACCCTTGGCCGACCAGATCGGACGCAACAGGGTCCTGGCGATGACGATGATCATGATGGCCGCCGGCACCTTCCTCATCGGTGTCATCCCCGACTACGCGACGGTGGGTCTGTGGGCCCCGTTCCTGCTGCTCGCCTGCCGTCTCCTCCAGGGGTTCTCGACCGGCGGTGAGTACTCGAATGCGATGACGTTCATCGCCGAGTACGCTCCTGACCGTCGTCGTGGCTTCCTCGGCAGTCTGCTCGAGGTCGGAACGTTCACCGGCTACGTCCTCGGTGCACTTGTCGCAACGATCATGCAGGCGGTTTCGACTCCCGAATTCCTCGCGTCCTGGGGCTGGCGGATTCCGTTCTTCGTCGCTCTGCCGCTCGGCTTCATCGGCGTCTACCTGCGGACGAAGCTCGCCGATACCCCGGCCTATAAGGAGATGGAGAAGCTCTCCGAGCAAGAGGAGCAGAAGAACCATTCCAAGGGCGAGTTCAAGAAGATCTTCAGGCTCTGGCCGAACCTGCTCGCCTGCACCGGTCTGGTGCTCGCGTGGAACGTCACGAACTACATGCTCACCTCGTTCATTCCCGTGTACTTCCCGATGGTCGAGGACATCCAGGGCAGCGGTGGGGTCTCAGAACTGACCTCGCAGGTCCTGCAGATCATCGTCATGGCGTGCTGCCTGGGGCTCATTCCCGTCATCGGCAAGCTCTCTGACAGAGTGGGCCGGAAGGCCGTCGTGCGCGCGGGTTCGATCTCACTCATCGTGCTCTCGTTCCCGTCCCTGTGGCTCATCCGCGGACACAGCGACATCGTCGTCTTCCTCGGCCTGCTCATCATGGGACTCAGTCTCATCTGCTTCAGCGCCACGATGCCCTCCACCCTGCCCTCACTGTTCCCGACGATGGTTCGAGCCGGTGCCTTGGCGATCGCGTTCAACGTCTCGATCTCGCTGTTCGGCGGCACGACCTCGTTCGTCATGTCCTCGCTCATCGGCGCCACCGGGTTCCTCATGTGGCCCGCCGTCTACCTCGTGGCCGCGGGTGTCATCGGGCTCATCACGATCCACTTCGTACCTGAGAGCAACCGTCGTCCGCTGTGGGGATCGACCCCGTCGGCGGCGTCGAAGGAAGAGGCGAAAGACCTTGCCCAGGAGCTCAACGAGGAGGCCGCAGCCGCACGCTGACGCTCAGTTCTGACATAGACAGAAGGGGTGGCCGGCCGGGTCGAGAAAGACTCGGAAGGTCACCCCTGGCTGCTGTTCGGCCTTCCCGGCGCCGATCTCGAGCACCGCCTCCTCGGCGACGTCGAGATCATCGACGATGACGTCGATGTGCATCTGCTGCGGATGGGCCTGACCGGGCCAGCTGGGCGCGTGGTAGTCCTCGACCTGCTGGACGCAGATCGGCGGCCACGAGTCGGAGACGACCTCGGCCCAGGTGCCGTCGTCGTCGACGGTGACCTTCCAGTCGAGGAGCTTTCCGTAGAACTCCGCGAGTTCTGCGGCATCGGGAGCATCGAGTACGACGACGGGCTGCTTTGCGATAGCCATGTGGTCAGTCTACTCCGCGGCACGGACACGACGAGGGATCCTCCCGACCGTTGAAGGATCTGGCGTAGGATTGTTGAGCAGATCCGCCGGGCGAGCGATCGCGTCGGCACCCCAAGCGAAGGTTCGCGATGAGTTCTCCCACTCTGCCCACTGCCGACACGACGGCGGTCTACATCATCCACGACAATCCCGAGTGGATCCCGCCCTTCACCGAGGCGCTCGACCGCCTCGGTGTTCCCTGGGTCGAATGGCTGCTGCCGGAGACGTCGATCGATCTCACCGTTGCCCCACCGCAGGGGCTGTTCTGGTCGCGATTGTCGGCCTCGGCGCATACGCGCACGGATCCGAACGTCAAGGAGTACGGGCGGGCCGTCCTCGAGTGGTTGGCCGGTGCGGGACGCATCGTGATCAACGGTCGCGACGTCTACGAGCTCGAGGTGAGCAAGGTCCGCCAGTACAGAGCGCTGACCGAGCACGGCTTCGATGCGCCTCGCACCTCGGCGGTGTTCGGTGCCGAGGCTCTGCCCGAGGCGGCTCGCGACTTCGCTCCCCCGTTCATCACGAAGCACAATCAGGGCGGCAAGGGGCTCGGTGTGCGCCGCTTCGACTCTCATGCCGAACTCGACGCAGCGGCCGCCGACTTCGCTGCCGAGGGCGCGAACGCTCCGATCGACGGAATCACCCTCGTCCAGGAGTATGTGCAGCCGGCAGAGCCGTTCGTCACTCGCGCCGAGTTCATCGACGGTGCGTTCCACTATGCCGTGCGCGTCGACGTCTCCGACGGTTCGTTCGAACTCTGCCCGGCCGAGGCCTGCGAGATCCCCGGCGGTGCAGGTGCCACTCCGGCGAGCACCAATGCACCAGCGGTCGAGCCGTTTGCCGTCCGCCCCGAGATCACGCGGGGGACTCCCCTCATCGTCAGGCTCGAGGCGCTGCTGGCGGAGCTGGGCATCGACATCGCCGGCATCGAGTTCATCGAGACTCTCGATGGTCGGCAGGTCGTCTACGACATCAACACGAACACGAACTACAACCCCGCCGTCGAGGCGGCCGAGCGCGAAGCCGGTCGCACCGCAGCCGCCGACCGGATCGCCTCGGTGCTGGCGGCACGGCTCGACGAGGCGGTGTCCTCAGCAGTACCGGCCCTCTGATCTGGCCCGATCGTCGGCTTCCTGCGTTAGTCTCGGGACATGACGATGACACGGCAGGCGGTGCTGGGCGAGCTCCTCGACCGTGTCCGCTCCGTTCGCCGAGGCGGCCGTGCCCTCATCGCGATCGACGGCCTTGATGGCGCCGGCAAGTCCGTACTCGTCTCCGAACTCGTCGACCTCGCGACCCGGGGCGATGCCCGGCCGCCGGCAGAGGACAACCGCCCCCTGGCAAGTGTGAGCATCGACGGCTTCCACCTCCCCCGGTCGGTGCGGTACGCACACGGCCGTGGCCCCGAGTCCTTCTATCGGGATTCCTACGACTACGCGTCGTTCGTCGACACTGTCGTCGCCCCGCTGCGCCGCGGCGGTCCGATCGTCCCTTCGGTGTGGGACGTCGACGCCGATGAACCTGTCACGCCTGAACCCCTCGACCTGCCCGATGACTGCGTTCTCCTCGTCGACGGGATCTTCCTCCACCGCCCCGAACTCCGAGATCTCTGGGATGCCGGCGTGTGGGTCGAGGTGCCGTTCACCGTCTCCGTGCCCCGCGGCAACGCGCGGTTCCCGCACCTGAATGATGCCGATCCCGAGTCCGAGTCCAACCGCCGTTACGTCGGCGGGCAGAGGCTCTACTTCGCCGAGGCGGCCCCGTGGGACCATGCCACCTGGGTTCTCGACAACACCGATCTTGACCGACCGACACTGATCCGGTGAGCACAGGCAGAGAATAGGAGAACGATGACAACGGCAGAACTCGACACAACCGTCACGGTGACCGCCGACGGAGCTGTCGCGAACCTACGCAGATCGACCGACAGAGAATGGGCGGAGGCCGTCGACCACCGGTTCGTTCGCGAGCTCTTCGCCGGCACCATCGACGACGCCGTCATGCGGGACTATCTCGTGCAGGACTACCAGTTCTTCGAGTCGTTCCTGTCCATGCTCGGAGCGTGCGTCGCCCATGCCGATGAGCTCGATGCGAAGCTGCGGTTCGCCAAGCAGCTGGGGATGCTCGTCGCCGAGGAGGACACCTATTTCGTCGACTCCTTCGCCGAACTGGGAGTCAGGCCCGCCGACTACCTCGACCCCGCGCTGGCGGCACCGACGGCTGGCTTCCGGGATCTCATGGACGGTGCCGTCACCTCGGCGGAGTATCCGCAGCTGCTCATCGTGCTCGTCGTCGCCGAGTGGCTCTACCTCGATTGGGCGGAGTCTCAAGACGCGGTCCCTTCGCGGCAGGTGCACCGAGGCTGGATCGACCTGCACCGAGGTGACGCCTTCCGGGAGTGGGTGCAGTTCCTCGTCGACGAACTCGAACGCGTCCTCCCCGCCGGAGCGGCCGAATCCAGCGAAACCGACCGCCTGACCCGCATCTGGCAGCGGGCCGTCGACCTCGAGTGCGCCTTCTTCGACAACGTCTACCGGGAGGATTCTCACCGACGCACGGCAGACCCTTCGTCCAGCTCACTGACCTAGACTGGCCGTATGAGCACTGAGGTGGATGCAGTCGTCGTCGGATCGGGACCGAACGGCTTGGCGGCCGCGGTCACTCTGGCTCGCGCCGGACTCGCGGTCGAGGTATTCGAGGCGCAGCCGACGATCGGCGGCGGTGCCCGCACCCTCGACCTCGGACTCGCCCCGGGCATCACTCACGACATCTGCTCGGCCGTGCATCCGCTGGCGATCGCCAGTCCCTTCTTCGCCGAGTTCGACCTCCGTGCCCGCGGCATGGAGCTGACGACCCCGGAGATCTCCTACGCCCAGCCGCTCGACGGCAAGCCGGCGGCACTGGCCTTCCACGATCTCGAGACGACGGTCGACCACCTCGGCGAGGCGGGGCCGGAATGGCGACGCTTCTTCGCGCCCCTGCTTGACCGTGCGGACGATTCCGTGTGGCTCTCGCTTGGGGACAAACGGTCGGTCCCGCCGACCCTGCGCGACCTTCCCGGGCTCGCGAATGTCGTGAAGTTCGGGCTGCGACTGCTCGGTCAGGCCAGCCCCGCCTGGAACATTCCGCTCTCTCACGAGTCCACTCAGGCCCTGTTCACCGGCGTCGCCTCGCATGCGATCGGCGGGCTGCCGGCGATGGGCACGGCCGCGACGGCGACGATGCTCTCAATGCTCGCCCACGACGTCGGCTGGCCCTCCCCCATCGGCGGATCACAGGCAATCATCGATGAGCTCGTCGCTGATCTCGAGGCCCACGGTGGGACGGTGCACACCGATGCGCGCATCGATCATGTCTCGGATATGCCCGCGGCTCGCGCGTACCTGCTCGACACCTCGGCGCTGAATGCCGCGCAGATCTTCGCGGGGCTCCTGCCCGCCCACGTCGACCGCGCACTGCGCGGGTTCAAGAACGGCAATGCCGCGGCGAAGGTCGATTTCGTGCTCGACGGCCCCGTGCCCTGGGCGGATCCAGCTGTCGGTCGCGCCGGAACGATCCACGTCGGCGGGTCGCGGGCTCAGATGGCCGCCGCCGAGGCGACGGTGATGTCCGGACGCATGCCCGCCGATCCCGTGTGCCTCGTCTCCGACCCGACCGTCTTCGACCCGTCCCGCGAGGTGAACGGGCTGCGGCCGCTGTGGACGTACTGCCACGTTCCCTTCGACTGCCCGATCGACCCGACCGAATACATCACCCGTCAGATCGAACGCTTCGCGCCCGGGTTCCGAGATCGGATCGTCGCGCACCATGCGATCCCCGCCTCGGAGATGGCCGGGCACAACCAGAACTACACCGGCGGCGACATCGCCACCGGGGTCGTGTCCTTCTACCGGATGATGGCCAGGCCGCGCACGAGCTGGGACAACTACAGCCTCGGCGTTCCGGGTGCCTTCCTGTGCTCGGCGGCGACCCCGCCGGCACCGGGCGTGCACGGAATGAACGGCTGGTTCGCCGCCCGCCGTGTTCTCAAGTCCCACTTCGGGATCGACGAGGCCCCGAGTCTGGCACCCTGACGCCGGGGTCGGCCGGTCACGACGTCCCCGCGGGGACGTCGGGTTGGTTTTCTTCGATGTCCGACTCGTCGACCGGCACCGCCTCGGCGAGGATCCTTGCACCCTTCGCTGCCTTGAGACCGGCACCGAGGACGCCGATGATGACGAGTGCGGCCCCGCACAGCTCCCCGAACGTCACGGTTTCGCCGAGGACGAGCCAGGCCGCACTCATCCCGACCACGGGCACGAGCATCGAGAACGGTGCGACGACTCCGGCGGGATTGCGCGACATCAGCCACGACCAGATGCCTGAGCCGAGAATCGTCGCGATGACTACCGTGTAGATCAGTCCCGCCACGCCGAGCAGTCCGGTCGTCGTGCCCAGCGTCGTCAGCGAACCGCCGATCGCGGCCGGCCCTTCGACGATGAGCGAGATGAGCAGCATCGGCAGCGGCGGGATGATCGACATCCACATCGTGAACTTCACGGGCTCGACCGAATGCGCCTGCCGATTGCAGACATTGCCGATCGCCCATCCGAAGGCCCCGGCCAGGGTGAGGAGGAACGGGAGGAAGCTCGCCGATGAGTCAAGGCGCTGCCAGCCGACGACCCCGAGCCCGGCCATCGCGACGAGCAGGAACACCATCTGCGAGGCGCGCACTCTCTCGCGCAGAAACGTCATCCCCAACAGCACCGTGAAGGGCCCCGAGGCCTGAAGGACCAGGGATGCCAAACCGGTGGGCATACCGGTGGCCATCGCCCAGTAGAGGAACGCGAACTGGAGCACCCCGAAGCCGAACCCGTATCCCACGATCCACCGGAACTTCACGTCCGGCTTCGGCACGAACAGCAGCGCCGGCAGCGCGAGGATAGCGAAGCGCAGAGCGACGAGGAAGAACGGTGGGAACTGGTCGAGGGAGAGGTCGATGGCGAGGAAGTTCAGTCCCCACATCACCGCCACCGAGGCAGCGAGCAGACAGTGTTTGAATGACATGCCCTCATTCTGGGCCGCCGTGTTCATGAAGCACAATCGCAGAGTACTTCACCGACTCTGTAGCATGGCTTCATGGTCATCGATCCCAGACATCTCGAACTGCTGCACCTGTTCGACGAATACGGCAGCGTCACCGCCGTCGCCGATGTCACCCACCGCTCCCCCTCGGCCGTATCTCAGCAGCTGCGACAGGCCGGGCGCGAGATCGGCCACGCCCTCGTCGAACCCGCCGGACGCGGACTCACGCTCACCGCAGCGGGACGGCTGCTCGCAAGCGGCGGTAGGGACGTGGCCAGTACGCTCGCCCGGGTGCAGGCGCAGTGGGAGGGCCACCTCGGCGAGGCCGTCGGTGAGATCACCCTGACCGGGCTGCCGAGCGCGCTCACCCACCTGCTGCCCGATGCGCTGCGCCGGCTGCGGGAGGACCATCCCGCGATCGACCTGCGCATGGACGATGTCGACCTCGCCGAACACGAATTCGCGGGGCTGACCCGGGATGTCGACATCGTCGTCGCGCACAGTCTCGTCGCCGAACGCCCGATCGGCACCGATGGGCTCACCGTCGTTCCACTCGCCCGCGAACCCATCGACGTCGCCCTCGCGAGCGATCATCCGCTCGCCGATCGCACCACGCTGACCCCGGACGATGTCGTCGGCTGTCGCTGGGTGGGAGTGCCCCGCGGGTATCCGTTCGACACGATCCTCACCTCGATCGAGCACCTCACCGGTCACGACCTCGACGTCGTCCAGCGCATCCGGGACAACCGGCTCATCGAGGCGATCGTCGCCTCCTCGGACCAGGTCGCACTCCTCCCCCGGTTCACGACGCCGCGTGATGCCGGGCTCTCACTCGTCCCGCTGACGGGTGTGAGCACGACGCGCTGGATCGTTGCGGTGATGCGCCCGGATACTGCCGAACGCGTCGCGGTGCGCGCGGTGATCGGCGCGCTCAGTCGGGTCGATGATGCCGCGGATTAAGACTGGGCTCTGGCAGTGCCGGTGCTGGTGAACCGACCTGGCACCAGCTTCTCGAGCGGCAGGAACGCCGCCCAGCAGATGACCGTCGGCAGGAAGTGGATGCCCAGCGCCAGGTAGGTGAGCAGGTGGAAGACGCAGAAGAACGCAACGACCCCGTAGAGCCACTTGCCCTTCGCGAGCAGGGCGAGCGGTGAGAGGAACTCGAAGGCCAGCGTCGCCCACTGCCCGGCGATGAGGAAGCCGGGCATCTCGAGGAACGGCTTCGACCATTCGGCCCCGCGGCGCATGAGCGCCCAGATGATGACGGCCCCGTTTCCCCACTCGGCGATGTTGCCCGAGGCGATCCACTTCATCACCGCCGAGTAGAAGTAGGTGAGGACGACCGCGATCTGCACGACGCGCAGGGCCCATCCGGCCTTCGCCGAGGCGGTGCCGACGTCCCGGAACCGCGCGACACCGACCGTCGGCAGGACGAGGGCGGCGATGACGAGGGCCATATGGTCGTGAGCGACGTAGCCGTAGCCCTGCGTGTAGAACATCCACAGCCCGAAGGTGATCGCCACTGCCCAGCCGCTGATGCGTTGGAGGATGCCGGCGGCCGCGAGCAGGGAGAAGACGATGATGGCGGTGAGCAGGAGCTGGGCGCCGAGGACGCTGACGGCGGGGATGTGGAGGAACCGAGCCAGCCACAGCGGCTGGTAGAACTCCGGCGTCCAGCCGTGGGCGATGACGTCACCGGAGATGGTGAGCACATCGATGATGATGAAGAGGTAGATGAAGACGCGGAACACGGCCACCCTGGCCAAGGGGAGCTCGGGGAGGAACCAGCGCAGGAACGCGTTGGTGGGGGCCGCCTCGGCGGGGGTCGTCGTCAGTGTCGGGGTGCGCCTCATCGCACCTCCCAGGTCGCCAGGGTCGACTCTTCGGGTTCGCCGACGCTGATGCCGTTCTTCAGTTGAGTGGTGGTGCGGCAGAGGATCATCGTCTCAGGTTTCGGCTCGTCCGGGTGCAGCCGCACGTACGAGTCGGCCATGGACTGCATGAGTTCGGGGTGGGCGATGACGCGGTCGAGCTGGGATTCGACGTCGCCGCGTTCGATGCCGACGGTGGCCGTGTTGAACCCGAGCCGGCGCGGTTCGTCCTCGCCGGGGAACTGGGCGGCGATGCACGTCGAGCCGACAGTGCCGTTGAGGTCCTTGGCGGTCGCGTACTGGGTGAGGGAGCCGAGCGGGAAGAAGTCGTTGGTGTTGAGGAACTGCCCGCAGGTGAGGATGACGAAGGCGAGCGCGGTGATCGCGAGCCGCCAGCCGATGCCGACCTTCGACAGCGGTCGCACCCGCGTGCGTGGCTTCGGCCGCGCAGTCGGCTCGGTGCCGTGGGCGTCGGGGTCCTGGTTCGTCAGGAGACGGCGCTTGTGCTCTTCCATACGCTTACGCAGCTCATCCTCTCGGGTGCGGATTCGTTCGCAGACAATAGTATCCGCCCTTATTGCTACCTGACGGCGGCCCAGCAACCTCGCGCGAGGTTGCTGGGCCGCCGTCAGGTAGCAATAAGGGTCAGGAGCTGCGGGCGTAGAGGTTGAGCTGCTCCCACGCCGCCGCGTACTTCTGGAAGGCGGCGACCGCGGACTCATGATCGTCGTTGCTCAGCGCCGTCACCCACGAGTCGACGAGTTCGGGAGCCTCGTTCGGCCACAGCACATCCGACATTCCGCCGAGGTCGAGTTCGAGGATCGCGTTCATGTCGAACGTGTCGATCCATTCGGCCAGGGCCGAAGTCTGCTCGACCATGTCGACGACCTTCGAATTGTCCGCGACCGTCTCCGCGGCCCACTCCATCCGCGCCGAGGCGGCGAGGATGTCGGTGCGGATGAGCACGCGCAGACCGGCGTCGGTCTCGTCGGTGATGATCTGATCCTCCGACAGGGAGAAGAACAGCCACCAGGCCGGCGGCACGTCCCAGGCCGAGACGCGGGTGAAGATCCGGGTGTCCTTCGCGTCCTGCTGCCACTCGGCGCGACGACTGGCCGCACGCCGGCGGGCGGACTTCGGAGCGATGATGTCCAGGGTCGCCTTCGAGGTGTGCTCGGTCAGCGATTCGAGCGCCTCCCAGCCGCGGATGTCCTCCTGAGCAGGGCAGAAACGGTCGACACCGTCCGCTGTCTGAGACGCCGGAAGGAAGATCGGAGTCCGCCGGAACGAGTCGGCCACGGGGCTCGGAGGCAGAGAGATCAAGCGCTTGTCGGCGTCCTGAGAGATCTGCTCCTCGACCCGCGAACGATTGTCTTCCACCTGCCTGTCTTGCAATTCGGAATGCACCACAAGAGGTTCGAAGATCCGCAGGGTGACGACGTAATCGCGACGGTAGGCCATGGGATCAGCCTATCCAAGGTCC
The DNA here is from genome assembly GCF_011617245.1 of Brevibacterium atlanticum. NCBI lineage: Bacteria > Bacillati > Actinomycetota > Actinomycetes > Micrococcales > Brevibacteriaceae > Brevibacterium > Brevibacterium atlanticum. The sequence goes on along the minus strand of NZ_CP050152.1, from coordinate 915,679 downwards.
GCCCGCAAAATGGAACTTCACAGTACGAACAGGTAGGATTTAAGCGCATAGCAGAGATCTAGTCCGGGGCCATCTGCCCCACATGACGACGGAGGGGGTCACGCCAGTGGGTCGCGGCCGCGCAAAGGCAAAGCAGATCAAGGTAGCTCGGAAGCTGAAATACTACAGCCCGGATACCGACCTTAATCGACTCCAGGAGGAGCTGGGCGCCGACTCGCGCCACTCCGGACCGTCGGATCCGTATGACGATGAACCCGATTACTCCGACTACGCCGACAAGTACAACGTCGACGATGATGACGAGTACGACGAGAAGTGAGCGCGTAGCAGCCACACACGGCTGAACCGACTGATGCGAGGGCGGGGACTTCGGTCCCCGCCCTCAGTCGCGCCCGCGCGGAAGCACCCCGCACCGCTGCCGGCAGTTCCTCCGGTCCGGCGCTCTCCCTACCGACAGCAGCGCACCCCCGTGCAGGACCACGAGGGTATGTCGGAAACGGTGATGGATGCTCCGTGCAGACGGGCTTACCCAGTCGGGCTGTACGGCCGGCCGCAGCGTCCTACTGCAGGATCGCGGCGCCGCCGTCGACGCCCTTGGCGCCCTGTACATAGTAGGGATCGGTCGCCAGGGCACCGTCGTCGGCGGCGACGTCACCGAGCACCCAGGCTCCGGGGCTCGCGGCCAGCACACCGTCGACCGCGGACGGATCGACGACGAGGACCATGCCGACGCCGAGGTTCCATGTGCGTTCCCGGTCGGCCTGCGGTACTCCGCCGAGGTCACCGAGCACGGAGAACACCGCGGGCACCGTCCACGAGGCCCGCGACATCTGCGCGACCAGGCCCTGCGGGAGCACGCGGGCCACATTCGCCGAGAGTCCCCCGCCGGTGACGTGCGAGACCGAATGCACAGCCTCGGGCAGGGCATCGAAGAGTGCGGCGAGCTCGCCGGTATAGACGTGGGTGGGAACGAGCAGCTCCTCACCGAGGGTGCGGCCGAACTCCTCGACCTGCCGGTCCAGACCCCATCCCGCCTCGGCGATGATGTGGCGGACGAGGGAGTAGCCGTTGGAGTGGATCCCCGACGAGGGCAGACCGATGAGGACGTCACCGGCACGCACCTTCTCGGGTCCGAGCAGCTGGGAAGCCTCGACGACACCGGTGGCAGCACCGGCGACATCGTAGTCGTCGACACCGAGCAGACCCGGATGTTCCGCGGTCTCCCCGCCGACGAGAGCCACACCGGCCGAGGCGCAGGCATCGGCGATACCGCGCACGATGTCGGCGATGCGTTCGGCCACGACCTTGCCGCATGCGATGTAGTCGGTCATGAACAGGGGCCGGGCACCGCAGACGATGATGTCGTCGACGACCATGCCGACCAGGTCGTAGCCGATGGTGTCGTGCTTGTCGAGGGCCTGCGCGATGGCGACCTTCGTCCCCACCCCGTCGGTCGACGTCGCCAGCAGCGGACGGTCGTAGTCCTTGAGCACTGAGACATCGAAGAGCCCGGCGAATCCGCCCATCCCGCCGATCACCGAGGAGTTGTGGGTCGCAGAGACAGCGGCTTTCATGAGTTCGACGGCGCGATCACCGGCCTCGACGTCGACGCCTGCGGCGGCATAGGTGGTGGACTTCGGGTTCGCGTCGGAACTCAACTCAGCATCCTTTGTCGGCGGGGGTGTTGTTGACGGGAATCGGGTAGTCACCCGAGAAGCAGGCGGTGCACAGCTGGCTGCGCTCCTGCTGGGTGGCGGCGATCATGCCGTCCAGCGAAATGTAACCGAGGGAATCCGCGCCGAGGTTGTCGCAGATCTCGTTCGTCGTCAGTCCGTTGGCGATGAGCTCAGCCCGGGTAGCGAAGTCGATGCCGTAGAAGCACGGCCACTTCACCGGCGGGGAGGAGATGCGGACGTGGATCTCCTTCGCCCCGGCTTCCCGCAGCATGGCCACGAGCGCCCGCTGGGTATTGCCGCGCACGATCGAATCGTCGACGACGACGAGGCGTTTGCCTTCGATGTTCTCCCGCAGCGGGTTGAGCTTGAGTCGGATGCCCAGCTGCCGCAGGGTCTGCGAGGGCTGGATGAAGGTCCGTCCCACGTAGGCGTTCTTCATCAGTCCCTGGCCGAAGGGAATGCCCGAGGCTTCGGCGTATCCGACGGCGGCAGGGGTTCCCGATTCGGGGGTGGCGATGACGAGGTCGGCATCGACCGGGTACTCCTCGGCCAGTTGTCGTCCCATCTGGGTGCGGGCGGCGTGGACGTTCTTGCCGGCGAGCATGCTGTCGGGTCGGGCGAGGTAGACGTATTCGAAGACGCAGCGGGCCTGAGACGGTTCGGCGAAACGGTGGGAGCGCAGCCCGTCTTCGTCGATGGCGATGAGCTCACCGGGTTCGACGTCGCGGACGAACTTCGCCCCGACGATGTCGAGTGCCGCGGTCTCCGAGGCCACGACCCAGCCGTTCTCCAACCGGCCCAGCGACAGGGGGCGGACCCCGTGCCGGTCACGGGCGGCGTAGAGCGTGTTCTCGTCCATGTACACCAGCGAGAACGCACCGTCGACGTGGGGCAGCAGACTCAGTGCCGCCTCGGTGAGGTCTTCTCCCTCCTCGGTGGCGAAGAGTTCGGTGACCAGCGAGGTGTCGTTCGAGGAGTCGCGGAAGGGCCGGGTGCGGGAGGTCTTCTTCGTGGCCTCCTCGACGACCTTCGTCGCGTGGTCACGGCGACCGTCGGCCATGGTCTCGAGTTCGTCGAAGTTCGTGAGGTTGCCGTTGTGGGCCAGCGCCACGGTGCCGAACGGAGTCGGTCCGAGCGTGGGCTGAGCGTTTTCGAACGACGGCGAACCCGTCGTCGAATACCGGGTGTGCCCGACGGCGATGTGGCCCTGCAGGAGTTCGAGATCGCGTTCGTGGAACACCTGGGAGACCAGGCCCATATCGCGGTAGATGAGGATCTGCCTGCCGTTGCTGGCAGCGATGCCTGCGGACTCCTGTCCCCGGTGCTGCAGAGCGTAGAGCCCGAAGTAGGTGAGTTTGGCGACTTCTTCGCCGGGTGCCCAGACTCCGAACACACCGCATTCATCCTGCGGTCCGCGGTCCTGGGGGTCGATTTCGTGCGTCAGCTGCCCGTCTCCTCTTGCCACGATGGAAATTGTCTCATACCCGATGAGCCGCTTCGCCACCGCGCTCAGACTGTGGAATCGGAGTCAGCCGGCGGTGCCACCCCTGTCGGCATCGCGCTTTATGTCACCGGGCTGGGGAGTCTCGTCCGCGGCCGCCCCATCGACGCCCGCGTCCGGGTCCTCCCCGCGCGCTTCGGCCAGCCGCCTGCGGGCGATCTCCTTCGGATCGTCGACCATGTCGATCTGCGCATCCACCCGATACTCCCTGGCCCGCTTCCTGCCCGCCCAGTCGAGGATGAGAGCGAGAAGTCCGCCGAGGAACAGTCCGACCGTGCCGAGCACGAGCAGCATGAGACCGAGCCCCTTGGACACCGTGTATCCGGTCGGCATCACAGCCGGGTCGACGAAGAGCGCGAGGACGCCGGAGGCGATTACGCCGAGCACCGCACCGATGCCCATGAACACCGAGTACTTGGGGCTGCGGCGGACGGCGACGTCGATCTGGTCCTTCATGATCTCCTTGGACACGGGGCCGCTCACGGCCGATGGGACACCGGGTGGGTTCCCGGCAGAACAGGTCGCGAACAGTCTAGTCGAGTCAGCCTGAGCCTCCTCCCAGGCAGTCTCACGTCGGTTCCCATAAACTGGACACACCAGTTGACCGGTCCAGCAGACAGAGGTTCTGACATGTCCCACACGATCATCGTCGGCATCGACGGCTCCGACAACGCCCAATGCGCCCTGAAGTGGGCGATCTCCCACGCGCAGAAGACCGACTCCCAGATCCGCCTGATCTCCGCGTACACCGTCCCCGGGGTCAATATGAGTCAGGCCGACATCGTCTACCCCGCCGATTTCGACGCCGCGGTGAAGAAGACCATCGAAGACACCGCCGAGGCGGCCGCCGCCTCGGTGACGGAAGCCGGGGTTCCCGTGTCGACCACGATCGTTCCCGGGGATGCCTCGGGGGTGATGGTCGAACATTCGAAGAGCGCCGATCTCGCCGTCGTCGGTGCCCGCGGACGCGGCGGATTCGCCGGTCGCCTGCTGGGATCCGTCGCCCTGGCCATGCCCGCCCACTCCCACTGCCCGACCGTCGTCATCCCGAGCACCTGGCCGACCCGGGTGATGCCCGATGCTCCGCTGCCGATCGATGTGCCAGTGCGCGCGAGCGGGGCCCAGACCGCCGAGTCGGACCGTCCCGACTTCTCCGGTGAGATCGTCGCCGCCGTCGACCCGTTCGAGACCGACACTCCGGTGCTCCGTGCCGCCGCCGCGCAGGCGGCGATCTACGGCACCCCGCTGCGCCTCGTCGGGGTCACCGCCACGCACATCCTCTCCCCGGAGTGGATGCCGAGCGAAGATCACCTGGTGAAGATGTACGACGAGGCGGCGAAGTCCTTCGACGCTGCCGTCGAATCGCTGCGCGCGGACTTCCCCGAACTCGAGATACGGTACTCGATCTTCGATGCCCCCGCCACCGAGGTGCTCGTCTCCGCGACCTATACCGCTGATCTCGTGGTCATCGGCTCCCGCGGCCGCGGCGGCTTCGTGTCGACGATCCTCGGCTCGACCTCGCAGGGCGTGCTCTCGCATGCTGTGTGCCCGGTCCGGGTGGTGCGGGTGACCAGGCGTCAGCCCGGCCGTCGCCGCTGAGCGGCGAGCACATCGACTCTCGGGTGCGGGTCCTTCTCACCCGAGGGCGATGAGCCCGATGCCAGCGACGACGACGCAGGCTCCGACGATCTTGAGCGCGATGTTCTTCTCCCCGAAGAACCACCAGGCCAGCAGGGTGCCGATGATGATCGAGGTCTCCCGCACCGGGGCGACGAGTGCCACCGGCGCCCGCTGCATCGCGAACAGGACGAGCACGTAGGCCACGGGTGAGAGGATCGCCACGGTCACAAGCGCCCGCTTGTGGTCGGTGAGTATGGTCCGGAAGTCCGCTCGTCGGGTCATACCTCCCGGCAGCGCCACGATTCCTGCGGCCATGAGCAGGCCGACGCAGGCCTCGGAGACGGCGAAGTAGAGCAGCGGGGAGTCGCTGATGTGGTTGACCGCAAAGTCGTCCCACAGCGTGTAGCAGGCGATGAACGCCCCGATCAGCCCGCCCCAGGCGAGTCCTCGACGCAGTCCGGAACCGCTCGTGGGGCTCTCCCCGCCGGCGCGGGGTCGAACGGTGACCACCGCGATGCCGGCGATGACGATGAAGGCACCGGCCACCTCGGCGAGGGTGGGACGTTCGCCGAGGAAGGTCACGGCGATGATGATCGTCACCACCGGCCCGGTGCCTCGGGCGGTCGGGTAGACGACGCCCAGTGGGGCGTGGTCGTAGCCGGCCTGCAGGGACACCGAGTAGGCGATGTGGAACACGGCACTCAGCACGGCTGCGCCGACGAGCGCCCAGTTCAGCGGCTGATCCCCGGTGGCGATGAGGACGATCGCGACGGGGGCGAGCAGCACCGCCGAGAGTCCGTGGTAGGCAAGCACGAAGGAGTAGCCCTTGCCGGACACGGACTTCGCCGCAAGATTCCACACGGCGTGCGCGACGGAGGCGATGAGGACGAGGCCGAGCACCGAAAACGTCATCGTCGCCTCAGCTCAGGTCCGCGGCACCGCAGCCGCAGTGCCGGCCGCGCAGTCACAGCTTGATGGCGACGGTCTTCGTCTGGGTGTATTCGTCGAGGGCCTCGATGGACTTCTCGCGCCCGTACCCGGACTTCTTGAACCCGCCGAAGGGCAGCTCGACTCCGCCGCCGGCGCCGTAGGTGTTGACGAAGATCTGCCCGGCCTCGACCTCGGCGGCGAGGCGGTGGGCGCGGGAGATGTCCCTGGTCCACAGGGCGGTGACGAGGCCGTAGTCGGTGCCGTTGGCCAGCGCCACGGCCTCCTCGTCGTCACCGAACGGCATCGTCACGACGACGGGGCCGAAGACCTCCTCCTGAGCGATCCGTGAGCGCGGGTCGACCGAGTCGACGAGGGTGGGGGTGATGAAGGCTCCCGCGGCGAGGTCGTCGGCCAGACCGTCGGGGCGCGTACCCCCGGTGACGATCTCCCCGGCCGCAGCGCCAGATCCAGTCCCGGCGCCAGATCCGGACCCGGCCCCCACCTCGGCGAGGAATCCGGTCACTCGGTCGTGCTGCTTGGCCGAGATCAGCGGCCCGAGCATCGGGTCGTCGAGGCCGTAGCCGATGGTCACCTGGTTCATCGCCGCGGCCATCTTCTCGACGACCTCGGCGTGGACGTCGCGGTGGATGAGCAGCCGGGACCCGGCCGAGCAGGTCTGCCCGGCGTTCTGGATGATCGACCGCAGCAGGGACGGCACGGCCGCGTCGATGTCGGCGTCGGGAAAGACGATGTTCGCGGACTTCCCGCCGAGCTCGAGCACGGTGGGAATGACCCGGTCGGCGGCGGCATGAGCGATTGACGACCCGGTCTGGGTGGACCCGACGAAGCCGAGATGCGCGACGCCCGGGTGCGCGGCCAATGCCGCACCCGCCTCGGCGCCGAGTCCGGTGACGACGTTGAACGCGCCGGTCGGGAACCCGACGGAGTGGATGAGCTCGGCCAGGCGGACGGTCGAGCGCGGCGTCTCGTCGGCGGGTTTCGCCACAGCGCAGTTGCCCGTGGCCAGGGAGGTCGCGGCGGCACGGCCGATGAGCTGCAGCGGGTAGTTCCAGGCGACGATGTGCCCGGTCACCCCGTACGGTTCGCGCCGGGTGTAGACGTGCATGTCATCGGCCATCGGGATCGCGTGACCGTAGTAGGACTCGATGGTGTGGCCGTAGAACTCGAAGTAGCGGGCGCAGACGTCGACGTCCGCATACGCCTGGGTGAGCGGTTTGCCGGTGTCCTCGGACTCGAGCCGGGCGAGGTCGTCACGGTGGTCGGCGATGACCGCGGCGGTGGCCACGAGCAGACGCGAGCGCTGCTCAGGACTCGACTTCCGCCATTCCCGCTGCGCCTTCGCCGCGGCCTTGACCGCACGATCGACCTCGTCGGCGCCGCCGCGCGAGACATCGCCGAGGTGGCCGCCGGTCGCCGGGTCGACGTTGGGGTAGGTGATGAGCGAGGGCACGTGCCTCCCGCCGATGAAGGAGGTGGTCTGGGTGATCTGTGCGCTCATCGCCGGTCCTCGAGTTCTGCCGTGGTGAAGAGGGGGAGGTGGTCGCCGAGGTCGGCCCGCGTTCCCGAGGCATCGATCCGGCCCGCTGCGAGTGCGGCGGCGAAGTCGGTGCGTCCGGTGACGAGTTCGAGCCACACCTCGGCGGAGGTCTCGACGACGTTCGGCGGGGTGCCGCGGGTGTGTCGCGGACCCGCGATGCACTGGGTGACCCCGAACGGTGGGACCCGGACCTCGACGCTGTTGCCTTCGGCACGGGCAGCGAGCTCTTCGAGGGTGAAGCGCACGGCCGTGGCAGTCGTCGATCGGTCGGCCGGGGCGGCGTCGAGGGCGCCGTGCGCCACCCACATCTCCAATGCGCTGCGCCCCTGATCGGGGTCGATCCTTCTGCGAATCGCCATCAGTCCCTCTCCCTTGTGCTGATCCTCGCAACATCTTCCCCGAGCGCCAGCCGCCCGACAACGCTCGTCCGCCCCTCGGAATCCGTGCCGCCGGTGACCGGGTCCGTGATCGCTGCGATCGTCGCCGTCGGCTCTTCCGCCGAGGCGGCCGCACCGTCACCGTCGAAGGCGCGGTCACCGTCGAAGGCGCCGGCCCGGTCGAGCAGGGTGAGCGCGACGAGCCCGGTGGCCCGAGACGATCCGTCGAGGCATTTGACCGCCACCGAGTACCCGGATCTCGTGGCCATGACGATGACTCCCTCGGCCCCGCCCTTGGCGAAGATGCCGAGGCGCTCGATGACCGTGGTGTTCGGGCGGCCGTGTCCTTCGACGGCCCACGGATCGGTGAAGACTGCGTCCATGAGTGTCCGCGCCTCATCCTCGTACGCAGTCCACTCACCCGCATCCGCACTGTCCGCCCGCACCACGCGCCCGATGGCTCGGGCCAGGCCCTTGAGGCTGAGTGCGAATACGGGAGCCCCGCAGCCGTCGACGCCGACCGCGGCGGGGGTCTCGGACGCGAAGGTGTCGACCACCTCGGCGACCCGGGCCTGCACGGGGTGGTCGGGCGAGAGGTAGGTTTCGGTGTCCGCGCCGATCGCGCGGGCGGCCATGAGGAAGGCGGTGTGTTTGCCGGAGCAGTTGAAGTACAGCGGCGAGCGCGGGTCCGTCTCGGTCTCTCCGGCTGCCCGCAGGCGCTCCTGGAGCTCCCGGCGGAAGGCCCCATCGGCCGGGTGGACCGACGGGCACTGCAGGTCATCGACCCTCAAGTCCGCGGCGTCGAGCATGGCCGACACCACCTCGACGTGCCCGGCCTCGGACTTGTGCGAGGCCGTGGCCAGGGCCGCGGCGGGACCCGTCAGCTGCGCTCCGAGGCTCATCGCCGCGATCGCCTGCAGCGGTTTGAGGCTCGACCGGGTGAACACGGGGACTTCGGGGGCACCCAACCGGATCACCGGCGCACCGTCAGGATCGAGAACGACGGCGGATCCAATGTGCCGGGATTCGACGAACCCGGAACGGATGACTACGGCGAGCTCGGCCGCCTGTGCGGGGGTGAAAGTCGAGAACGTCACGCACTCAAGCCTACGACCCTTTAGGCTGGTGGCGTGAAGGTTCTTGTCATCGGTTCGGGCTCCCGTGAACACGCCCTCGTCCTTGCTCTCTCGCGCGACCCGCAGGTCGACGCCGTCATCGCCGCCCCCGGCAATCCCGGGATCGCGCAGATCGCCCACACCGAGGCCGTCGATGCCTCCGATGCGGCCGCCGTGACCGCGTTGGCCGAGTCCCTCGACGTCGACCTCGTCGTCATCGGGCCGGAGGCTCCGCTCGTCGCCGGGGTCGCCGATGCCCTGCGTGAGGCATCGTTCCCGGTCTTCGGACCCAGCGCCGAGGCGGCTCACCTCGAAGGGTCGAAGGCGTTCGCCAAGGAGGTCATGGAGTCCGCGAACGTGCCGACGGCACGAGCGCAGGTCGCCTACTCCCCCGACGAGGCGGCCGCGGCTCTGCGCGAATTCGGCGCTCCGCACGTGGTCAAGGCCGACGGTCTGGCCGCCGGCAAGGGCGTCGTCGTCACCGACGACTTCGAGGCGGCGCTGGAGCATGCGAGCTCGTGCCTCGAGGTCTCCGACCGGGTCGTCATCGAGGACTACCTCGACGGCCCCGAGGTCTCCCTGTTCGTGCTCTGCGACGGCGCGCACACGGTCCCCCTGGCACCTGCGCAGGACTTCAAGCGCATCGGCGACGGCGACACCGGCCCGAACACCGGCGGCATGGGCGCCTACTCGCCGCTGCCGTGGCTGCCCGCCGGCACCGTTGACGAGATCGTCGACACCGTCGCCCAGCCCGTCGTCGACGAGATGGCCCGCCGCGGCACCCCGTTCACCGGACTCCTCTACTGCGGGCTGGCGCTGACATCGAAGGGCCTGCGCGTCGTCGAGTTCAACGTCCGCTTCGGCGACCCGGAGACCCAGTCCGTGCTCGCCCGCCTGCGCAGCCCCCTGGGGCAGACGATGCTCGCTGCGGCCGAGGGCCGACTCGACGAGGTGGGTTCGCTCGAATGGGATCCGCGCACCTCGGTGACGGTCGTCATGGCCGCGGAGAACTACCCGGGCACGCCGAGCACCGGGGACATCATCCGCGGCCTCGACACCGTCGCGAACCTGCCCGACATCAGCGTTCTGCACGCGGGCACGAAGCTCGCGACCGGTCACAGCGGAGGGTTCGCCCCCGAGGACACCGTGATCACGAAGGACATCGCCGAGACCGGTGACATCGTCACCTCCGGCGGGCGCGTGCTCTCCGTCGTCTCGCTGGGCACCGATCTGCATGAGGCTCGGGCGAAGGCCTACGCCGCCGTCGATGAGATCAAGTGGGACGGGGAGCAGCACCGCACCGACATCGCCGAGGCGGCCGCCGACGGCCGTATCGAAATCGCCGACATCTACCCCGCTCCCGAGGCGGGAGCCTCCACCCCACCGTCGACCGGCCTGAAGACCGACGCTCCTGAGCTGCCGGGCTGGACGCACGTGTACTCGGGCAAGGTCCGCGACCTCTACATTCCCGCCAACGCTGCCGACACCGACTCGGCGGATCGTCTGCTCATGGTCGCCTCCGACCGGATCTCCGCGTACGACTGGGTGCTGGACTCCGAGATCCCGGACAAGGGCAAGGTGCTCACAGGCCTGAGCCTGTGGTGGTTCGATCAGCTCGCCGAGGTCATCGGCAACCACGTCATCAGCTCCGATGTGCCCGAGGCCGTGCGAGGTCGCGGTCTCATCGTCGAGAATCTGACCATGCTGCCCGTCGAATGCGTCGCCCGCGGGTACCTCACGGGATCGGGTATGGCCGACTACAAGGCCACCGGATCGGTGTGCGGCATTCGGCTGCCAGCGGGTCTCGTCGAGGCCGACCGGCTCGAACCGCCGATCTTCACCCCGGCGACGAAGGCCGACCTCGGCGATCACGACGAGAACGTCAGCTTCGAGACCGTCGCTGAGACCATCGGGGCTGAGACCGCGGAGAAGCTTCGCGATCTGACGGTGGAGATCTATCAGCGCGCCGAGGCCATCGCCCGCGAGCGCGGCATCATCCTCGCCGACACGAAGTTCGAGTTCGGCACCCTGGCCGACGGAACGATCGTGCTCGGCGACGAGGTGCTCACCCCGGATTCCTCACGGTTCTGGGATGCTGACGGCTACGCGGCCGGACGGGCGCAGGAGAGCTTCGACAAGCAGTTCGTCCGCGACTGGCTGACCAAGGAGTCCGGCTGGGACAAGTCCTCGGACACTCCGCCGCCGGCCCTGCCCGCCGAGGTGGTCGAGAAGACGCGCGCCCGCTACATCGAGGCTTTCGAGAAGCTCACCGGGGAGACTTTCCCCGGCTGAGCCGCCCTCCCGGCAACGACTCCCTGCGACGCCCACCGACGTACCGGCCCGCTTTACGTTGAACCGCCCAGTTCCGAACTGGGGCTGCCCAACGTAGAGTGGGCCGCTTTGCTGTCGGAGTTCTCCATAGCTGCCTCCTCGTGTGGCACGGGACAGCACAGCACCCGCACGCAACACGTCAGTGACTGGTCGAGGCGCGATTATCGGTCGATCCACCGCGATTCCGACTTCAGAAACGCAGTGGAACGACCAAACAATCCCTCGGCCTACGCCCCTCCCCGCGGGCCCCTCCCGCGGGGCCCCTTCCGTGCCGCGGGCATCCCGTGCCACACTCCCAGTCACGCACCTCCCGCACCACGTGCCTGCACCCGTGCCCGAGAATCCTCGCCTGCGAATATCGCAGTATGAGACACCGATCCAGCGTTGTCAGCAATCAGCATTGCACTTTTCGCCATTCACGGCGAACTACGGCGACGAATTCGGTGGAATACCGCCGCGACTTCCGTTAAGGTGGTAGACCTGTGACGCGGGACACATTCTGGTCCTGGTCACTCGCAGCGACACGAACCGGCAACGGCTGAGGACAGGATCTTGCGGTCCCGACTCTCCGAGCCGACAATGACATCCTGCAAGGCCGGACGCCGTGCATCCGCCCCTTGTCACGACTATGCAGTCGGGAGGCAGCAGTGGACCCAGTGGACCTCGACATCCTCGATGTCACTATCTTCGACGGGCACGCGATTCGGCCCGAGAATCGTGTGAGCATTCGTCAGGGCCTCATCACCGAAATCGGCACCGGTCCCGCAGCGTCTCCCGCCGACCGCACCATCACCGCCACCGGCCGCCTGCTCACCCCCGGATTCGTCGACGCCCACGTGCACACGACCTTCGGCGGTCAGGAGTCCTTGGCCTGCGACATCAGCGGCGCCGACGGACTCGCCGATGCCCTGGACATGATCCGCCGCTTCGCTGCCGACACCGCTGACTCCACGCCCGCCGCAGCCGATTCGCCCGACACCTGGATCACCGGCGGCGGGTGGTCGATGGCCGACTTCCCCGGCGGCAACCCGACGGCACAGATCCTCGACGAGGTCACCCCCGGTCATCCCACCGTCCTGCTCAGCGCCGACCATCATTCCGCCTGGGTGAATACGGCTGCTCTGTCGATCTGCGGAATCGACGCCTCCACCCCGGACCCCGAGGACGGCATCATCGTCCGCGACGAAGCCGGCGCACCGACCGGGTGCCTGCACGAAGGGGCCATCGACCTCGTCTCCGCCCACGTCCCACCTGCCGATGAGGAGGCAGTGCGGGCCGGTCTGCTCGCCGGTCAGGAGTATCTCAATGCCCTCGGCGTCACGGCCTGGATGGACGCCATCGTCGGCGACTACGGCGGTCACCGCGACCCCTTCGACACCTACGTCCGCACGGAGCAGACCGGTGACCTGCGCTCCGAAGTCGTCGGCAGCCTGTGGTGGCCGCGCGGAGTCGAGGACATCGACGCCGAGGTGGCACGCCTGAGCGACCGACGCCGCACGTCCGGGCGCTTCCGCACCACCTCGGTGAAGTTCATGCTCGACGGAATCGTCGAGTCACAGACGGCCGCGATGAGCGCCGAATACACCTGCTCCTGCGGCGGGTTCGGGACGCACCACTTCACCCGCGACCACCTCGAAGCCTCCTTCGCCGCCCTCGCCACCGCCGGCTTCGACATCCACTGCCATGCGATCGGTGATGCCGCGGTGAAGGCCGCGCTCGACGCGTTCGAGGCCATCGGTGCGAACCAGGATGACGGCCGTCGCCACCACATCGCCCACGTCCAGGTCGTCGACCCCGCTGATGTTCCCCGTTTCGCCGAACTCGGGGTCACCGCGAACCTCCAGGCGCTGTGGGCCTGCTTCGACCAGCAGATGATCGACCTCAACATTCCGGTTCTCGGACCCGATCGCTCCGACTGGCTCTACCCCTTCGGCTCCTTCGCCCTCACCGGCGCCCATCTGGCAATGGGCTCGGACTGGCCGGTGTCGACGGCGAACCCTTGGGAGGCCATCCACGTCGCGGTCAACCGTTCGCATCCGGCCGCTGCGGACACGGCACCGCTGCTGCCGGACGAAGCCCTCGACCTGACCACCGCACTGCGCGCCTACACCTCGGGCTCGGCGCACCTTCTGCGGTCACAGGTCAACGGCGGAATCCGCCTTGGCGCTCCGGCCGATCTCGCTCTGGCCAGCGCTGATCCCTTCGCCCTCGAGCCCGGCCGGATCGCCGAGATCACGAACACGCTGACCATCGTCGACGGCCGCATCGTCTTCGAGACCGCTGCCCAACCCGACGCCCCGTCTCCACCGTCGCCGCCGTCGCCGCCGTCCCCACCGGCCCCACCACACGCCGCCTCGTCCGCCTCAACCGAAAGGCCATCATGACCACCACCGCCACCACCGAGACGACACCGCCCACCGGACTCGACCACCTCGAGATCCAAGGCGTGAAGAAGGTCTTCGGCGACAACACTGCCATCGAGCGCCTCGACCTCACCGTGCACAGAGGCGAGTTCCTCTCCCTGCTCGGCCCCTCCGGCTGCGGCAAGACCACCCTGCTGCGGATGATCGCCGGATTCGAGACACCCACCGACGGCGCGATCCTGCTCGCAGGCAAGGACATCGTCTCCCTCCCGCCTCACCGCAGGCCGGTCAACACGGTGTTCCAGTCCTACCTGCTCTTCCCGCACATGAACATCGCCGACAACATCGCCTACGGCCTCAAACAGGCGAAGGTGCCCAAACCCGAGATCGCGCAACGCGTCCGCGAGGTCCTCGCGCTCGTCCAGATGGAGGACTTCGCCGGCCGCAAACCCGAGCAGCTCTCCGGCGGTCAGCAGCAGCGGATCGCCCTGGCCCGCGCCCTGGTCAATCGGCCGCAGGTCCTGCTCCTCGACGAACCGATGTCGGCACTCGACCGGAAGCTGCGCGAGGAGATGCAGCTCGAACTCAAACGGCTGCACTCGAAACTCGACACGACGTTCGTCTTCGTCACCCACGACCAGGATGAGGCGCTGGCGATGAGCGACCGCATCGTCGTCATGTACGACGGCGTGATCCAGCAGATCGGCGGCGGCGAGGACATCTACGCGAATCCGCACAACGGCTTCGTCGCCGGCTTCATCGGCAAGCAGAACTTCATCGCCGCCGAGGTGACCTCCGCCGACTCCGGCACCGCGCGGCTGCGCACCGCCAACGACACCGTCCTCGAGGCCCCGAGTCTCGATCTCCGACCGGCGACCGCGGCCGGTCGGCCACGGCAGCTCGAGGTCGGCGACCGAGTGCGCGCGGCCATCCGTCCCGAACGGATGCGGGTGGCCAGGGCCACCGCCGATACGACGGCAGCGAACACCGCCCGCGGCACGGTGATGTCGTACTCGTTCCTCGGCGATGTCATCCAGTACATGATCGTCGTCGGCGACAACGACGAGATCCTCGCCCGCGTCCCCGCCGCCGGAACGCAGCCCATCGTCGCCGGCACCGAGGTGGAGCTGAGCTGGGATGCCGACGCCGTGGACGTCTTCGGACCCGAGACCGCTGACGCCGGGTCCCGCGAAGGCGGTGCCTGAGATGGCACCCATGAGACCCGATGTGACGTTCCTGGCGCCACGGGCCGCCTCGGCGAGGCTGAGTCGGCGAGCGCTGCTGGCCGGGTTCGGTGTCGTCGGGCTCGGTGCCCTGAGCGCGTGCGGGAAGACCACGAAGATGGCGGCCTCCCCGCCGACGGACGGCGAACTCGAGTCGAAGCTCAACCTCTACTCGTGGGGCGACTACGACAATCCCGAACTCCTCGAGGCCTTCAAGTCGAAGTACGACGTGCTCGTCCAGGTCGACTCCTACGGGTCGAACGAAGAGCTCGTGGCGAAGCTCTCGACCTCACGGGGAACGTCCGGCTACGACGTCGTCGTGCCGACAGGATCGAATATCCCGCAGATGCTCAACCACGATCTGCTCCAGGAGCTCGACCTCAGCCTGATTCCGAACTTCGAGCACATGGATCCGAACTTCACGCACCAATACTTCGACCCGGACAACACGTACTCGATCTGCAAGGCGTGGGGCACCACCGGGTTCGTCTACAACACGAAGACGATCGACCGCGAGCTGACCAGCTGGCAGGACTTCATCGACACCGCACAGAAGGAAGCCAAAGGGACGACCGCGCTCCTCGAGGATCCGTGGGAGGTCTCGGCGATCGCCTTGGGAGCGCTCGGCTACAGCCTCAACACCGAGGACGAGGGTGAGCTCGACGAAGCCCGGAACATCCTCATCGACGACGTGGCCCCGAACGTCAAGGCCTATGTCGGCAATGCCGCGACGAGCATGATCCAAGGCAGCTTCACCCTCCTGCACGCCTACAACGGCGATGCGCGGCAGGGGCTGACGGAGGTCAAGGATCCGGAGAACTGGAAGTTCGTGTTCCCGACGCCCTCGGCGAATCTGTGGATGGACTGCTGGGCGATCGCCACCGGAGCCCCGCACCCGGACTCCGCCCACGCCTTCATCAATCACATGATCGCCCCGGACACCGCGGTCGAGCAGCTCGACTACATCGGCTACCCGATCGGGACGAAGGGCCTGGCCGAACAGGCGAAGAAAGCCGACCTCGACCAGCAGGACCTCATCTTCCCGGCCCAGAAGGTCCTCGACCGACTGGAACCGAGCAAACAGACGCCGGCCGACCAGATCCGCACGAAGATCCTCACCGACGCGCAGGCAAGGAGTGGAGCATGAGCACCCGAACACCGACCTCGACAGCGTCGGCAGAGAAGAAGCCTGCCACACCCGGGGGCATGTCCACGAGGCTCTTCGGGGCCGCCGCGATGTCGTTTCCGACCTGGGCCTATGCGGTGTTCTTCTTCATCATCCCGCTGGCTCTGGTCATCTTCTACAGCTTCGGCTACAAACCGGACGAGTTCACCGCCATCGCCACCGACCACCTCTCGCTCGGCCGCTACCCGGAGGCGATGAGCTCAAGCTTCGTGTCGACGTTCTTCGCGACCCTGCGGATCTCGATCCTCGGCACGATCCTGTGCCTGGTCATCGCCCTGCCCTTCGCCTACTGGTTGGCGATCAAGGTCTCACCGGCCCGGCGGTCTCTGGCGCTGGCACTGGTGATGGTCCCGTTCTGGACGAACTTCCTCGTCCGCACCCTGGGGTGGCAGATCATGCTCTCCCCCGACGGGTTCCTCTCGAATTGGATGCAGAGCCTCGGGCTGCTCGACGGCCCCCTCGACATCCTCTACACCCGCTCCGCCGTGCAGATCGGCGTCGTCTACAACTATCTGCCGCTGATGATCCTGCCGCTGTTCGTCGCCATCGACGCCTCCGGCAAGAAGCTCCGCGAAGCCAGCTACGACCTCGGCGCCGGGAAGGTGAAGACGTTCCTGCGGGTGACGCTGCCGATGGCGATGCCAGGGGTCGTCTCCGGCTGCCTGCTCGTATTCATCCCGCTCAACGGCGACTACGTCACGGCCACCGTCCTCGGCGGGGCCAGCGGATCGATGGTCGGTCAGCTCATCGCCAACCAATTCAACACCGCTCAGAACTGGGCGGTCGGTGCGGCCATGGCGATGATCCTCATCATCTCCACCCTGGTCGTCGTCGGGGTCGGCTTCGCTCTGCTCAAGCTCGGGCAGACGATCACGGCCAGACTCAACAGTGTTCCGCTGCACGACGGGAGGGCCTGAGATGCCGAAGAAGAACACCTTCGCACGCCGCACACCGACCGATTTCGCCTTGCACGTCTGGGGCATCCTCGTCTTCGTCTACCTGTTCGTCCCGATCGCGGTGATCATCGCCTACTCGTTCAACAACGGCAAGGTGCTCGCGAACTTCCGCGGCTTCGGGCTGCACGCCTACATCAGCGGAATCAACAACGACATCATCATCTCCTCGATCGTCACGAGCCTCCAGGCCGCCGTGGGCACCGCCATCGTCTCCACGATCTTCGGCATCCTCGGCGGCGTCGCCCTGGCCCGGGCACCGCGCGGAGCCTGGTGGGCGCTGGGGCTGACGGGGATCCTCGGCCTGACGCTGGTCACTCCCGAGATCGTCGACGGCATCTCGTTCCTGCCGTGGTTCGTCACCGTCGGCGTCGATTGGGGCATCACCCCGCTCAACAACGGCCTGGTGCGCCTGATCATCTCCCATGCGATGTTCTCCATGGCGATCGTGACGTTCATCGTCCGCGCGCGGCTGGCTGGGATGGACACCCAGCTCGAGGATGCCGCTGCCGACCTCGGTGCGACCCCGTGGAACCGGTTCAAGGACATCACCCTGCCGATCGCCGCTCCCGGCATCCTCGCCGGCGCGCTGATGTCGTTCACCGTCAGCCTCGACAACACGATCCTCTCGAGCTTCGTCCAGCAGCCCGGCTACACACCGTGGCCGGTCTACATCTTCTCCGCCGTGCGCGTGGCCCTGCGCCCGGAAGTCGCAGCGATGTCGACGGTGATGTTCGTCCTCACCCTGGCCGCGCTCGGCTTCGTCGGCTTCGTCCTGCGCAAGGCCGGCGGCAACGCCACAGAGGTCATCAAGACCATGGCCGGATGATGGACTGCCATCCCCTCGCCGAGGTGGGGCCGCGCCGACCTGGGCCTGCCGTCCGGCAGAGTCCACACCCATACGAAAGTGAAGTGACATGGACGTGCACGCCGCACTGGCCGACGCCTCGACCGTTCCGTTCTGGCTCGACTCCGCCGAGCGCCCCGAACCGCTGCCGCCGCTGAGCCGGGACATCCCGGCCGAACTCCTCGTCGTCGGCGGCGGGTTCACCGGACTGTGGACCGCGCTGCAGGCGAAGGAACGTGACCCCGACCGGCACGTCGTCCTCGTCGAGGCGAACTCGATCGGGTGGGCCGCCTCGGGGCGCAATGGCGGCTTCTGCGCGGCCAGTCTCACCCACGGCTATGACAACGGTGAAACCCACCTTCCGGACGAGAACGACCGTCTCGCCCAGCTCGGGCGGGAGAACCTCGACGCGATCGAGGCGGCCGTGGAGAGGTACGGCATGGACTGCGAGTTCGAACGCACGGGTGAGCTCGACGTCGCCACCGAGGACTACCAGGTCGCCGAACTCCGCGAGGCCCACGACCCGGACGCCGGCTTCGTCTTCTATGGCCAGCAGCAGCTGGCCGAGCTCGTGAAGTCACCGACGTACAAGGCCGCGCTGTGGGACTCCCGCGAGGTCGCCCTGGTCAACCCGGCGAAGCTGTGTTGGGAGCTGCTGCGCGTCGTCCGCCAGCTCGGCGTCGAGGTCTTCGAGGGGACGAAGGTCACCGACGTCAGCGACCGGAAGTCGCATGTGCAGGTGACGACCGAGGTGACCGCCGAGACGATCAACGACTGCGCGAGTACTCCCTGCTCCACGATCTCGGCCGAGCGCGTCGCGTTGGCGACGAACGTCTTCCCCTCCCTGCTCAAACGCGTCAGCCTCCACACCGTTCCCGTCTATGACTATGCGCTGATGACCGAACCACTGAGTGATGAGCAGCTCACTGCGATCGGGTGGGAGGGTCGGCAGGGCATCGGCGACTGTGCGAACCGTTTCCACTACTACCGGCTGAGCGCGGACAACCGGATCCTCTTCGGCGGCTGGGACGCCGTCTATCACTTCGGCCGGCAGATCTCGTGGAAGTACGACCAGAGGCCCGAGACCTTCGAGACCCTGGCCGAGCACTTCTTCGCCACCTTCCCCCAACTCGAGGGGCTGACGTTCACGCACAAGTGGGGTGGACCGATCGACACCTGCTCCCGCTTCTTCTCGTTCTTCACGACCGCGTACGGGAAGAAGGTGGCGATGGCGGCGGGCTTCACCGGCCTCGGCGTGGGGGCGTCCCGTTTCGCCGGAACCGTCATGCTCGATCTGCTCTCCGGCGCATCGACGGAGCTGACCGAGCTCGAGATGGTGCGCCGGCTGCCACTGCCGTTCCCTCCCGAACCCGCTGCGTGGCTGGGCATCAAGATGACGACGCAGGCGCTGATCAAAGCCGATGAGAACGAGGGCAAGCGCGGCCCGCTGCTCAGGGTCCTCGACGCTGTGGGCATGGGCTTCGACTCCTGACCGATCCCGGCGAGCGGACGGCGGGGCCGGGGGCCGCCACCTGCTTGGTAGACTTTGGACGAGCGCGGGAGGAACTCCCGAACACTTTCACAAAGGAGCAGTACACGCATGGCACGTGTCGTCGTTGAGGTGATGCCCAAACCCGAGATCCTTGACCCACAGGGCAAGGCGATCTCCGGCGGATTGACTCGCCTCGGCTTCACTGGATTCGGTGAGGTCCGTCAGGGCAAGCGGTTCGAACTCGAGGTGGAAGGCGAAGCCACCGAGGAAGTCCTCGCCCAGGCGCGCGAAGCCGCCGAGAAGCTCCTGTCGAACCCCGTCATCGAGAACGTCGTCGCCGTGCGCGCAGTCGGGGACGCATCGTGACCGCTGTGGCCACCGATCCCACCATCGCCGAGGCGGGGGCTGAGTCCGGAGTGTCGATCGGTGTCGTCACGTTCCCGGGAACGCTCGATGACCGTGATGCCGCCCGCGCGGTGCGCCTCGCCGGAGCGAACCCTGTCAATCTGTGGCACGCGGATTCGACACTGGGCGGAGTCGACGCCATCATCCTGCCCGGCGGGTTCTCGTACGGCGACTATCTGCGCTGCGGCGCGATCGCCGGCTTCGCTCCGATCATGGAGTTCGTGGTGGCCGCGGCGAACGCCGGGATGCCGGTGCTCGGAATCTGCAACGGCTTCCAGATCCTCTGCGAATCCCATCTGTTGCCCGGTGCGCTCATCCGCAACGACCACCAGCACTTCATCTGCCGCGACCAGGATCTCCTCGTCGAGAACGCGGACACCGCCTGGACCGGCGACTTCGAGCAGGGTCAGACGATCCGGATTCCGCTGAAGAACGGTGAGGGCGGGTACGTCGCCACCGACGAGGTGCTCGATGAACTCGAGTCCACCGGTCGTGTGGTCTTCCGCTACCAGGGCGGCAATCCGAACGGTTCGCTGCGCGACATCGCCGGGATCACGAACGAAGCGGGCAATGTCGTCGGACTCATGCCGCACCCCGAGCACGCCGTCGAAGCCGGATTCGGCCCCGAGGACGGCGGCGGCATCGACGGTCAGGGGTTCTTCTCCTCAGCCGTGCGCACGCTCGTCGCCAAGGGCTGAACACCTGCCCTTCACGCACGAACACTGCCTCGCGCCCGCACGGGCTGAACACGCGTCAGGCCCCGAGTCTCGGAACGAATCCGAGACTCGGGGCCTGAGCTGTCGTCAGTCTTCCACCCAGTCGAGACCGACGGCGCTCTCCAGGGTACTGTTCGTCGCGTGCAGCGGTACGGCCCAGGTCTTGTCGCCGACGATGCCGTCAGCGTCGACTTCTCCCCATTTCTGGAAGCCCTCGACTGCTGTCGTGGTGTCGGCGCCGAAGTCTCCGTCGGCTTCACCGGGTGACGGCCAATCGCCGCTGTCGGCTCCGGCGATGAGGACCTCTTGCAGATCACGCACGATGTCACCTTTCGCGCCGCTCTTCAGGAGTGGCATCGGGCCGCCATCAGGCAGCTCCTCCCACGTCTTGTCTCCGACGATTCCATCGACTTTCAGTCCGGCATTCTCTTGAAACCGCGTGACCCCTGCTTCGGTGTCGGGGCCGAAGTCACCGTCGACCGCAACGCTGAGGTCGGGAGTCCTCCGCAGGGCTCGCTGTGCACGCAGGACCGCGGTGCCCTTGTCACCGCGCTTGATCGTAGGCTGTCCGGGATTGGACATCATTCTGCTCCTTGTTCGTCGATGCTATGAAAGCTTCCTTGCTTCCATGACGACCAAGGTAGAACTGCGTATGCCGAGCGAACAAGCCTCCGACGTGACTCACCTCAGAGTGCACGCGAACTCGTTCGGCATCGGTGCAGGGTAAACACGGGTCGGTCCCGACACTCGACGATGAGTCGAATGTCGGGGCCGATCGCTGTCCGACGGAACCGGTTCACGCCGTCGGGCCGGGAGACTTCACCGACCCGACGGGGCACCGGCTGCGTTCAGCTCCTGTTCTTCCGACGTGCCAGGGCGATTGCCCCGGCACCGCCGAGGATGAGCAGGGCCCCCGCGGTCAGTCCGGTGAGTTCGGCACCGGTGCGCGGCATCGACCCGGTATCGCCGGCATTGCCGGATTCGTCCGAGCCGCCGCCCGAGCCTCCGGATCCCTCGCCGGTGACGACGAACTTCCCGTTCATGCCGTGGTCCATGCAGACCGCGGTCACTCTGTACGTGCCGACGTAGGCACCGGGGTCACTGTCGAGCCCGTAGACCTGGACAGCCGCGGCGCCGTTGTCGTTGGCTTCGGCCGTCTGGTCGTAGAGCTTCTCGCTGGGGTCGTGGCCCCAGACCTGGAAGTTCACATCGGCACCCGGTTCGCACTCGGTCACGGTGAGGTTCACGCCCTTGTCCCGGTTGATGAAGTCCTCACCGGGCAGCTTCTCCGGATCAACCGAGAGCTTCGGATCGACGACGCTGCCGTCATCAGTCACGGTGAAGGTCGTCTCTGCGCTCTTGTCACCGCAGGAGGCCATGACGAGGAATTCGTCGGCCCAGCCGGCTCCGCCTTCTTCCGGAGTGAACTGCACGGATCCGGCCGCGTCTTCTCCGGCCTTCTGAGTCTCTTTCCAGACCTCGGTGTCGGGATCGCGTTTGGTGCTCACCCGGAACGTCACATCGGAATCGACGTGGCAGTTGACCAGGGTGATGTTGACACCGTTCTTGAGGAAGTCGCTCAGCGCCTGACTCTTCGGAGTGACGCTGAGATCAGCGTCGGAACCGTCACCGTCCTCGGTCACGGAGAAGGGCGCGTCGGCACTCTGGTCACCGCAGGTGGCCGTGGCGACGTAGTCACCGACCCACGCGTCGCCCCCGGTTCCCGGAAGGAAGGTCTTGGAGGATGTGCCGCCCTCATCGGCCTTCTGTGTGTCCTCCCAGACAAACTGGTCGGGGTCGTCGGCGGCGTGGATCTCGAACTTCACATCCTGTCCGGGCTCACAGTTCGACATGGTCATGCCCACACCGTCAAAGAGGAAATCGTCGATGTCGGAGGACCTCGGCGAAACACTCAGCGCGGCGTCCTCGTCATCGTCGGCGGTGATCTTCACACTGCCGGTGAAGGTCTTCGACTCCTCACCTTCGCGGGCGACGGTCACGGTGACGTCGAGTGTGGCGCCTTCCTTCAGTTCGGTGTTGCCGCGCAGCTCTCCCTTGAACGTTCCGTCGCTGTCGACGGTGTGTGCACCGCCCTCGCCGGGCTCCGCGGTCACGGTGTCCCCGGCCTTGAGACCGGTGATGGTGTACGGAATCGCCTTGGCCGCCTCGTCGACGGTCATCTCCTTCTCATCGAGAGAGAACGAGGCCTCGATCGGCGTCGAGTCCTCCGTCGGTTCGTCGGTGTTCTCGTCCGGATCGGTCGGCTCTTCGCCGTCACCGGGTTCCGTCGGGTTCTCGTCCTCTCCCGGGTCGGTGCTGTCTTCGCCTTGATCCGAATCCGATGCGTCTTCATCGTCAGCGGGGTCTGAAGGGGCCGGAGATTCGCGGTCCGGCGCGTCAGTGTCGTCGTTGCCGGTATCGCCTGCGGCTTGGACGTCTGCTGCCTGCGGTGTCGTGCTGTCATCTGCCTGTGCGGCCGCTTGACTCCACCCTCCGATGGAGAGTGCGAGAGCGAACGTTGCCGCCATTGCCAACCGTTTCATGATGTTCCTTCCAGAGTACTGGCCGGTGTCCGTTTTCAGTTGTGGCAAGGACCCTACGCAGACGATCGGGGCGGCACGACTTTTGGTCATTTAGGTCATGACAGAAGTGATATCCGCGCATTGTCGAATGTATATCGCATCGCAACATTTCATGGCGGACGGGCTTCGTGGGCCTTTCAGGTGATTCGGATGATTGGCCTCTGACCAGCACAACCGTGTGTCCGAGCTGTCTCGTCGCGCGGCCCGGACTGTATGACAGATCCTTTGATTTCGGCATTCTCGGCTGAAAAAGTGTTATCCGCGATTTCTGCTTGAGGCGCGTTTTCGGGAGTGAATATGCCGCGGGTCCCCGAGCCTGTGCTCGGGGACCCGCGGTGGAGATGTCGGCCTGCGACGACTATGCCGGCCGCGTCGGATCGTCGTTCGATGATCCTCCCGAGGACCTGTCCGCCTGTCCTGCCGGCGTTCCATCGAATGCATCCGCTCCGTCAGAGCCTCCATCGGTCGGACCGTCCTCGCCGGTGTCACCATCGGTGGTTCCGGCGTCCTCGGTCACGGCGCCGGCCTCGGTCTCGGCCAGCACCTCGGCGGTGAACTGCTCCTCGGCGTCCTCTCCGCGAAACTGCGACATGTACAGCCGATGGTAGGCTCCCTCGGCGGCGAGCAGATCCTCATGGCTGCCGTGTTCGACGATGGCACCGTCCTCCATCACGAGGATGGTGTCGGCGTCGCGGATCGTCGACAGCCGGTGGGCGATGACGAAGGACGTCCGATCCGTGCGCAGGGCAGCCATCGCCTGCTGCACGAGCACCTCGGTGCGGGTGTCGACCGAGGATGTCGCCTCGTCGAGGATGAGCAGGGAGGGATCCGCGAGGAATGCCCTCGCGATGGTGATCAGCTGACGTTCGCCGGCCGAGACGCTGCCTCCGTCGGAGTCGATGACGGTGTCATAGCCGTCGGGCAGCTGCCTGACGAACCGGTCGACCATCGTCGCCTTCGCGGCGGCGGCGACCTCCTCATCGGTGGCGGCCAGCCTGCCGTAGCGGATGTTGTCGGCGATCGTGCCTTCGAACAGCCACGCATCCTGGAGCACCATGCCCACGTGAGAGCGCAGGTCGGCGCGGCTGAGGTCGCGGGTGTCGATGCCGTCGAGGAAGATCGCGCCGCCCGTGATCTCGTAGAAGCGCATGACGAGGTTGACCAGGGTGGTCTTGCCGGCGCCGGTCGGTCCGACGATCGCCACTGTGTGGCCGGGTTCGGCGGTGAAGGACACCTTCTCGATGAGTGGCGTCTCCGGGGTGTAGCGGAAGCTGACCTCGGAGAATTCGACCTTTCCTGGAGTGCGGGGCGGCAGCTCCCGCTGCACCTCGTCGGGGTCCTCCTCGTCGGCATCGAGCAGTTCGAAGGTCCGCTCGGCCGAGGCGACGCCGGACTGGAGCATGTTGGCGACTCCGGCCATCTCGGAGATCGGCTGGGAGAACTCACGTGAGTACTGGATGAACGCGGTGGCATCGCCGAGCGTCATCTGCCCCGTGGCGACCTTGAGGCCGCCGGCGACGGCGATGAGGACGTAGCTCAGGTATGACACGAACTGCATCGAGGGCATGATCATGCCGGAGACGAACTGCGCCCCCGCCGAGGCTTTATATAGCGATTCATTGCGGCGGTCGAACTCCTCGAGCATCACTTCGCCGCGGCCGAAGGCGCGGACGATGTCGAGGCCGGAGAAGGACTCTTCGACATGGCCGTTGACCTCTCCCGTGTGCTTCCACTGGGCCTTGAACAGCTTCTGCGACCGGGTGCCGATGACTCCGGCGATGATCGCCGACAGCGGCAGGGCGATGAGCGCCAGCAGCGCGAGCTGCCAGGACACGATGAACATCATCACGCCGATGCCGATGATCGTCAGCGCCGACTGCACCAACTGCGAGAACGCCTGCTGCAGAGCCTGCTGGATGTTGTCGACGTCGTTGGTCACCCGCGACATCACGTCGCCGCGCTGCCGAGTGTCGAAGTAGCGCAGCGGCAGGCGGTTGATCTTGCGTTCGATGTCCTCACGCAGTCGGTAGACCACGCGCATGACCAGGGCGTTGAGGATGTAGCCCTGCGCCCACATGAGCATCGAGGCCACGAGGTACATGAGGAGGACGATGATGATGATCTGCCCGAGCGCGGTGAAGTCGATGCCCTGTCCGGGCACCACGTCGGCGGTGGCGAGCATATCGGCGAAGTCGTCACGTCCCTGCGCGCGAGCACCGGCGATGATGTCGTCGATGTTCGCCCCGGCCGGCAGCTGGGCGCCGATGACTCCGGAGTACACGACGTCCATGGCTTTGCCGAGGACCTTCGGGGCGATGACGGTGAGGACCACGGAGCCGACGACGAGGGCGACGACGTTGAACAGTCCCAGCTTCTCGCGGGACATGAGTCCGAACAGCC
Organism: Brevibacterium atlanticum; assembly: GCF_011617245.1. Classification (NCBI taxonomy): domain Bacteria; kingdom Bacillati; phylum Actinomycetota; class Actinomycetes; order Micrococcales; family Brevibacteriaceae; genus Brevibacterium; species Brevibacterium atlanticum. Next base: position 890,404 of record NZ_CP050152.1, on the reverse strand, counting down.
GCTTCACCGACGGCCAGAAGTGCTTGGCCTTGCGCGGTGGCGTGCCGCCGGCGGCTTCGAGATCGTCTCCGCTGGGGATGTATTCGTCGTCGGCTGTCACGACGGCATCGGTCGAAGTGTCGTTCGCCATGTCAGTTCACCTCTTCCGTCGTCAGCTGGGACTCGATGATCTCCCGATACGTCGGGTTGGTCTCAGCGAGTTCCTCGTGAGTGCCGCGCCCGACGATCTTCCCGGCTTCGAGGACGATGATCTGATCGGCGCTGCGGATCGTCGAAACGCGCTGGGCCACGACGATGACGGTGGCGTCACCGGTGGAATCGTCGAGGGCTGCGCGCAGCCGTGAGTCGGTGGCGACGTCGAGGGCCGAGAACGAATCGTCGAAGACGTAGATCTGCGGTCTCACGGTCAGCGCCCTGGCGATGCACAGTCGCTGTCGCTGCCCGCCCGAGTAGTTCGTCCCTCCTTGAGCGACTCGCTCGTCGAGCTGGTGCTCTTTCTCCGCGACGAAGTCATCGGCCTGGGCGATGCGCAGAGCCTCCCACAGCTCCGCCTCGGTGGCCTCCTCATTGCCGAAGCGCAGATTGGAGGCGATCGTGCCGGAGAACAGATAGGGCTTCTGCGGGACCAGCCCGATCAGCTGCGAGAGCTGCCGACGGTTGAACTCGGTGACGGGGATGCCGTCGATGAGTACCTGACCGTCCTGCGGGTCGATGAGTCTGGGGATGAGGTTGACGATCGTCGATTTGCCGGCTCCGGTGGAACCGATGATCGCGGTCGTCGTCCCCGGACGGGCGGTGAAGTTCAGTCCTTCGAGGACGGGCACCTCGGCGCCGGGGTAGCCGAAGGTGACATTGCGGAACTCGAGTTCACCACCACGCGGAAGCGCGTCGACCCCGGTGGGAATGGTCATGGTCGAACGGGCGTCGAGGATCTCTGCGATGCGCTCGGCGCACACGACGGCGCGCGGAATCATCATCATCATGAACACGCCCATCATCACGGCCACGAGGATCTGCAGAAGGTACTGCAGGAACGCCGTCAGGGAGCCGACCTCCATCTGTCCGGCGTCGACACGGTGACCGCCGAACCACAGCACGGCCGCGGTCGCGAGGTGGAGGATCATCATGATCGCGGGGAACATGAGGACGAAGAGGTTGCCGACCTTGACCGAGGTCTCGGTCAGGGCACGGTTGGCGTCGGCGTAGCGGTCGGTTTCGAAGGGCTCGCGGACGAAGGCGCGGATGACGCGGATGCCGGTGATCTGTTCGCGGAGGACGCCGTTGATGTCGTCGACCTGGGACTGCATGCGCCGGAAGAGCGGCATGAGGAGGTAGACGAGGATGGCGACGACGACGAAGAGGACAGGCACGGAGACCCACACGAGCCAGGACAGGCCGACGTCTTCGCGCAGGGCCATGATGATCCCGCCGATGCACATGATCGGCGTCGAGACCATGAAGTTCAGAGTCATGAGCACGAGCATCTGCACTTGCTGCACGTCGTTGGTGTTGCGCGTGATGAGGGTGGCGGAGCCGAACTGTCCGACCTCGAGCATCGACAGGTCGTCGACCTGGCGGTAGACGGCTCGGCGGAGGTCGCGCCCGACTCCCATGCCGGTCTTGGCACCGAAGTAGATCGCGGTGATGGCGGTGATGACCTGGACGAAGCAGACGAGCAGCATCCGCATTCCCGTCGACCAGATGAAGTCGGTATCGCCCTCGGCGACGCCTTCGTCGATGATTCGGGCGTTGAGGCTCGGCAGGTAGAGGGCCGCGATCGTCGAGGCCAGCTGCAGGATGACGACGAGGACGATGAACGGCCAGTAGGCTTTGGCGTATTTCAGGGACAGGCGGAGTAGGGCCACGATGTGAGTCCTGTGTGATGAGTGACTGATGATGGAGTCGTGAGAGGCGCAAAGCGCAACAGGCAACTCTACATGTGTTCTCCTTGCTTTGAAAGACCTCCGATCGTTCCACTCCACCACACGGCACTGACACAGCCCTTTTCACGGCCCGGTCACGGCACTCACACGGTCCGGCCTCGCCCGCCTCACCGTCGCCCCCGGCCGACGGCCGACGCGCCCCGTCCGGCCCCGCCTCGCCCGTCATACGATCGACGTGCCCCGTCTCACCGCGTGCCTCCTCGATTCTCGCGCGCACCCGCCTAGGCTTGAGACCATGAGCACAACTCTGCAGGACCTGGTCAACCGCGCCGTCTTCTACTCCACGGAGGTGCAGACGCACTTCGGTGGGCTCATCGCCGACGCCGAATGGGAAGTCGACTTCACCGCGGACCCGCACCTGACGTTCACCGCGGACGGTGACGTCGTCCTGCGCGGTCGCCCGCACCTGCTCGGTTCGGAGTCGAGCCGGGACACGACCTGGCTGTGGGGCTGGGAGAATGTCAACGACTTCCCCGATGCCGTGGTCGGCCTCTCCCACGACGTCCGTAAGTTCGGTGCCGCCGAGGAGGTCCCTGAGCTCACGACCGCCGAGCTCGACCTCGACGAGGAGTTGGCGCTGCGCCTGACCCTGGCGGCGAAGGAGGCCACCGACAAGTGGGCCCACTATCCGGCCGTGGCAGGCGCCGGCACGACGGTATGGCTTCTCGTCGACGCTCCCGAAATCGCCCTGCCGCACCCCCAGGTCAAGGTTTCGGTGCGTGCCCTCATGCAGGGCCTGACACAGACGACGGTGAGCGATCACCGTGCGGCCATCGAGTCCTATGTGGCCAAGCGCGGAATCCCGGTGCGGGAGCTTCCCGACGGCGGGTTGCGGATGCTCTTCGCCGACGGATCGGCGGACCTGTCCTTCGACGATGAGCGCCGCATCTCCAATTGCGATATGAACACGCCTCTTGAGGGCGAGGCAGCCGAACAGTTCGCCGCAGCATCGTCAGGTATCCCCGCCGAGGCTGCCCCGCAGGAGACACCGGACCGTGCCGGTTCGGCGGCTGCCGCACCGGCACCGGCAGAGCCGGCTGTGGCTCCCGCAGAGACCGCTCCAGCCGCGAGCTCAACCCCCGACGAGGCGTCACGCCCAGCGGCCGCGGCCGCATCCGGGAGTGCTCCTGCGGCGTCCACGAATGCTCCTGCCGCGTCCGAGACCGATTCGGCAGCAGAGCCGACGACCGACGCCACCGAGTCGACGAGGTCTGCCGTAGGCGATTCCGACGCGCAGGAAGTAGCGGCGGCCGAAGCCCAGCCCCCCTCGCACGATGCCGAGCAGTCAGGCACACCCGCCGAGGAGAAGCCTGCGCAGGAGGACAAGCCGAAGAAGAAGGGGCTGTTCTCGAAGCTCTTCGGTCGCTGAGGCTGATCCTGCGACGCGTCGATCGTCAGCGATTGACCGGGGTGTCCGGTCCCCACCGGAAGCCCCGGTCGAACAGGAACCGGCGCTCGGCATCGCTGGTGATCGTCAGCTCGGCCTCTCCGGTGTGCAACGAGAACGAACCCTCGCCGGTGCGGTCAGCGGTGAAGTCCATCGTTCCGGAATAGTCGCGCATCAGACCCTGAGCGCCCTTTCTTATCGGGAACAGCTTGATTGCGATTGCGTCACCGTTCACGGTGTAGGTGCCGTCCTGGTAGTCGCCGTTGTCGTAGCGGATGCTCATCCGTTTCATGCCCTCCCCTATCTGGCCGAAAGCGATCTGAGTGATGTCGTCTGTCGTGTGGTCGGTTCCCTTGATCGGGGTCTCCTGTCCCCCGGATTCGACGCTGTACACTCCCGAGATCTGTTCCGGGGTCCCAGCACGGCCCCAGTTGAGGCCGATGCCGGACACGAGTCCGCTGCCGACAATGATGATGACGGCGAGGATCGGAGATGCCCACCGAGTGATTCCAGCGAAGATGCGGTTGTGTGAGACGACCCCGCTGACAGCAGGACCCGTCGCCCGACCGAGGACGAACCGTACGACACGGGGGAGGTTGGGAACGAGCAGAATGAGGCCGGCCAGCGCCATCGCGCCCGAGAGTTGTTTCACCGGGACGTCGAAGGTGAGGTTGAGAAGGAACACGATACTCATGTCCATGGCAGCGATGAGTGCGCCGAGCCAGGCTGTGCGGCGGAACAGCAGAAGAATCACTGCGATGAGCTCTGCCGCGCCGGCCAGCCCCTGTACGGTCGGAGAGAAGGCCATGAACCGCCACAGCAGGCCCATTGGGCTCATTTCTCCGTACTGGACGAGGGCATCGGCGTAATCGGCGTATCCCATCTGGGTGTGGAATATCTTCGTCCACGCGTAGGGCAAGAGCGAGATGGCGAGCATCATCCGGAGAAACCAGTGGAGGGCCCACACGACTCCGACCCAGCGACGTCGCACCGGCCGCGTCGTGGAACCGGAGGTGGAAGCTGAGTCCATATCGTCAACTGTTGGCCCCGACTCGGAGAAATGTTCGTCCGCGGTGTGCGTCGGATCAGATGTAGTCATGGATCCAACACTATCGACAAGAGGTCTTGCCTGTAGTGCAGTTTTCCCAACAGTCGCAGTCGAGAAGCCCCGACGCGAGCGGCCGGGCGGTCGGATTGCCCGACCGTTCAGACGAGGCCCCGCATGAATACGAAAAAGGGGGTTCTGCCCGACATGACGTCGGACAGAACCCCTCCCAAAGAATATTGCGGCAGTCACCTACTCTCCCACAACCACCAAGTTGCAGTACCATCAGCGCGAATGGGCTTAGCTACCGGGATCGGAACGGTTAACCGGGCGTTTCCCCACCACTATCACCACCGCAAAACCACACAGACCACCACCACAACCCCACAAAAAAGAGGCCTCAGGCGGTAATGGTCCAAGAACCGCACAGCGAACGCGAACACCCATCGACACAACACACGCACACCCACAAGAGCGAACGCGGATTCTCAAGCAACCAGCTCAGAGCAACAAAACTCGCACACACACCAACCACAATTTTGTTGGTTGAGTGAGTGATCGGTGTATTAGTACCAGTCAACTCCACACATTACTGCGCTTCCATACCCGGCCTATCAACCCCATCATCTATAGGACACCTCCCCTGCCTCAAAGGACAGTTGGAAATCTCATCTCGGAGCAGGCTTCCCGCTTAGATGCTTTCAGCGGTTATCCATCCCGAACGTAGCCAACCAGCCATGCTCCTGGCGGAACAACTGGCACACCAGAGGTTCGTCCGTCCCGGTCCTCTCGTACTAAGGACAGACCTCCACAAATTTCCTACGCACGCAGCGGATAGGGACCGAACTGTCTCACGACGTTCTAAACCCAGCTCGCGTACCGCTTTAATGGGCGAACAGCCCAACCCTTGGGACCGACTCCAGCCCCAGGATGCGACGAGCCGACATCGAGGTGCCAAACCATGCCGTCGATATGGACTCTTGGGCAAGATCAGCCTGTTATCCCCGAGGTACCTTTTATCCGTTGAGCGACCACGCTTCCACAAGCCATGGCCGGGTCACTAGTCCCAGCTTTCGCTCCTGCTCGACACGTCCGTCTCACAGTCAAGCTCCCTTGTGCACTTACACTCGACACCTGATTGCCAACCAGGCTGAGGGAACCTTTGGGCGCCTCCGTTACTCTTTAGGAGGCAACCGCCCCAGTTAAACTACCCATCAGGCACTGTCCCTGAACCCGATCAGGGTCCGAAGTTCAGGAATCCACTATGGTCAGAGTGGTATTTCACCGATCGACTCCACCCACACTAGCGTGCAAGTATCCTTGTCTCCCACCTATCCTACACAAACCACACCGAATCCCAATACCAAACTATAGTGAAGGTCTCGGGGTCTTTCCGTCCTGCTGCGCGTAACGAGCATCTTTACTCGTAATGCAATTTCGCCGAGTTCGTGGTTGAGACAGCAGAGAAGTCGTTACGCCATTCGTGCAGGTCGGAACTTACCCGACAAGGAATTTCGCTACCTTAGGATGGTTATAGTTACCACCGCCGTTTACTGGGGCTTAAATTCTCCGCTTCACCCACAAAAGGGTTAACAGGTCCTCTTAACCTTCCAGCACCGGGCAGGCGTCAGTCCGTATACATCGACTTACATCTTCGCACGGACCTGTGTTTTTAATAAACAGTCGCTTCTCTCTGGCCTCTGCGACCACCACCAGCACATCCCACCGCAAAGGGTGGTTCACCGGGATGGTCCCCCTTCTCCCGAAGTTACGGGGGCATTTTGCCGAGTTCCTTAACCACGATTCTCTCGATCACCTTAGTATTCTCTACTCGACCACCTGTGTCGGTTATAGGGTACGGGCAACACACACCCTCACGTCGATGCTTTTCTCGGCAGCAGAGGATCACCAGATCACCCCACCAAATGTGGGGCGCCCATCAGCTCTCACACCATGTGTGGGGACGGATTTGCCTACCCCCACGTGCTACCACCTTAGACCGTGACTACCATCGCACGGCCTGGCTACCTTTCTGCGTCACACCTCACGCTTACCGACTCCACACTCAGGTCCCCCCAGCATCCCCAACAACAGATCCGAAGACCCATAGGAGGAGTTTGGGGGTTAGTTTCGTGTGTTTTGGTACTGTCGGTTGTGTGTCGGTACCAGAATATCAACTGGTTGTCCATCGACTACGCCTGTCGGCCTCGCCTTAGGTCCCGACTTACCCAGGGCGGATTAGCCTAGCCCTGGAACCCTTGGTCATCCGGTGGACGGGTTTCTCACCCGTCTTTCGCTACTCATGCCTGCATTCTCACTCGAGACGCCTCCACCACTAGTTCACACTGCAGCTTCACCGGCGACTCGACGCTCCCCTACCCAACACCACACCATTACGGTTATACGTGGTGCTGCCACAACTTCGGCGGTGTACTTAGCCCCGCTACATTATCGGCGCTCAATCACTTGACCAGTGAGCTATTACGCACTCTTTCAAGGATGGCTGCTTCTAAGCCAACCTCCTGGTTGTCTTCGCAACTGAACATCCTTTCCCACTGAGCACACGCTTAGGGGCCTTAGTTGATGGTCTGGGCTGTTTCCCTCTCGACAATGAAGCTTATCCCCCACTGTCTCACTGCCACGCTGAACCTTGACTGGCATTCGGAGTTTAGTTGACGTCAGTAACCCGGTGGGGCCCATCAGCCATCCAGTAGCTCTACCTCCAGCAAGAACCACGCAACGCTGCACCTAAATGCATTTCGGGGAGAACCAGCTATCACAGAGTTTGATTGGCCTTTCACCCCTAACCACAGGTCATCCCCTCCATTTTCAACTGAAGTGGGTGCGGGCCTCCACGCGCTCTTACACACGCTTCACCCTGCCCATGGCTAGATCACTCCGCTTCGGGTCTAGGACACGCGACTGTAACGCCCTATTCGGACTCGCTTTCGCTACGGCTACCCCACACGGGTTAACCTCGCCACGCACCGCTAACTCGCAGGCTCATTCTTCAAAAGGCACGCCATCACAGCCATCAAGATGCTGCTCTGACGGATTGTAAGCACATGGTTTCAGGTACTCTTTCACTCCCCTCCCGGGGTACTTTTCACCATTCCCTCACGGTACTCATCCGCTATCGGTCATCAGGAAGTATTTAGCCTTACCAGGTGGTCCTGGCAGATTCACACGAAATTCCACGAGTTCCGTGCTACTCGGGTATCTACACACCATGCGGCAGCAGTGTTTCGTCTACGGGACTCTCACCCACTCCGGTCCTGTTTCCCACCAGGTTCGACTACACCACACACTCACACAGCCCGGCCATGCTGAACCAGAACATGCACACCCCACAACACCCACGCAGCAACACCAGCACGCTCTCACACTACGAAGGTTTAGGCTCATCCAGTTTCGCTCGCCACTACTCCCGGAATCATTATTATTTTCTCTTCCTGCGGGTACTGAGATGTTTCACTTCCCCGCGTTCCCCCCACATGCCCTATATATTCAGACACGGGTCACCACCCTCACAGATGGCGGGGTTTCCCCATTCGGACACCCTCGGATCAACGCCCGTTTATCGGCTCCCCGAGGCTTATCGCAGATTTCCACGTCCTTCATCGGCTCCTGATGCCAAGGCATCCACCATGCGCTCTTACACACTCACCCCACCCCATCAAAAGATGGTCGGCATGCGTGTGCGCGAAAAAATATTTCATCACTCTACGATGATCACAAGAAAATCACATTACATCACACCACACACACTGTGTGCGGTATGGATGCTCGCGTCCACTATACGATTCTCAAACCACTACCAAACACCACCCACAAACAACCACCATTGTGGCTGCCTGCGTAGGGTCGGTCCTGTTGGTTGAAACCACACCCAACACCGAAGTGTCGGGGTTTGTGATTCCAGGACCCAATAACGTGCCCGTTCTAGCCCACCAGTTCCCCACCGTCACACAAGGCACATACCTTGACGACGCTGAGCCGATGAGCGGGAGTTGTGATGTTCCACCCTTGAGCTCCCAACCATGACCACGCACGGGCCACGCGTTGGGGTTCTGATGTGCGCTCCTTAGAAAGGAGGTGATCCAGCCGCACCTTCCGGTACGGCTACCTTGTTACGACTTAGTCCCAATCACCAGTCCCACCTTAGACGGCCCCCTCCCACAAGGGGTTGGGCCACCGGCTTCGGGTGTTACCGACTTTCGTGACTTGAAGGGCGGTGTGTACAAGGCCCGGGAACGTATTCACCGCAGCGTTGCTGATCTGCGATTACTAGCGACTCCGACTTCACGTAGTCGAATTGCAGACTACGATCCGAACTGAGACTGGCTTTAAGGGATTCGCTCACCCTCACGGGTTCGCCTCTCTCTGTACCAGCCATTGTAGCATGCGTGAAGCCCAAGACATAAAGGGCATGATGATTTGACGTCATCCCCACCTTCCTCCGAGTTGACCCCGGCAGTCTCCTATGAGTTCCCACCATCACGTGCTGGCAACATAGAACGAGGGTTGCGCTCGTTGCGGGACTTAACCCAACATCTCACGACACGAGCTGACGACAACCATGCACCACCTGTACACCAGCTCCAAAGAGAAGAACTGTTTCCAGAACGGTCCAGTGTATGTCAAGCCTTGGTAAGGTTCTTCGCGTTGCATCGAATTAATCCGCATGCTCCGCCGCTTGTGCGGGCCCCCGTCAATTCCTTTGAGTTTTAGCCTTGCGACCGTACTCCCCAGGCGGGGCACTTAATGCGTTAGCTACGGCGCGGAGAACGTGGAATGCCCCCCACACCTAGTGCCCAACGTTTACGGCATGGACTACCAGGGTATCTAATCCTGTTCGCTCCCCATGCTTTCGCTCCTCAGTGTCAGTTACAGCCCAGAGTCCCGCCTTCGCCACCGGTGTTCCTCCTGATATCTGCGCATTTCACCGCTACACCAGGAATTCCAGACTCCCCTACTGCACTCTAGTCAGCCCGTACCCACTGCACGCGCAACGTTAAGCGTTGCGTTTCCACAGCAGACGTGACCAACCACCTACGAGCTCTTTACGCCCAATAATTCCGGACAACGCTCGTACCCTACGTATTACCGCGGCTGCTGGCACGTAGTTAGCCGGTACTTCTTCTGCAGGTACCGTCACTTCCGCTTCTTCCCTGCTGAAAGCGGTTTACAACCCGAAGGCCGTCATCCCGCACGCTGCGTCGCTGCATCAGGGTTTCCCCCATTGTGCAATATTCCCCACTGCTGCCTCCCGTAGGAGTCTGGGCCGTGTCTCAGTCCCAGTGTGGCCGGTCGCCCTCTCAGGCCGGCTACCCGTCGTCGCCTTGGTAGGCCATTACCCCACCAACAAGCTGATAGGCCGCGAGCCCATCCCCAATCGAAAAACTTTCCACCAACCCTCATGCGAGGGAAGGTCGTATCCGGTATTAGACCCAGTTTCCCAGGCTTATCCCGAAATCAGGGGCAGGTTACTCACGTGTTACTCACCCGTTCGCCACTCATCCACCCAAAGCAAGCTTCGGGCTTCAGCGTTCGACTTGCATGTGTTAAGCACGCAGCCAGCGTTCGTCCTGAGCCAGGATCAAACTCTCCATAAAAAATCATGGTACGAATGAATCCCAGCAAGACAGCCAACCCCTCACGGGGTGAGAAGGTTGACCAAAAAACAACCAAACACCCGAAACGCCCACCCCGCATACCTGGGTGGTTCGGCGAAGAACCACCCACACGAAGGATGAACACAGATGCTTGGCCGTGTGATTGTCTCACCAGAAAATAAATGTTCTGGCATCACAACTTGTTCAAACAAACACGCTATTGGATTCTCAAACCACAAACACACACCCATCACCACACACAAGCGTGTTCACTGGGGGTATCAGTTTCTGTTGGCCACCCCATCCGTCCCAACCACCCGACAAACCGTGTTTGTCCTGGTCAGGCCCGGTGGAAACTCTGTTCTTGGAACCTCGTTTCCGGCGGGGCAACGAGATATAACTCTAGACCAGGCAATGACACCCACGCAAATCCAAACCCCACCCACACCACGTGACACCCACCACATGCCACCCACACCCCAGACACAGCCCCGACCGCTGACAGGCATGGACCGCGCCATTTCGCGGAACGGCCGCCTAGAGGGCAGCCCGCAAGACGGCTCGGAGCCGCGAGAGCTGCGTGTTCATCGCATCCCCGACGAAGGTGAGTTCTCGAGATGGGACCGCCAGTGCGTTTGCACGGTCCTCCCAGCGACTGACCGCCTCGGTGACCTCGGAGAGGATCGTACGCGCCTCCGAAATCGTGAGGTGGCACAGTGGGGCGAACTCGAGCAGAGCTTCTGCTTCGTGTTCCGCCTCGGTCACGCCGTTGATCGCAGTCTGCCGCTCAACCGCGAGGTCGGGTTCAGGATTGATGTCGAAGGCCGGGCTGAGTTCCCAGCCGGCGTCGCTGCGAAGGAAGCCGTGGTTCCGAAGGTGGTCGTCCGTGTTGTGCAGCGCAGAGGACAGCGCCATCCGTCGGAACAGCTCCCTGCAGTCACGCCGCCATCGACTGCTCGTGTCTTCGATCGCTTCGACGATGTCGACGTAGTCAGCGTGCTCGCCGTCGCGGCGCTCGGAAGCTGTCATCGCGCTCATGTAACCGATTCGCCGCGCACTCTGCCGATCGAACCGGTCAAGGAGCAGCACCGGACGTGCGTCGATCCGCACCAACTGTGCGTGTGGCACCGCAACCCCCGACGACTGTGCGATTTCCAACGCCAGCCGCTCCCAGAGGATGACGCTCCAGTCATCGCTCGGCCTGGTGAACTTTGCAATCATCAGAGCCCCGGAGTCTCCTGCAACCGAGGCCTTCGGCCGGGCACCGCCGAGAGAGCCGGTGCCTGCATCGAGCAGCCGTTTGATGGCAGCTCCTGATCCGTCAGTGGCCTCATCGGCGGCATGTTGGAGTTCCGGCAGCGAGACGGTCCTCGGCACGGAGGCTCCGGTCCTCAGATATTCCGTGGTCGAGGTTCTCCTGAATCGAAGCGCTCCCTGGCGGGTGGTGTCACTGACCCCGAGCAGATAGTCCACCTCAGTCAGCCGGCGATCGCGGGCATCACCTTGTGCGACCCGACGCCGATGCTGCTTCGCGACGAGGTTGCGCCCCCACCGGTCTGGAGCAGAGTCGCTGAATGCCCCAGGCAGTCCTGGCACAGAGATCGGGGCGACGGAGAGTGAGAGCTCAGGTGAAATGGGGTAAGCCTGGCGGGATCCGAGGAACTCGTCGGCGTACTTGAATGTCGTGGAGATCTGGCTGCGAGTGACGTGAAAGTACGCCTCGCCCACGAGAGCGGTCCGCCCGTCCAGGTCGATCTCGACATGAACCTGCTCACTCATCGTCGAACCCTCGATGGCAGTTTCTCTGCGGAGCGCAGGCGTCCGATATCGGTACTCAATGGGTCGAAGGCCTCAACGATGTGGTCAAGCTGCCCGAGCGCCTGCATCACGGAAAGGACGGCACCGACAGAGACTCCCGGTTCTCCGCGTTCGATTTTCTGGAGGGTCGAACGGGAGATGCCTGCTCGCTCGGCAACCTCCTCAGCTTTGAGGGACTGCATGAGTCGCCATTGACGCACAGAGGTCCCGATCTCGCCGAGGCGGCGTCCAACAGTGCGGGTCACATGCATCGTTTATCCTAACGGCGCTTATCATAACCAACATGAGAGTTACTGATCAGGATACGACTCATAACAAGCAGTAGCAATAGGATGCCGGCTGCGATGCCGGTTCGGCCTGCCGCTCGACGTTGAAGACACACCTCATGAACACCACCCACACGCCCGTGAATACACAAAAGCGGGCCCCGCCCGACACACAGTCAGACACGACCCACCACCAAAAAAGAAAAGGGGTTCTGCCCGACATGACGTCGGACAGAACCCCTCCCAAAGAATATTGCGGCAGTCACCTACTCTCCCACAACCACCAAGTTGCAGTACCATCAGCGCGAATGGGCTTAGCTACCGGGATCGGAACGGTTAACCGGGCGTTTCCCCACCACTATCACCACCGCAAAACCACACAGACCACCACCACAACCCCACAAAAAAGAGGCCTCAGGCGGTAATGGTCCAAGAACCGCACAGCGAACGCGAACACCCATCGACACAACACACGCACACCCACAAGAGCGAACGCGGATTCTCAAGCAACCAGCTCAGAGCAACAAAACTCGCACACACACCAACCACAATTTTGTTGGTTGAGTGAGTGATCGGTGTATTAGTACCAGTCAACTCCACACATTACTGCGCTTCCATACCCGGCCTATCAACCCCATCATCTATAGGACACCTCCCCTGCCTCAAAGGACAGTTGGAAATCTCATCTCGGAGCAGGCTTCCCGCTTAGATGCTTTCAGCGGTTATCCATCCCGAACGTAGCCAACCAGCCATGCTCCTGGCGGAACAACTGGCACACCAGAGGTTCGTCCGTCCCGGTCCTCTCGTACTAAGGACAGACCTCCACAAATTTCCTACGCACGCAGCGGATAGGGACCGAACTGTCTCACGACGTTCTAAACCCAGCTCGCGTACCGCTTTAATGGGCGAACAGCCCAACCCTTGGGACCGACTCCAGCCCCAGGATGCGACGAGCCGACATCGAGGTGCCAAACCATGCCGTCGATATGGACTCTTGGGCAAGATCAGCCTGTTATCCCCGAGGTACCTTTTATCCGTTGAGCGACCACGCTTCCACAAGCCATGGCCGGGTCACTAGTCCCAGCTTTCGCTCCTGCTCGACACGTCCGTCTCACAGTCAAGCTCCCTTGTGCACTTACACTCGACACCTGATTGCCAACCAGGCTGAGGGAACCTTTGGGCGCCTCCGTTACTCTTTAGGAGGCAACCGCCCCAGTTAAACTACCCATCAGGCACTGTCCCTGAACCCGATCAGGGTCCGAAGTTCAGGAATCCACTATGGTCAGAGTGGTATTTCACCGATCGACTCCACCCACACTAGCGTGCAAGTATCCTTGTCTCCCACCTATCCTACACAAACCACACCGAATCCCAATACCAAACTATAGTGAAGGTCTCGGGGTCTTTCCGTCCTGCTGCGCGTAACGAGCATCTTTACTCGTAATGCAATTTCGCCGAGTTCGTGGTTGAGACAGCAGAGAAGTCGTTACGCCATTCGTGCAGGTCGGAACTTACCCGACAAGGAATTTCGCTACCTTAGGATGGTTATAGTTACCACCGCCGTTTACTGGGGCTTAAATTCTCCGCTTCACCCACAAAAGGGTTAACAGGTCCTCTTAACCTTCCAGCACCGGGCAGGCGTCAGTCCGTATACATCGACTTACATCTTCGCACGGACCTGTGTTTTTAATAAACAGTCGCTTCTCTCTGGCCTCTGCGACCACCACCAGCACATCCCACCGCAAAGGGTGGTTCACCGGGATGGTCCCCCTTCTCCCGAAGTTACGGGGGCATTTTGCCGAGTTCCTTAACCACGATTCTCTCGATCACCTTAGTATTCTCTACTCGACCACCTGTGTCGGTTATAGGGTACGGGCAACACACACCCTCACGTCGATGCTTTTCTCGGCAGCAGAGGATCACCAGATCACCCCACCAAATGTGGGGCGCCCATCAGCTCTCACACCATGTGTGGGGACGGATTTGCCTACCCCCACGTGCTACCACCTTAGACCGTGACTACCATCGCACGGCCTGGCTACCTTTCTGCGTCACACCTCACGCTTACCGACTCCACACTCAGGTCCCCCCAGCATCCCCAACAACAGATCCGAAGACCCATAGGAGGAGTTTGGGGGTTAGTTTCGTGTGTTTTGGTACTGTCGGTTGTGTGTCGGTACCAGAATATCAACTGGTTGTCCATCGACTACGCCTGTCGGCCTCGCCTTAGGTCCCGACTTACCCAGGGCGGATTAGCCTAGCCCTGGAACCCTTGGTCATCCGGTGGACGGGTTTCTCACCCGTCTTTCGCTACTCATGCCTGCATTCTCACTCGAGACGCCTCCACCACTAGTTCACACTGCAGCTTCACCGGCGACTCGACGCTCCCCTACCCAACACCACACCATTACGGTTATACGTGGTGCTGCCACAACTTCGGCGGTGTACTTAGCCCCGCTACATTATCGGCGCTCAATCACTTGACCAGTGAGCTATTACGCACTCTTTCAAGGATGGCTGCTTCTAAGCCAACCTCCTGGTTGTCTTCGCAACTGAACATCCTTTCCCACTGAGCACACGCTTAGGGGCCTTAGTTGATGGTCTGGGCTGTTTCCCTCTCGACAATGAAGCTTATCCCCCACTGTCTCACTGCCACGCTGAACCTTGACTGGCATTCGGAGTTTAGTTGACGTCAGTAACCCGGTGGGGCCCATCAGCCATCCAGTAGCTCTACCTCCAGCAAGAACCACGCAACGCTGCACCTAAATGCATTTCGGGGAGAACCAGCTATCACAGAGTTTGATTGGCCTTTCACCCCTAACCACAGGTCATCCCCTCCATTTTCAACTGAAGTGGGTGCGGGCCTCCACGCGCTCTTACACACGCTTCACCCTGCCCATGGCTAGATCACTCCGCTTCGGGTCTAGGACACGCGACTGTAACGCCCTATTCGGACTCGCTTTCGCTACGGCTACCCCACACGGGTTAACCTCGCCACGCACCGCTAACTCGCAGGCTCATTCTTCAAAAGGCACGCCATCACAGCCATCAAGATGCTGCTCTGACGGATTGTAAGCACATGGTTTCAGGTACTCTTTCACTCCCCTCCCGGGGTACTTTTCACCATTCCCTCACGGTACTCATCCGCTATCGGTCATCAGGAAGTATTTAGCCTTACCAGGTGGTCCTGGCAGATTCACACGAAATTCCACGAGTTCCGTGCTACTCGGGTATCTACACACCATGCGGCAGCAGTGTTTCGTCTACGGGACTCTCACCCACTCCGGTCCTGTTTCCCACCAGGTTCGACTACACCACACACTCACACAGCCCGGCCATGCTGAACCAGAACATGCACACCCCACAACACCCACGCAGCAACACCAGCACGCTCTCACACTACGAAGGTTTAGGCTCATCCAGTTTCGCTCGCCACTACTCCCGGAATCATTATTATTTTCTCTTCCTGCGGGTACTGAGATGTTTCACTTCCCCGCGTTCCCCCCACATGCCCTATATATTCAGACACGGGTCACCACCCTCACAGATGGCGGGGTTTCCCCATTCGGACACCCTCGGATCAACGCCCGTTTATCGGCTCCCCGAGGCTTATCGCAGATTTCCACGTCCTTCATCGGCTCCTGATGCCAAGGCATCCACCATGCGCTCTTACACACTCACCCCACCCCATCAAAAGATGGTTGGCATGCGTGTGCGCGAAAAAATATTTCATCACTCTACGATGATCACAAGAAAATCACATTACATCACACCACACACACTGTGTGCGGTATGGATGCTCGCGTCCACTATACGATTCTCAAACCACTACCAAACACCACCCACAAACACAACCACCATTGTGGCTGCCTGCAGTATGGGTCGGTCCTGTTGGTTGAAACCACACCCAACACCGAAGTGTCGGGGTTTGTGATTCCAGGACCCAATAACGTGCCCGTTCTAGCCCACCAGTTCCCCACCGTCACACAAGGCACATACCTTGACGACGCTGAGCCGATGAGCGGGAGTTGTGATGTTCCACCCTTGAGCTCCCAACCATGACCACGCACGGGCCACGCGTTGGGGTTCTGATGTGCGCTCCTTAGAAAGGAGGTGATCCAGCCGCACCTTCCGGTACGGCTACCTTGTTACGACTTAGTCCCAATCACCAGTCCCACCTTAGACGGCCCCCTCCCACAAGGGGTTGGGCCACCGGCTTCGGGTGTTACCGACTTTCGTGACTTGACGGGCGGTGTGTACAAGGCCCGGGAACGTATTCACCGCAGCGTTGCTGATCTGCGATTACTAGCGACTCCGACTTCACGTAGTCGAATTGCAGACTACGATCCGAACTGAGACTGGCTTTAAGGGATTCGCTCACCCTCACGGGTTCGCCTCTCTCTGTACCAGCCATTGTAGCATGCGTGAAGCCCAAGACATAAAGGGCATGATGATTTGACGTCATCCCCACCTTCCTCCGAGTTGACCCCGGCAGTCTCCTATGAGTTCCCACCATCACGTGCTGGCAACATAGAACGAGGGTTGCGCTCGTTGCGGGACTTAACCCAACATCTCACGACACGAGCTGACGACAACCATGCACCACCTGTACACCAGCTCCAAAGAGAAGAACTGTTTCCAGAACGGTCCAGTGTATGTCAAGCCTTGGTAAGGTTCTTCGCGTTGCATCGAATTAATCCGCATGCTCCGCCGCTTGTGCGGGCCCCCGTCAATTCCTTTGAGTTTTAGCCTTGCGACCGTACTCCCCAGGCGGGGCACTTAATGCGTTAGCTACGGCGCGGAGAACGTGGAATGCCCCCCACACCTAGTGCCCAACGTTTACGGCATGGACTACCAGGGTATCTAATCCTGTTCGCTCCCCATGCTTTCGCTCCTCAGTGTCAGTTACAGCCCAGAGTCCCGCCTTCGCCACCGGTGTTCCTCCTGATATCTGCGCATTTCACCGCTACACCAGGAATTCCAGACTCCCCTACTGCACTCTAGTCAGCCCGTACCCACTGCACGCGCAACGTTAAGCGTTGCGTTTCCACAGCAGACGTGACCAACCACCTACGAGCTCTTTACGCCCAATAATTCCGGACAACGCTCGTACCCTACGTATTACCGCGGCTGCTGGCACGTAGTTAGCCGGTACTTCTTCTGCAGGTACCGTCACTTCCGCTTCTTCCCTGCTGAAAGCGGTTTACAACCCGAAGGCCGTCATCCCGCACGCTGCGTCGCTGCATCAGGGTTTCCCCCATTGTGCAATATTCCCCACTGCTGCCTCCCGTAGGAGTCTGGGCCGTGTCTCAGTCCCAGTGTGGCCGGTCGCCCTCTCAGGCCGGCTACCCGTCGTCGCCTTGGTAGGCCATTACCCCACCAACAAGCTGATAGGCCGCGAGCCCATCCCCAATCGAAAAACTTTCCACCAACCCTCATGCGAGGGAAGGTCGTATCCGGTATTAGACCCAGTTTCCCAGGCTTATCCCGAAATCAGGGGCAGGTTACTCACGTGTTACTCACCCGTTCGCCACTCATCCACCCAAAGCAAGCTTCGGGCTTCAGCGTTCGACTTGCATGTGTTAAGCACGCAGCCAGCGTTCGTCCTGAGCCAGGATCAAACTCTCCATAAAAAATCATGGTACGAATGAATCCCAGCAAGACAGCCAACCCCTCACGGGGTGAGAAGGTTGACCAAAAAACAACCAAACACCACAACTGCTCACCCCACTATGTTGTGGGAGGTTCGGCGAAGAACCACCCACACAGGGCGAACACAGATGCTTGGCCGTGTGATTGTCTCACCAGAAAATAAATGTTCTGGCATCACAACTTGTTCAAACAAACACGCTATTGGATTCTCAAACCACAAACACACACCCATCACCACACACAAGCGTGTTCACTGGGGGTATCAGTTTCTGTTGGCCACCCCATCCGTCCCAACCACCCGACAAACCGTGTTTGTCCTGGTCAGGCCCGGTGGAAACTCTGTTCTTGGAACCTCGTTTCCGGCGGGGCAACGAGATATAACTCTAGACCAGGCAATGACACCCACGCAAATCCAAACCCCACCCACACCACGTGACACCCACCACATGCCACCCACAGTCCGAACGCCGCCTCCCGGCAACGCCGCACGGAGGCGAGGTCGCACCCCTACCGGACGGCTCAGATCAGGGTCCGGACCGCCTCGGCGACGGCCTTCCCCAGGGCTTCCGTGGTGCCGCGTCCGCCGAGGTCCGGGGTGACCACATCGGGGTTGCCTTCGGCGAGCACATGCTCGAAGGCCTGCTGCACGCCGGCGGCCGCCCGGGTCTCCCCGAGATGCTCGAGCATCAGGGCTCCGCTCCACACCTGGCCGAGTGGGTTCGCAATTCCACGGCCGGCGATGTCGGGGGCTGATCCGTGGACGGGTTCGAACAGGCTGGGAAAGGTCTTCTCCGGGTTGATGTTCGCGCTCGGGGCGATGCCGATCGTTCCGGTGCAGGCTGGCCCGAGGTCGGAGAGGATGTCGCCGAAGAGGTTGCTCGCCACAACGACGTCGAACCAGTCCGGGTGGAGCACGAAGTTCGCGCACAGGATGTCGATGTGGAACTTGTCGACCTCGACCTCGGGGTAGTTCGCAGCGGCGGTCTCGACCCTCTGGTCCCAGTACGGCATCGTGATCGAGATGCCGTTGCTCTTCGTCGCCGAGGTGAGGTGCTTCTTATCGCGGCTCTCGGCGAGGCGGAAGGCGAAGTCGACGATGCGGTCGACGCCGGTCTTCGTCATGACCGTTTCTTGGACGACTGTTTCGCGGTCGGTGCCTTCGAAGATCATGCCGCCGATGCTCGAGTATTCGCCCTCGGTGTTCTCGCGGACCACGTAGAAGTCGACTTCGCCTGCACTCCGTCCGGCCAGCGGTCCGGTCATGCCGTCGAGGAGTTTGACCGGGCGAAGATTGACGTACTGGTCGAATTGGCGGCGGAACTGGAGGAGGCTGCCCCAGAGGGAGACATGGTCGGGGACGATGTCGGGCCAGCCGACGGCTCCGAAGAAGATCGCGTCGAAGTCCTTGAGCTGGTCGAACCAGTCCTCGGGCATCATCGTGCCGTGCTCGGCGTAGTACTCGGCGTTGGCGAAGTCGAACTCGACGGTGTTCAGCGACAGGTCGTAGACCTCGGCGGCGGCCTCGAGGACGCGCAGGCCCTCGGGCACGACCTCTCGGCCGATTCCGTCTCCGGCGATGACAGCGATGTTGTGGGTAGTCGTCATGGGATTCCTCTTTCGTCAGCGTGTTGCGTCGGTGGTGCGAGTGGGCGGGGCGGTGAGAGTTCGGGAGAGCGGCACGCCCAGCAGGGCATGTCGGATCAGGCGGCGGAGCCGAGGAAGGAGCGGATCTCGGCGACCACCTCGGCGGTGGCCTCTTCGGGCAGGTAGTGGCCGCAGTCGACGACGTGTCCGCTCACGGAGCGCGCCACTTCGCCCCACAGCGACAGCGGATCGAAGAGGCGTTCGATGACGCCGTGACGAGCCCAGAGAACGCGGAGTTCGGGCTCGATCAGTCGTCCCGCGGCGATGTCGGCGCGGTCGTGGTCAAGGTCGATGCCCGCCGAAGCGCGGTAGTCCTCGCAGATGCCGCGTGCTCGGTCGGCACCGCGCAGTCCCTCGGCATACGAGTCGAGCACCTCCCGCGGGAACGGGGCCAGACCGGCATGCCTGGCACCCATCAGCCCTTCGATGTAGGCCTTCGCGTCGGCGCCGATGAGCATCTCGGGCATCGGGGCCGGCTGGATGAGGAAGAACCAGTGCCAGTAGGCCTCGGCGAAGGCGCGCGTGGTGTTCTCGTACATCCGCAGCGTCGGAGCGACGTCGAGCAGGAGGACACGGCGTACCCGATCCGGGTGATCGGCGGCCATCCGCGCCGCGACCCGGGCTCCGCGGTCGTGGCCGCAGACGACGAACGACGAATGGCCGAGTCGCTCCATGAGCGCGACGGCATCAGCGGCCATGATCCGATTGCTGTAGGCGGAGTGATCGTCGCCGGATTCCGGCCGACTCGAGCGTCCGTACCCCCGCAGATCGGGCATGACCAGCGTGAGCTCCTCGATCAGCTGTGGGGCGACCCGGTGCCACATGAGATGGTTCTCCGGGTGTCCATGGAGGAGAAGCAGCGCGGGCTTCTCCCCCGCCGTGGTGGTGGCCGTGGTGGCGGTCGCCGCTCCGTCCGTGGCGTCGGCATCCGCAGACATCGCCCCCGCGATCCTTACTCCGTTGACCTCGAGATCGAAATCGACGAATCCCTCGTCCAGCATCATCCACTCCTTGCCTGGCGGCGGCTCGTTCGTCCGCCCCGCACCTCACGCTATCGGGAAACAAACGCGGCGAATAGACTGAATCAGACCCGACAGTCTTTCGTCACACGAAAGAAGAAACATGGACCTCTCGACCATCGACGACCTCGAGTTCTTCGACCACCTTGCCCGCGCCCGCAGCCTCACCGAGGCGGCCCGGACCTGGGGCCGGTCGGTGTCCGCAGTGAGCAAACGCCTCTCCCACCTGGAGACCCGCCTCGGCGTGCAGCTGATTCGACGGAGCACCCGTCGGATGTCACTGACGGAGGAAGGTCGCCGGTATGCCGAGGGAGCTCAGGGCCTGCTCGAACGTCGGCACGATCTCGAAGAGAGCATCACTGCACGCCGCGGAACGCTCAAGGGGCGGATCACCCTACAGTGCACGCGCGGACTCGGCCGGACCCACATCGCTCCGCTTCTCGGCGCGTTCACCGAGGAGCATCCCGAGGTCGAGGTCGACCTTCAGCTCACATCGCTGCCGCTCGATCTCGCGCGCACCGACTTCGACATCGCCATTCGGGTCGGCGAGCTGCGGGACTCCCGACTCCAGGTCAGGCGGCTGGCGCGCAATCGTCGGGTCGTCTGCGCCGCACCGTCCTACCTCGCGGACCATGCCACACCCCAGTCGACTGCGGATCTCGACGAGCACAACTGCATCGTCCTGCGGGAGAACCAGCACGACTACGCGCTGTGGCGCTTCGGTGCCGACGGCCGTGAGATCGTGCGGGTCGACGGCTCACTGAGCGCCGATGACGGGGAGGTCGTCACCGACTGGTGCGCCCGCGGGTTGGGACTCATCATGCGCTCGACCTGGCATGTCGCCCCGATGCTCGCTGCGGGCACCCTGGTCAGAGTGCTCCCGGACCTGGAGACCCCGCCGGCGGACATCTTTGCGCTCGTGCCGGAGTCGGCGCTGACTCCGCGGCGGGTGAGCGCACTCATCGACCACCTCGGGGAGGGTCTGAGCCGACGCCTTGAGCACGGCGGGGCCAGGGCAAGATCAGACGAGATTTCTGAGCTGATCCCACCACCAGCTTGGTGAACCTGCACTGGCTTGGCGCATGGACCGAGCTGCTGCAGGTTCACCAAGCTGGCGGCAACTCTCGCGACCGCCGAGCCGCGCGGGACCGCGTCAGCCGGCGGCCGCCTCGGCGGGGATCCCCTGCTCGACGCAGTCGACGCAATAGGACTGCAGCCGCTGCTCCGTGCACTCGGCGCAGCGCAGATACTGCTTGCGGCAGGCGAGATTCGCACAGTTGACGAACTCCGGGGTGGTCGTCCCGCAGCTCACGCAGTGGCCGATCGATTCGACGTCGTCGCCGAATTCGAGGTGCATCCGCTTGTCGAAGACGTAGAGCGAGCCGTCCCAGTAGCCGGAGCTGCCGAAGGTCTCACCGTAGCGGACGATGCCGCCGTCGAGCTGGTAGACCTCTTCGAAGCCTCGGTTCTTCATGAGCACGGACAGCACTTCGCACCGGATTCCGCCGGTGCAGTAGGTGACGACCGGTTTGTCCTTGAGGTCGTCGTACTTGCCGGATTCGATCTCGGCGATGAAGTCGCGGGTGGTGTCGGTGTCGGGGACGATGGCGTCGCGGAACTTCCCGATCTGCGCTTCCATCGCGTTGCGGCCGTCGAAGAAGACGACGTCGCCGCCGCGTTCGTCCATGAGTTTGTGCAGGGCCCCGGGCTTGAGGTGCTGACCGCCGCCTTGGACGCCGTCCTCGGTCACGGCGATCTCGTCGGGGCTGCCGAAGGTGACGAGCTCGTCGCGGACCTTCACGCTCAGCCGCGGGAAGTCATCGCCCTGCCCGTTCGACCATTTGATGTCGGCCTTTTTGAACGGAGCATAGGACTTCGTCGCCCGTACGTATTGTTTGACGTCGAAGATATCCCCGCCGACGGTGGCGTTGATGCCGTCCTTGGACACGATGATGCGCCCTTTGAGTCCGAGGCTCTCGGTCAGGGCGTGCTGCCACAGTTTGACCGCTTCGGGGTCGGGCAGCGGGGTGAAGACGTAGAACAGGACGATCTTGGGAGTTGCCATGACTCCCATTCTAAGTGGGGCACATCCTCCCCCTTCCCAGCGGGGAACCGCCTCCCACCCTCGCCGAGGCGGCCCGTCGTGGACGCGCTTCGCCCCGTCGGTGCGACCCCGGCTAAGATTGGCCCCGAGTGCCGTGTCGTATGAAAGGGCCCCGAAGAGGACATGACGTCAAACCTCAACTCCGCGGAATCCGCGGAGGTCGATTCCGTGCAGAACGCTTCGAAGAAGGTCAAGGAGACGGTCGAGTTCGCTGCGGCGAACCCCGACGTCGAACATCCCTTCGCCGACCTCGGCCTCAAGGCCGACGAATACGAGCAGATCAAGACGATCCTCGGACGCCGCCCCACCTCGGCGGAATTGGCCATGTATTCGGTGATGTGGTCCGAGCACTGCTCGTACAAGTCCTCGAAGGTCCACTTGTCGAAGTTCGGTGACAAGGTCACCGAGGACATGAAGAAGCACCTGCTGGTGGGCATCGGGGAAAACGCCGGCGTCGTCGACATCGGCGACGGCTGGGCGGTGACCTTCAAAGTCGAGAGCCACAACCACCCCAGCTACGTCGAGCCCCATCAGGGTGCGGCCACGGGTGTGGGCGGGATCGTGCGCGACATCATCTCGATGGGCGCCCGCCCGGTCGCGGTGATGGATCAGCTGCGCTTCGGCGACATCGACCACCCGGACACCGCCCGCGTCGTCCACGGCGTCGTCGCCGGCATCAGCAACTACGGCAACTCCCTGGGTCTGCCGAACATCGGCGGCGAGACCGTCTTCGACTCCGTCTACCAGGGAAACCCGCTGGTCAACGCTCTGGCCGTCGGCGTCATGCGACACGATGACATTCGCCTGGCCAACGCCTCGGGACTCGGCAACAAGGTCGTGCTCTTCGGTGCCCGCACCGGCGGCGACGGCATCGGCGGAGCCTCGATCCTCGCTTCTGAGTCCTTCGACGACACGAAGCCCTCGAAGCGCCCGGCCGTGCAGGTCGGTGACCCCTTCGCCGAGAAGGTGCTCATCGAATGCTGCCTCGAACTGTTCCACGCCGGTGTCGTCGAGGGCATCCAGGACCTCGGCGCAGCCGGCATCAGCTGTGCGACCTCGGAGCTGGCGTCGAACGGCGACGGCGGCATGCACATCGCCCTCGACGATGTGCTCCTGCGCGATGAGACGCTCACCCCTGAGGAGATCCTCATGTCGGAGTCGCAGGAACGGATGATGGCCGTCGTCCGACCCGACCGCCTCGACGAGTTCCTCGCCATCGTCGGCAAGTGGGAGGTCGAGACCTCCGTGCTCGGCGAGGTCACCGACACCGATCGCCTCGTCATCGAATGGCACGGCGACGTCATCGTCGATGTGCCGCCGCGCTCGGTCGCCCACGACGGCCCCGTGTACAACCGTCCGATGGTTGAGCCCTCATGGACCGCCGAGGTGGCTGCGAATACCGTCGAATCCGCCGGGCTGGCGCGTGCGTCGACCGACGATGAACTGCGTTCGACCGTGCTCGAGCTCGCGGGTGCCCCGAACCTCGCGTCGAAGTCGTGGATCACCTCGCAGTACGACAAGTACGTTCAGGGCAACACCGCACAGGCGTACCCGGATGATGCCGGCGTCGTCCGCGTGGACGAGGAGACCGGCCTCGGCGTGGCCATCGCCACCGATGCCAACGGCCGCTACGGCTACCTCGATCCTGCCCGTGGGGCGCAACTGGCACTGGCCGAGGCCTACCGCAACGTCACCACTGCCGGGGCCATCCCCCGCGCGGTCACCGACTGCCTCAACTTCGGCTCCCCCGAGGACCCGGAGATCATGTGGCAGTTCGCTCAGTCCGTTGAGGCGCTGGCCGAGGCGTGCCAGGACCTCGGCATCCCCGTCACCGGCGGCAACGTCTCCCTGTACAACCAGACCGGCGGCGTGGCCATCCACCCGACCCCGGTCGTCGGTGTGCTCGGCGTCTTCGACGACGTCACCCGCGCCACCCCCAGCGGCTGGAAGGAACCGGGCCAGACCATCTATCTGCTCGGGACCACCGACGCCGAGCTCGACGGATCGGCGTGGGCCGACGTCACGGCCGGCCACCTCGGCGGGGTTCCTCCGCAGTACAAGCCGGAGACGGAGAAGGAGCTCGGCGAGATCCTCATCAACTGCTCGCGCGACGGCATGATCGACGCCGCGCACGACCTCTCCGAGGGCGGGCTGTCCCAAGCGCTCGTCGAATCCTGCCTGCGGTACGGCACCGGCGCGCGCATCTGGCTCGACGAGGTGTGCGAGCGCGACGGCATCGACGTGTTCACCGCGCTGTTCTCCGAGTCGACGGCCCGCGCGATCGTCGCCGTTCCGCGGTCCGAAGAGGTTCGGTTCAAGGACATGTGCACCGCTCGCCGGTTCCCGTTCGTGCGCATCGGCATGACCGATGCCGGCGACCCCGATCCGTCGCTCGACATCGTCGACCACTTCTCCATCGGCCTCGACGAACTCGGCCGGAGGCACGAAGGCACGCTGGCCGAGCGCTTCGGCTCGGCCGCTGCCGCCGCAGTCGAAGGGGCTGTGTGAGGGCCCTCGCGGACTGAGCGTCGAGTATAGCCTGAGTTCGGAGGAAGGCCCGGAGCATTTCATATAGATGCTCCGGGCCTTCTCCTTTGCGTGTGAGATGCAACGATGACCTTTGCGAGGTCACGGTACCGTCCCACCGGCCCTGATCACATGCTGAGGAACGGAACGAGCATCGAGACCAGGAACAGATTGACAGCCCCACCGAGACGAGTGCTCAGAGCAGCAAAGGGCATGAGGTGGATGCGATCGGCTGCGCTGAGCACCGAGACATCACCGCTGCCGCCGGTGTCCGCCATGACCAAGCCCGGTGTGACGGCGGCTTCGATGAAGTTGAACTTGAGAAGCCAGCCTAGGCAGCCGGCCACGAGACCAGAGCAGATGACTGCAAGCACAGTCAGCCCCATGAAAACCGGATCCGTGACCGCACCGATGACCTCGTCGATGTCGATGTAGGTGATGCTCACCGCAACGAGAAGCGCCGGGAGGAAGTAAGAAGTCATCAGATCTCCCCAGTCGGTGCTCGCTTCCTCCAGCTGACGAGGGAAAAGCCCCAGGATCTTGATCGCCGCAGCTGCGATGATCGTCCATGCGTAGGGATGAAGAAACGGCATGATGGCGCCGAGAAGAGTTCCGAGGATGAAGAGCCCGGATGAGATCGCAACTCCGATGCCGAGGTTTTGAAAGGTGGCCGCGCTCTTCTTCTTCGGCAGCGTCAGTTCATTGCGCCGACCCTGAATTCGCATGAGTTCCCCTTCACCGTTGAACCCCACGAACCACTGTTTACCGGTGCGTCCGATACCGTTGAGCAGCCCAGCGAAAACGATGCAGAAGACGTTGCCTATCACCACGGCCGCCATGAGGTCGGCCATGAAGGAAGAGGCTTCGGCCCCTGTTTGTGCCGCATACATCTGAGACATGGGGATAGCCCCGACACCGATGCCGCCGGCCATAATCGGCCCCGCGATGAAGAGGATCCCTTTGATGAATCCGAATCCGAGCAGCGCACTGATCGCGCCGATGGCCACAAAGGTGACAACAATGCATCCGAGCAGCGGCACGAGGAACCTAGGTCCCGCTGTGAGCAGCAGTGTCCTCGGCATACCCAAAACCGACCCTGCGATGACTGCAACGACGAAGAAGTCGAGAAAGCCATAGCCATCGAGGAAGTTCGTCACAACGGGAGGAACTGATCGGGGCATCAACCCGAAGTAGATGAGTATGGCCGGTACGAACGTGCATAGGAGAGTTGGGAAGCCGAAATCGCGGACCTTCGGCGCGAGTTGACCGATCATCATCAGCAGTCCCCCGAGAACGACGGTGATGCCGAAACCGACGAGCATGCTGTCCGGCAGGTTGTTCGTCAGCGCCGCGATGAGGAATGTGATGAATAGTGCTCCGAAATACAGGTAGGGCATTCCGGCGATCGTAAACAGATCTCGTTTCCGGCCGGCTGTCTTGTCTCCTTCGGGCGAAGTGGTCGGATCGTTCAGCAAACTCTCTGCGGTGGAGGTGGTGTCCTCCTGAGAGGTGCCGTCACCTTGTGATGTAGACGGAATTTCGGACATCGTTGTCCCTTTCGTTGACCAATAGATGGCGTCGCGGTCGGTCTTTAGACGTGTATTCGCTTGACCGAACGTGTACTCACTTGGACGGAGACACGTCTCGTTCAGACAGCAACGGGTGTACCCCGTGCAAGGACTTCGGCAATGAGACTCTTCGCAAAGTTCACGCCCTCCAGATCGATATCCGTCGAGAGCCCGAGTTCATGGAGGTGGGCGACGAGGTCTTCAGTCGCGATATTGCCGTGCGCTCCGGGTGCGAACGGGCAGCCACCATACCCTCCGGTGGAGGAGTCGAACTGTCTGACCCCGGCGGCGATAGCCCGATCCACTGTTTCGAATGCCCGCCCATGGGCATTGTGCAGATGCAGACTGATCTCCGCAGTCGGCATTGACCGTTTCAGCTGTTTGACGATTGATTCGACGGCGTCCGGTTCGGCCGTGCCGATGGTGTCAGCGAGTCCGATGCGTTCAATGCCGATGTCCGCGTAGGCTTCGGCGATCTCAACGACGGCGCGGCTGGGGATTGATCCCGCGAAGGGACACACAAATGCCGTGGAGACTCCGCCGCTGAATCTGACAGCCGGGTGCGCAGCGACAGCAGGAGCGAAGTCGGCGATCGCTTCAGCAGGATTCCGTCCGGCGTTTGCCCGGCTGTGTTCGGCGCTGGCAGAGACGACGAGGGTGATGTCGGTGAAACCTGCTGATGCAGCGCGGGCGATGCCTTTGCCGTTCAACGCCAGCGCCCGCCATGTGGTCTCCGCAATTGGAAGCACTCTTTCCGCGAGTAACTCGGCACCTGACATCTGCGGCACCCTCCGGGGATTGACGAATGACGCGGCTTCGATATCCCGCACTCCTGCGTGGACCAATGCCTCGGCGATCGCTGCCCGATCGTCGACTGAAGTGATCGTGGGTTCATCCTGAAGTCCGTCGCGCAGAACGACGTCGGTGATGCTGATATCCGGTCGCACCTCAGACCACCCCTTCCGTGCGGAGCTCGGTTCTCTCGGCATCGGTCAGCCCCAGCACGCCTGAGAGTACCGACTCGGTGTGTTCGCCCAGTTCGGGACCCACCCACCTGATTTGCCCCTCTGCTCCTGGAATACGCGGGACCACGCCTGGAAAGCGAATCGACTCAGTGGTTTCCCCTTCGATGCTGACTTCCATTTCCTTGAGCATTCCCCGAGCCGCAAAATGCGCGTCCGTGGAGATTCCCCGGGCGTCGTAGACAGGACCGGCAGGCACTCCGGCAGCAGCCAACTCGTCGACGGCTTCGGCGACTCCTCGTGCAAGCGTCCACGAGGTGACAATCTCGTCGAGCTCGACCTCGCGTCGGCTGCGTTCCCCTCCATCGGCCAGAGCTGGATCGTCGGCGAGGTCCGGACGACCACACAGACGCATCAGTTGTCGGAAGGGTTTGGCGGCGTTGCCGGCGATCATCACCGACTGGCCATCAGCTGTCGGGTAGCTGCCACTGGGGGCGACGCCTGGCAGATTCGCTCCACTCCGCTCTCGCACCATCCCATAAGCGTCGTAATCGGGGATCAGGGATTCCATGGCCGAATAGACCGCCTCGTAAAGGGCAACGTCGACCACGCGGACCCGATCCGATACGTGTCCGCTCTTCAACGCAAGCAGTTGGATGACTGCGCCGAGAGCACCATAGAGACCCGCCATGACATCTCCGATCGGCGCAGCAGGACGCACCGCCGGACGGTCGGCATGACCAGTCACGTGTCGCAGCCCAGCAAACGCCTCGGCGACTCCCCCGAAGCCTGCTCGGTCTCTGTACGGCCCGGTCTGACCGTAGCCAGAGATCCGCACCACGACAATGTCGCCGTTGACTGCTTTGAGCGCCTCTTCGCCGAGGCCCCATCTCTCAAGTGTGCCCGGCCGGAAGTTTTCGATGACCACGTCCGATTCGGCGACGAGTCGGCGGACGAGCTCCTGCCCCCGCTCGGTGCGCAGATCGATTGTCACCGACTGTTTATTGCGGCCAAGCGTGCGGAACATCATCGATACGTCGCCGCGTTCGCGCCGCCAGTTCCTGAGCTCATCACCGATCTTCGGGGCTTCGATCTTGATCACTTCTGCCCCGAAATCGGCGAGCAGTCGAGAAGCGAATGGGGCAGCGATGAAGTTGCCCAGCTCGAGGATACGGACTCCTTCGAGGAGCGACGCTTCTGCTCGACTGTTGAATGTGTCGGACTCCGTTGTCATTCAGTCTCCTTCATTGCTTATCATTATTTGATAAGCTACGATCATATAATGATTGGACATAATGTAACGGACGTCGGGGTCCTTGACAAGAGCATGGCCATCATCGATATCTGCGAGTCGACCCCGAGGACGGCTTCGGAGCTTGCCGATTCGCTCAGTCTTTCCATCCCCACAGTCCACCGACTGGCCCGCGCAATGGTCACACATGGGCTGCTTGCCCGCGACCGAGAAGGCTCATTCCGCCTCGGATCACGGTTCGGCAGCTCTGGACTCGGGCAGATCGCTCGAGGACCACTGCGCGAACTCGTCGCGAACACGGGAGAAGCCTGTCAGCTTTGGGTCCCGCGTGCCTCTAACCGACTGTGCCTCGTCAGCGAGTCAGCCCCACAGGAGCTCCACGTCGAACTGCGCGAGGGAACACTGCTCCCCTTGGCAGACGGCGGCACGGCCGCACGAGTCATCAATGGCGAAACCTCGACCGACGGGTGGGTGCTCACCGTCTCGGAGCGCACTCCCGGGCTGACCAGCATCAGCGCTCCGATCCATTCCGGTGACGGGCTTCTCGGCGCCGTCTGCATTGTGGCTCCCGTGGCCAGAGTCAGCAGCGACCTCGGCGAACTTTACGGCACGCGTCTGCTCGTCACAGCCTCTGCCATCGAGCGCGCCCTGCATCCCGTCGCTTGACAGTTCAGTCAGCTCAAAAGAATAGTCGGTCCTCCCATCACATCAGCGAGTTCCGCCCAGCCGATGATTCGTGACGCCAGCTGCGATGCCGGGATCAGTAGGGCCGCTGGTTCTCCTGGCAGTTCGGATCCTGGCTCTGTTGAGATGAAGGAGCGGGCCGAGTCTGCTTTGCCGCCGATCGAGGATGAGCCGCGCTGCCTAGTCGCCGCGGCCAGCGCCCCGCTGGGTGACATGAGCGCGGAGGGGCCATTGACGATGAACATGCGGGCCACAGTGAGCGCCGACAGCGAGGACGACACCGATCAATAGGATCCACCAGCGGCGATTGCGCACGATGTTCCAACCGCAGAACACCGCCGGCACACGTGACCCAAGATGACAGGGAGCACACATGCGCGATCACGAATGTGATTGCCTGAAGGGGACTGCTGCGGCACAACCGCCGCGGCCGAACTGCACGATCGACCAGAGGAGTCAGACATGGCGACGATTCGCACATCCCACGCAGGATCCTTACCCCGCACCCCCGAACTCATCGAGGCGAACAAGGTCAAACACGCCCAGTACACCGCTCGCCTCGCCGGCGAGGAGGTCACCGAGGAGCAGACGCGTGAGTTCGACGAGCTGCTGGCCGCCAGCGTGACCGACCTCGTCAAGCGCCAGAAGGATCTCGGCATCTCGCTTCCCAACGACGGCGAATACGGCCACGCCATGTCCGCCGATTTCGACTACGGCGCATGGTGGCACTACTCGTTCACCCGCACCGGCGGGCTCGAACTCGACGACGTCGACAAGTGGGATGCCCCGGCCGTCCGCTCCGAACCGGGCAATCCCGTGCTCACGAGCTTCGGCGATCGCCGCGACCGCAACCTCTTCCCGAACGTCTACTCCGACGCCGAGGCGGGCACCGACACCGGGCAGCAGCCCCAGTTCCCCAAGGCCACCGGTCCGATCTCCTACATCGGCCAGGAGCAGGTCGCCAGTGACATCGCCAACCTCAAGGCCGGCCTCGCCGCCGCCGGTTACGACGAGCGCGCCGGCTACATCAATGCGCTGTCCCCCGGCTCGGCGTCCCGCATCGCCAATGAGTACTACACGTCCGATGAGGAGTTCATCTGGGCCTGGGCCGATGTGCTGCGTGAGGAATACCTCGCCATCACCGAGGCGGGGCTGACCGTCCAGATCGACGATCCCTCCCTGGCCGAGAACTTCGACCAGATCAATCCGGAACCGTCGTTCGACGACTACCGGAAGTTCATTCAGGTGCGCATCGACGCACTCAACCATGCACTGCGCGGCATCGAGCCGGCTCAGGTCCGCATCCACACCTGCTGGGGTTCCTGGCACGGACCGCACGTCACCGACCTGCCGTTCGCCGAGATCGTCGACCAGGTGCTCACGCTCAATGCCGCCGGCATCACCTTCGAAGCCGCAAACGTCCGTCACGAACATGAATGGCGGATCTGGGAGGAGAAGAAGCTGCCCGAGGGCAAGTACATCATCCCGGGCATCGTCTCCCACGCGACCAACGTCGTCGAGCATCCCGAACTCGTCGCCGAACGCATCGGCCGATTCGCCAAGCTCGTCGGCCCCGAGAACGTCGTCGCCTCCACCGACTGCGGCCTGGGCGGACGCGTTCACCCAGAGATCGCTGTTGCCAAGCTGCAGTCGCTGACCGAAGGTGCGGAGATCGCCTCGAAGCGCTTCTGACCCGGATCTGCAGACGGAGCTCAGTAAACAGAGCTCAATCAGCAGAACCTCCAGAAACTGACGTCCCCTCCGTTCGGTTGGTGAACCGAGCGGAGGGGACTTCTGCATCTGCGGGCAACTGCGAGGGACTCTCACGCCCCGTGGCCGAGCTCCTCGTCGAAGCAGTCCGACAGCGTCGGCTGGGCGAAGCGATAGCCGGTCTCCTGCAGCTTCTCCGGCACCACCCGCTGATCAGCCAGGGCGAGTTCCTTCGCCCCGTCACGGCCGAGCATGAGCTCGGTGATGAAACCGGGCGTCGGAATCCACGCGGGTCGGCGCAGGTGGGCGGCGAGCGCCTCGGCGAATTCAGCCTGCGACACGAGCTCGGGAGCGACGGCATTGACCGGACCGCGCACATAGTCATAGAGCACCGCGTGCACATAGGCGCGGGCCACGTCGTCGAGGGAGATCCAAGCCAGGGCCTGCTCACCGCTGCCCAAGCGACCGCCGGCGCCGGCGAGGAACAGCGGCGCCTGCAGTCTGAGCAGCCCGCCCAATGAGCTGAGCACGACTCCGGTGCGGATCGACACGCGCCGGATCCCGGAGTCCTCGACTCCCGCCGCGGTCTCTTCCCACTTCTGGCACACCTCGGCGAGGAATCCATCGCCGACCGGCCCCGATTCGTCGACCGGCTCGTCGGCCTTCGACCCGTAGTAACCGACTGCCGAGGCGCAGACGAAGGCCGAGGGCCGCTTGGCCTCGGGCAGGCTGCGCATCGTTTCGACGAGCAGCCTCGTCGAGTCGATGCGCGAGGACCAGATCTCGTCCTTCGCATGTTTGGTGAACCGCGTGGCGATCGAGCGCCCGCCGAGGTGGACCACCGCATCCGCCCACGCGAGGTCCCGCGGGTTGAGGATTCCCAGGTCTGGATTCCAGTGCACCTCATACGGGAACTTCGGGGTCTCGCGCACGAGGAGTCGGACGAAATGTCCGGCGGTGGAGAACAGTGCGGCCACCTGCCGGCCGATCAGACCGCTGCCGCCGGCGATGAGGATGCGCTTCCCCTTCTTCCTGGTCAGCAGGGGCGCGTTCGTGGACTCGAGGAAGTCGATGTCCATGAGCATCCGCCGGTGCCGAGCCTCGAAGGTGACCTCGAGGTAGCGGGTGAGGCCGCGATCGACGACGTCGAAGCCCTGCGGTGCCATGGAGAATGCAACGTGGTCGTCGATCTTCGTTCCGCCCGCCACCGAGGTGAATTCGTGCGTGTGCTTCCACTGGCTCAACGGCCCCTTCTTCAGCTCGTCGACGAAGGAGAACCGCGATGGTCCTTCCGAATGCACCGAGCTGAAGGGTCGCCGCACGAGGCCGTAGGTCCCGGGCACGCTCGTCTTCACCTGCGCCACCGAGCCGGGGGCGATCGGAGGATAACTCTCCTCGACGATCTCCTGCGCCCAATGCGGTGAGAGTCTGGTCAGAGCACCCGGCTGAGCATGCCAGTCGTACGTGGTCTCCGCGCCCAGCGGGACTTCAGATGTCCACTCGAAGTTGGTCATGGCATCCCTCCTACTCCGAATGATGCCACCGGAATCTGAGGGTGTGACCGACAACTCGCCCAAGCGCAGATGAATTGTCGGCCGAGGCAGCCTCACCGTGATCGCCCTGCCGCGCAGCCGACCTCCGCTCAGCCGTCGGAGGCGGGGATCTTCCCGAAGCGGAAGGCCGACCAGAAATCCCCGCGTACGTAGCCGTGCTCGGGCTCGGGGTCGAAGTCCCAATGCCGGACCGTGCCCACCTTGAGCGCATCGGCGACGAGCTGTCGGCTGCGCTGTGAGCCGAGCACATGCTCTTCGAGGTGGTCGAGGTCGTAGCGCGATTCGAGTTCGGCGCGCATCGCCGCCAGCGTCTCGGCGTAGGCAGGATCCTCGGCACGGTTGACCAGTTCGTCCGGATCCGCGGCGAGATCGAAGAGCAGCTCCGGATCGCCCGGGCACAGGGTCAGCTTGCTATCCCCGCGCACGAGGGTGACCTGCGGACGGTAGGTGCCCTCGGCGAAGTATTCGATGACGACGTCTCGGTCCTCAGCGCCGAGCTCACCGGCGGCCTCTCGGCGGGCCGATTCGAGCAGAGACGTTCCGACGAGGCCCTCATCGATCACCGAGGTGGCCGTGCGTTCCGCATCACCCGCACCGTTCGCACCCCCGCGGGCGATCTCGACCAGGGTGGGTGCGAGGTCGACGAGGCTGACCGGGTTGCCGTAGCGGCCGGGGGCGACCACCTCGGCGGGTCCGTTCATGATGATCGGCACCCGCGAGGACCGCTCGTAGGGTGACATCTTGAACCACAGCCCCTTCTCCCCCAGCATGTCGCCGTGGTCGCTGGTGACGATGATGACGGTGTTCTTGAGAAGGTCGAGCTCCTCGAGTCGCTGCCTGATCGCACCGACGTGGTCGTCGATGTAGTTCACGGCCGCATAGTAGGCACGGCGGGCCCGGCGCACGTCCTCGATGCCGGGTTCCCGCTGGTCGAGGCCGCACATCGTGCGCAGCCGGTGGCTGTGCGGATCCGCGGCGGCATCGGGGACCTCGGGGTGGGCGGGATCGGGGATGTCCACCTCGGCGAATCGATCCCAGTTGGCCTTCGGCGGCTCATACGGGTCGTGCGGGTGGATGAACGAGGTGACCATGAGGAACGGCTGATCGGTCCCGGCCGCCTGGTTCGCGCGTTTGCGATCGTTGAGGTGGCGCAGGGTTCTGAAGATCACCTCATCGTCGAAGTCCTGCTGCACGTTCGCCGTCGCCGCGCCGGCGGTGAACACGGGGTCGGCTTCGTGGTACCACTGGAGCTTCTCTTCCAGCGGACGGTTCCAGTCGGGGACCATGTCGAGGTCGGCCGGGTAGACGTCGGTGGTCAGGCGCTGTTCGAATCCGTGGTGCTGATCGGGGCCGATGAAGTGCATGCGCCCGATGAGCGCCGTGTGGTAGCCGAGCGTGCGCAGCCGGTGGGCGAAGGTCGGCACCGAGGCTGCGAAGTCGTCGCCGTTGTCGAGGCAGTCGACGTCGGCGGGCATCCGACCGGTCATCATCGATGCCCGCGACGGTGCGCACAGCGGAGTGTTGCAGTAGGCGCGGTCGAAGACCGCACCTTCGGCGGCCAGCGCGTCCATGTTCGGGGTCAGTGCCGCCTGGTCGCCGTAGCAGCCGAGGGATTGCGCCGCCATCTGGTCGGCTTGGATGACGATGATATTCGGGGTGGTCATGGTGGTTCTCTTTTCGGTCAGGAGCGGGATTCGGGGGCGGAGTCGGAATCGGCTACCTCGGGGTCGGGGGTCCAGCCGTCGTCCCAGGTTCCGGTCTCGTAGTCGTAGCCGACGGGGTCGCCGTTCTCGTCGGTGCGCTGGTACCAGTCGGTGTAGTCCTCGTGCTCGGAGTCGATGCTCCCGTTCGCACCGTCGCCGGGCTCGGTGGGCACGACCTGGAGGGCGAAGTCGTCGCCGTAGCGGTCGGCACCGTCGACGACGGCGTTGTCGACGGCATTGAGCGCGTACTGCCGTCGCAGCGCGAGCGGATCCGTCCGCAGCTCCTTGAACCACGCGAAGATGATGAAGAGCATGATGACCGCGAACGGCACGGCTGTGACGATGACGAGCTGTTGGAGACCTTCGAGCGCGCTTGCATCTCCCAGGAGGAGCATGACGACGGCGATGCCGGACATCACGAGGCCCCAGAACACGACGACCCACTTCCTCGGTTCTTGGTCACCACGGCTGGCGAGCATGCCCATGACCACCGAGGCGGAGTCGGCGGAGGTGATGAAGAAGATCGCGAGGACGATGATCGCCACGAAGGGCAGCCATTCGACGTAGGGCAGGTTGTCGATGAGGGTGAAGAACACCTCGGGGGCTTCCATGCTGTCGCTGAATCCGGCTGCACCGTCACGGTACATCGAGATCGAGGTCCCGCCCATGATCCCGTAGGCGACGAAGAGCAGGGTCGAGGGAATGAAGATCGTGCCGAGGATGAACTGGCGGATGGAGCGGCCGCGGGAGATGCGGGCGATGAAGGTGCCGACGAACGGCGACCAGGATATCCACCAGGCCCAGTAGTACACGGTCCACACCGACTGGAACTCCTGCGTCTCGCTGCCCCACGACAAAGACCGCCCCATGAGGTCGAAGAGGGAGCCGAAGTACTCCATGAGCGACGAGGGCAGCAGGTTGAGCAGGAAGAGGGTCGGACCGAGGAAGAGCACGAGCGCGACGATGCCGACTGTGAGGATGATGTTGATCGACGACAGGTATCGGATGCCCTTCGAGACACCCGAGACCGCGGAGATGATGAAGCCGATGGTGAGCACGAGGATGATGACGACGAGCATGTTGTTCGTCATCGGTCCCGCCCCGGAGACGATGCTCACGCCCGTGCCGATCTGCATCGCCGCGATGCCGAGTGCTGCCGCCGTGCCGAAGAGCGTGGCGACGATGGCGAAGATGTCGACGAGCTTGCCGGCGAAGCCCTCGGTCTGCCGTTTGCCGAAGAGGGAGACGAAGATCGAGGACAGCAGCAGGGAACGTCCGCGCCGGTAGGCGGCGTAGGCGATCGCACCGCCGACCAGCGCATACATCGCCCACGCGTGGAAGCCCCAGTGGAAGTAGGTCTGTGCCATCGCGCCGTGGAGGGCTTCGGTCGTCTCCGGGTCGTTCGTCAGCGGCGGCGGGCTGATGAAGTAGGTGAGCGGTTCGGAGGGCCCGAAGAAGAGCACGCCGATGCCGATGCCCGCCGCGAAGAGCATCGCGACCCAGGAGAAGGTGCTGAACTCGGCCTTCTCGCTGTCCTTGCCCAGCGGGATCTTGCCGTAGGGCGAGAACGCGAGGATGAGGAGGGCGACGAGGATGACGATCGCGACGACGTTGAAGAACCAGCCGACGTTCATCGTCGACCAGTCATACGCCGCCTTCGCCACCGAGGCGACGCTGCCCGAATCCGTGATCCCCCAGATGACGAAGGCCACCGTCAGCGAACCGGCGATCGCGAAGATCACCTTGTCGAGGGAGTACCGACGACGCTGCTCGTCGATGGCGATCCCGGGTACGAGGATCGGGTGGGTGTTGTGCGGGTACTGCGTGTTCGTCTCGGTGTTCGTCTCGGTCGAGGTGCCGTCCTGGGGGCTCTCGCCGTAGGGGTACCGCGGACGTGCGTAGTCGAGTTTGCCGAGGCGTTTGCCGGTCTCACGGCTGACGCGCTTGGCGTCGGCACCGACTCGACGGGCGTCGGCCTTGATCCGCTCGCGGGAGACGCGGCGGTCGTTCGGCTGTGCCTCGGCGGCATCGGGCGCGGACGCAGTCGAGTCGGTGCGGGCGGAGTTCGCCCGTTCGGCGTTGTCGTCCGCGGAAGCGGACGGTCTCACATCCGAGGAGTGTTCCTCGGATCCGGGGGTGGAGTCATCGGACATAGGCGATGGCCCTTTCTCATTCGCAGGAGTGACTGGAGATCAGACATGACGGATGATCGAAAGTTCCCGGATCGCTCAGGGTTCGCTGCCGCACCATCCGATCGCCGCGCCTTCCCACGAATCGTTGGCATAGCCCTGTGTCGGGCGTGGAGCGGCGCTGTTCGGACGGGTTCGACCGCGGTCGGGTGCCGCGGTGAAACCTCTGTGTGCCATAGTTTCGGACGATAACAGTTCGCTGAGAGCTTCTCAAAGGTTTTCTTCACACACGAGACAGGACGGTTCTGCGCTGACAGTCAGCGCCGCCTCGGGGGCACCTCTTGAGAGCCTCGCGGGCGGGGTCATCCGGCTTCGACGAGGATGACGCCGACGACGATGCAGCCGATGCCGATGAGCGCGCGACGCGTCAGCGGGTCCTTCCAGATCACGCGCGAGAGCAGGCAGACCAGGGCCACGCCGCATGCGGCCCACAGGCCGTAGGCGACGCCGAGCGGCATGCCGGCGGCGAGTGTGCGGCCGAGGAGCAGGAAGGCCGCGGTGTAGCTGATGGCCACGGGGATGAACCAGATCCTGCGCTGCAGTCCGGCGCTGGCGCGCAGACACAGGGTACCCGCGACCTCGCTGAGGATGGACAGAGCGAGCCAGACCCAACTCATTCGGCCACCTCCGCCTCAGCTGTCTCGTGTGCCTCGGGGCTGCCGGATTCGACGAGGATGACGCCGATGATGATGACGGCGATGCCGATGATCGCACTGATGCTCAGCAGCTCTCCGAAGAACACCACCCCGAGCATGGCGACGAGGGCGACCCCGCTGGCCGACCAAGTGGCGTAGACCGCGCCGAGGGGCATCCCGAGTCGCTGGGTGAGGCCGAGGATGAAGAACGCGGTGGCGTAGAGGACGACGATTCCGGGGATCCAGATCGGATCGGCGACGGAGGCGCGCAGCATCAGGGTGGCGGCCACCTCGGCGAGGATCGCCGCCGCGAGGAGCAGGAGTCGGCGGGGGCTCATCCGGTGCCCTCCTGCTCGGCGGTGTCGATGAGGCCGAGCGCATGCTCGCGCACCGGGACGAGATCGGCGGCGGGGAAGACTCCGGTGGCTTCGGACATCCACGCGCCGTCGGCGCAGAAGCGAGCCGCAGTGAGCAGCGAAACGACGGTCGGGTCGAGACCCTCGACGTCGAACCAGGGGCCGAGGTGGTCTCTCCAGGCCTGCGCCAGTGTCGGGTGGTAGAGCGCGTCGGAGAAGATCCAGTAGTCGGCTCGGGAGACTTCGACGGTGGTGGCGACGGCGACGTAGGCACGATGGCGCTCGAAGCTCGAGAGTTCCTCGGCCGGTCGTCCGGTGTGCTCGCTCAGCATCTGAGCCCAGTGCGCGGCGGCATGGTCGACGAGGCCGAGCATGAGCGCTTCCTTCGACGGGAAGTGATACATCAGCCCCGGTTTGGTCAGGCCTGCTGCCTGTGCGACCGACTCGAGCGAGATCGTCACGCCCTGGATGGTGCCGTTGTCTTCGGCGAGGGTCTTCGCCGCCTCGAGGATGCGTTCACGTGTCGTCGTCTTCACGCCGCCACTTTACCATCCGGAAGGTAAAGTACGGGCGTGAAGATGCTCACCTCATGGTTCGATCTCGACGTCCGATCGGCCGAGCACGTCGAGGATCCATGCGAAGTCGAACGCGGTGTCCTTCCACGTGTCGTAGCGGCCCGAGGCACCGCCGTGTCCGGCGACCATCTCGGTCTTGAGCAGGACGTCGGCGCCGACCTCGCGCAGACGCGCCACCCATTTCGCCGGCTCCACGTAGAGGACCCGGGTGTCGTTGAGGGAGGTCACGGCCAGGATCTTCGGGTAGGCCACCTCGGCGATGTTCTCATACGGGGAGTACGAGCGCATGTACTCATAGACCTCCGGGTCGTGCAGGGGGTCACCCCATTCCTCCCATTCGATGACGGTCAGCGGCAGTTCGGGCATGAGGATCGAGGTGAGAGCGTCGACGAACGGCACGTGCGCGCTGATGCCGGCGAAGAGTTCCGGTGCCATATTCGCCACCGCGCCCATGAGCAGTCCACCCGCGGAACCGCCCGTGGCGACGAGTGTCTCCGGTGCGGTCCAGCCCGTGTCGACGAGGTGGCCGGCAACGTCGATGAAATCCGTGAACGTGTTCCGCTTCGTCGTGGTCTTGCCCTGGTCGTACCAGTGCCGCCCCATCTCCCCGCCGCCGCGGACGTGTGCGATCGCGAAGACGACTCCGCGGTCGAGCAGCGAGAGCCGACTGACGGAGAAGTACGGATCCATGCTCGCCTCGTACGAGCCGTAGCCGTAGAGGACGAGCGGTGCAGGCGCGACGGGGACCGGTTCCGGCTCATTCGCCGAGGTGGTCGCCCCGGCATCGTTCGCCGAGGTGGTGAGCGGAACGAGGTCCTTGCGATAGACCAGTGAGATCGGAACCTGTGTCCCGTCCTCGGCAGCGGCCCACAGCAGAGCCTCGTCGTAGGCGCTGAGCTCGACGGAGCCGAGCACGGGCTGGCGCTTGAGGACCGTGTCAGTGCCGTCTGCGATGCTGTGCTGATAGATCACAGTCGGTGTGGACATGGAGGTGAAGAGCACTCGGATGCTCGTCTGCGCAAACTCAGGGTTGCCCGCGAGTCCGAGGGTGCCGGTCTCCCGGTCGAAGGGCAGCTCACGCAGCGGACCGAAGGGGGAAGTGCTGGTCGACGCTGCGTCATCGCCGGCGGGTGTGGTGAGGCGGACGGTGCCGACCCGGGCGAAGCCCCCGCGACGGTAGCTGATCGCAATGAAGTCGGCGAAGGCATCGACGTCTTCGAGGCGCAGACCGTCGATGCCGTCGATGACGGGTCGGCCAGATGCGGTGGGTTCAGCGACAGGGACGTCGATGAGTTCGAAGTCGGCGCGGTTGCGGTTGTGGGTGATGAGGAACCGGTCCTCACCGCCGATGACGGCGTGTTCGACGTTGTATTCGACACCGTCGACGCGAGGCCAGACGGCCTGCGGTTCGGCTTCGAGGTCACTGGCGTCGAGACTCCAGTAGCCGGTGGTGGTCTTCGAACCGGTGACGACGAAGAGGTATTTGCCCGAGCGGGTGAAGCCCGCGCCGACGAAGTAGCGCTCATCGGGCTCGTCGAAGATGCACACGTCGTCGCTGCTGTCGGTGCCGACGAGGTGGCGCCAGACCTTTTCGGGCCGCCAGGCATCGTCGACGGTGGTGTAGAAGACGTATTGCCCGGTCGGGTCGAGGGATGCTCCGGCGAAGGTGCCCTCGATCGTGTCGGTGAGGTCGGCCCCGGTGGCGAGGTCGCGCAGTCGCAGGGTGTAGCGTTCGTCGCCGCTGGTGTCGACGCCGTAGAGCAGTCGGCTGCCGTCGTCGGAGAGCGAGAAGGATCCGAGTGCGAAGAACTCCTGCCCCTCGGCCGCGACGTTCGAGTCGAACACGACCTCTTCGCCGGGAAGCGCATCCTCGCCGACCTCCGGTGGGGTCCAGTCGTCGGGCCCGGTGACGGGCACACGGACGCTGATGCCATAGTCGAGTCCGGCCTTGGTGCGGGAGAAGTACCAGAAGCTACCGCGCCGGCTCGGCACGGACATATCCGTCTCCTTGATGCGGGTCTTGATCTCGGTGAAGATCGACTCCTGCAGTCCCTCGAGATGGTTCGTCCGCGCTTTCGTCCAGGCGTTCTCGGCTTCGAGGTGGGCGATGACCTCCGGCGACTCCTTCTCCCGCAGCCACTCGTAGTCGTCGACGAAGGTGTGTCCGTGGTGGGTGCGTTCGACGGGGACCTTCTTGGCCACAGGCGCCGAGGTGGGCGTCACACCAGCGCCGGTCTTGGAGTCGGCATCGTTGCTGGAGTCGGCATCGTTGCTGGAGCCCACCGTGGAGCCTGCCTGTTGAGAATCGGAGTGCGTCATGCCCCTACCCTAGCGACTGCAATGATCCTCACTTACCGCTGCGGTCGAAGATCACGCCTCCCACGACGAGATTTTCCGCCGCAGCGATAAGTGAGCGGTAAGTGAGCGACGAGCGGCGAGTGCGGCGACAATCATCCATCGCGCAGAATGCACACAACGCAATCAATGAGCAGAATGCGCTGAGTGAGCACAACCTCGCTGTCCCCGCCCAGCGACCTTTAAGGTGAGTCTCACATCACACTTGTCTTCAAAGGAGAAGTCCGTGCCAAAGGCGCCACCTCCCGAGGATTCCGAATCCTCTCCTCCCTCACATCCCACGCGTCGCATGTTCGGTCGCATCGCCTACGGGGCGATCGCTCTGGCCGCGATCGGAACGGCGACGACCTACTCGGTCAGGGCCGCCTCGGCGAAGGGCGATCTGACCTCGAATCTCACGCTCATCGCCCCGGCCGGCGCCGGCGGCGGTTGGGACGGCTTCGCCCGTGAGACCCAGCAGTCCATGCGCGTGACCGCCCTGGCCAACAATGCGCAGGTCGTCAACATCCCCGGGGCCGGCGGCACCATCGGCCTCGGCAAGTTCTCGACCATGCACGGTCAGGCCGATACGATCCTGGCGACCGGCACCGCCATGACCGGCGGCATCGCACTCAACAAGTCCCCCGTCGGCTATGACGACACCACCCTGCTCGCGCGGGTGGCCGAGGACTACGACGTGCTCATCACTGCCGCCGATGCCCCTTACGACACGATCGACGATGTCATTGCGGCGTGGAAGCAGAAGCCGAAGGACTTCGTGTGGACGGGCGGCTCGGCCGGATCCGTCGACCACCTGACCATCGCCCAACTCGCCCTGCTCGGCAAGATCCCCGCCTCGGACATCACCTACATTCCGAAGTCCGGCGGCGGTGAGGCGATCCAGACGCTGCTCTCGGGCACGACCGACTTCGCCTCCTGCGGCTTCAACGAGGTCTCCGACCAGATCGACGCCGGACGGGTCAAGGCCATCGGCGTGGCCGCTCCCGAACGCGTCAAGGGCTTCGAGGATGTGCCCACCATGTCCGAGCAGGGCTACAAGGTCACGCTGACGAACTGGCGCGGCTGGCTCGGCGCCCCGGACATCACCGGCGACGAATCCTCCCAGCTGCTCGAGGTGCTGGGGAAGACCCGCGACAGCGACGCATGGAAGGACGCCCTCGATCGGAACCAATGGACCGATGTGTGGCTGACCGGCGACGAATTCGCCGAGTTCATCAAGGAGGACACCTCCCGGGTGGAGAAGCTGCTGAAGGAGCTGGGACTGTGAGCACGCAGACGAAGACGAACACGGCCAGGACGGGCCACCTCGGCGCAGGGACCTGGTGGCAGGGCCGGTCGGGACTGCTCGTTCCGCTCATCATGGGCGCGTTCTCGACCTATCTGCTCGTCGGGCTGCTGACCATGGAGGTCGCCGAGGATGCCGATAAACCGGGGCCGCAGTTCTTCCCGATGATCATCATGATCGCAGGCTACGTGCTCACGGTCCTGTTGGTCATCGCGTATATCCGCAACCCCGAACCGGTCGACGTCGCCGACGATGTACCGGCTGAGGCCGAAGAGGACACGGCGTTCTCGACTCCGGTCACCTCGGCGGTGGCGGCCTCTCGCCTGTCCCCGCATGAGGAGGACGAATCCGAGGATGACCGACGGGCGCTGGCCGCGGCGCGGGCAGCCGATGCGAAGCACCGCACGCACTCAGACTTCGTATCCCTGGCCTGGGGCGCCGGCGGTTTCGCAGCCTTCGCCCTCATACTCGAATTCGCCGGCTGGATCATCGCCGCCGCGCTCCTGTTCTGGTGTGTAGCCCGGTCGATGGGCTCGAAGAAGCCCCTGTTCGACCTCACGCTGGCACTGACGTTCTCGTCCCTGGTCTACATCGCCTTCTCGGTGCTGCTGGGGCTCAACCTTCCTTCGGGAATTCTGGGAGGCGGGTTCTGATATGGACGCTCTCATGTCCCTCTTCGAGGGCTTCTCACACGCCCTGACTCCGATGAACCTGCTGTGGGTGCTCGTCGGCTGCTTCCTCGGTACCGCCGTAGGCGTGCTGCCGGGTCTCGGATCGTCGATGGCGGTGGCGCTGCTGCTGCCGATGACCTTCGCGCTCGACCCCACGGGTGCGTTCATCATGTTCGCCGGTGTCTACTTCGGTGGTCTCTTCGGCGACTCGACGATGGCCATCCTCATGAACACTCCGGGTCAGGCCTCGGCGATCGCGTCGACCTTCGAAGGCCACAAGATGGCCAAGGCGGGCCGAGCACCGCAGGCACTCGCCACGGCCGCGATCGGCGCCTTCATCGGCGGGTTCATCTCCTGCTGCCTCGTCGTCTTCGTCGCTCCAGCGCTGGCGGATCTGTCGACGAGCTTCGGCCCGGCCGAGTTCTTCGCCCTTGCGCTCTTCGCCTTCGTCGCCACCTCCTCGGTGGTCGCCGACTCTGTGCTCAAGGGTCTCATGGCACTGGTTCTGGGCATCGGCTTCACCGTCATCGGCATCGACTCGGTCTCGGGTACGGAGCGCTTCACCTTCGGCGTTCCCGAGCTCTTCGACGGTGTCTCTCTGGTCACGGTGACCGTGGGTGTGCTGGCCCTCGGAGAGGTGTTCTTCATCGCCTCCCGGATCCGCCGTGAGGCGAAGGACAACACGATCAATTCATCGGGGCGCCCGTTCCTCTCCCGCAAAGAGGTCGGCGAGGCGCTGCCGGCGTGGCTGCGCGGCACCGCGATCGGTCTGCCCTTCGGTGTCATCCCCGTCGGCGGTGCCGATGTGCCGACGTTCATGGCCTATGGTCTCGAGCGCAAGCTCGACTCCCGCCGGAAGGATCCGCAGTTCGGCAAGGGTGCGATCCGCGGTCTGGCCGGCCCCGAGGCTGCCGGTTCGGCGACGACGGGCATCGCCATGGGTGCGCTGTTGGCTCTGGGTCTGCCGATCTCGGCGACGGCGGCGATCATGCTCGCGGCGTTCCGTCAGTACGGCATCCAACCCGGCCCGCTGCTCTTCGACCGCTCGCCCGAGCTCGTCTGGGGCCTGCTGGCCAGCTTCTTCGTCGCGATGATCGTGCTGCTCATCATCAACCTGCCGTTCGCTCCCCTGTGGGCGAAGCTGCTGAAGATCCCGGACCCGTACCTCTACGGCGGCATCGCGGTCTTCTGCGGCCTGGGCATCTATGCGACCTCGTCGTCGACGTTCGAGCTGCTGATCCTACTGGCCATCGGCATCATCAGCTTCGTGCTCAAGCGCTACGGTGTGCCGCTGGCCCCGCTGATGATCGGCATGGTGCTCGGACCGCTCGCCGAGTCGAGTCTGCGCGACGCCCTGCTGGCCTCCGGCGGTCATGCGTCGACACTCGTGTCCTCGCCGATCACGGTCGTCATCTACGTCGTCCTCATCGCTGCGCTCATCTACACCGGCGTCGGCCGGGTACTGGCGCGCCGGCGGCAGAAGGTCGCGGCGCAGAAGGCCCCCGCTTCGGCGACTTCGTCACAGAGCTGAGTCTCGCAGGGCTGAGCCACAGCGCAGAAGGCGGCCGATCCCATCATGGGGTCGGCCGCCTTCGTCATACCTGCGGCAGCTGGCTGAGCGCACCCTCCCCGCCTCGTTCAAGCGGCAGCGACAACCGTCGATAGGTGCACGGTTCGACAGAAGAGCGCCGTCTTGAACGAGGACGCCGGCCCCGGCCGCCGGGTGCCGAAGGTCACCCGTCGCCGCCTATG
Organism: Brevibacterium atlanticum; assembly: GCF_011617245.1. NCBI lineage: Bacteria > Bacillati > Actinomycetota > Actinomycetes > Micrococcales > Brevibacteriaceae > Brevibacterium > Brevibacterium atlanticum. Next base: position 846,135 of record NZ_CP050152.1, on the reverse strand, counting down.
CGTCCTGGCCGGCGCTGCCGGGCATAAGGCGATCCGCTCCCTTGAGCCCGAAGCTCGTGAGCACCGCGGCGATGAGGACGAGGACGACAGCGGCACCTGCGGCCCACTGCACGCCGAGGTCGAAGGCGTTCACAGCCGCCTCGGTGATCCGCTCCCCTGCGATCGCGGTCATCCTTTCAGCGTGCTCGAGGGCGGAGCCGAGCGTATCGAACTCCGAACTGCTTGCTCGGTCCCCGATCGCCGACTGCAGCGCGGATCCGTAGACGAAGGTCGACAGTCCCCCGAGGACGGTGGTGCCGAGCACCGACCCGAATTCGTAGGCGGTCTCCGATATCGCCGAGGCGGCACCCGCTTTGTGCGCCGGCACTGCGGCGAGGATGAGGTCGTTCGTGATGACCTCGGCCGCGCCGAGACCGATGCCGAGGATGAGGAAGGCCAGCAGCATGCCTGCCACCGAATGTTCGGGCACGAAGGCGACGATGCCCATCCCGATCGCATTGAGTGCCAGCGCGCACGGCACGACGACCCGCGGCTCGAAACGCGCGACGATCGGCACGGCGAGGTAGCCGGCCGCGATCGAGGTGGCCAGCCCCGGGATGAGTACGAAAGCCGCCTCGACCGGTGAGAGGCCGAGCACGAGCTGAAGCAGCTGGGTGCCGAAGTAGAGGAATCCGGCCAACCCCATGACGCTCAGCAGGTTCGAGGCCACCGCCGAGGTGAAGACTCGGTTGGTGAAGAGTCTGACGTCGAGCATCGGATTCGGCGTGGCCAGCTGGCGGAGCACGAAGCTCGCTCCGGCGACGATCGCCACGGACAGGCTGGCCCAGAAGAGGAGGTCGATGCCTGCGGACATCGCGTGTTTGATCGCGTAGACGAGTGGGGCGAGGGCGAGCATCGACAGCACGATGGAGAACAGGTCGAAACGACCAGGGTCGGGGTCGCGCGATTCGGGCAGAAGCAGTGCCGCGGCCGGAATGAAGAGGGCGATCAGCGGCAGGTTGATGAAGAATACCGAGCTCCAGTGGAAGTGCTCGAGCAGGATGCCGCCGAGGATCGGGCCGAGCGCGGCACCACCGGAGAACATCGCAGCCCAGGTGGCGATCGCGATCCGGCGGTCCTTGTCGTGGAAGAAGATATTGCGGATCAGCGACAGCGTCGAAGGCATGAGTGTGGCGCCGAAGAGACCGAGCAGGGCGCGGGCGAGAATGAGCATCTCGGCCGACGTCGAGAACGCAGCGAGCAGTGAGGCCGCTCCGAATCCGGCAGATCCGATGATGAGCAGCTTCCGACGGCCGACACGATCACCGAGGCTGCCCATCGCCACCAACAGACCGGCGAGCATGAGCGGGTAGATATCGACGATCCACAGCAGCTGCACCCCGGTTGGGTGCAGCCCGGTACTGATAGCGGGAATGGCGAACCCGAGCACCGTGTTGTCGATGGAGATCAGCAGCACAGGGATCATGAGCACAGCCAGGCCGGCCCATTCGCGCCGGCCAGCGCGCAGCTGTGGAGTGAGTGTCGTCGTCATGGACTCTACTGTACCGTCTGGACGGTATAGTTGAAAAGTGGTGGCGCCGCTCTGAGTGGAACGCGCAGGCAGTGCGCAGACGGCACCGCCGAACCGACGCACCGAGGATCCCGTGTTCGCATATCGACTAGGCTCGTGAGCATGGCACGCAATCCGACCGAGACCCGTGAGAAGCTGCTCGACGCTTTCGACACCCTCCTCGACGACCACGGCACGTCGGGAACGACGCTCGACGCGGTGGCCGCGAAGGCGGGAGTCTCCAAGGGCGGACTGCTCTATCACTTCGGGTCGAAGGCGGAACTCATCAAGGGCAGCCTCGAGAGGCTCGACCGCCTCGTCGCAGAGGATGTCGAGGAGATGAAAGCCGCCGGCGATCGTCTCCACTACTACTATCTCGAAACCTCGGCGGAGGTCGGCACTCCCCTCGACCGCAGCCTCATCGCCGCCGGATGCCTGGCCTTGGAGAACGAGGATGCGAAGGCGACGCTGCGGCGCACACGTGAGGCCTGGTTCAACACGCTCAACGACCACCTCGGCGATGCGGATCTGGCGATGACGATCCAACTCATCGGCGACGGCATGTACTTCAATCAGAACTTCGGGCTCTCGCAGGACGAGGCGCTTGAGCATGTGAAGCGGATTCTCACGCGCCTGGGACTGTGAGTAGAGATCCCCTTCGTCGGGCTCTCACACTTCCCGAGGGTTGAGTTCCGGACGATCCGTGCGGGAAACCTGCGCCGAATCCCGCACTCATCGTCCTGAACTCGGTTGGCGATTTCCTATCGACTCAAGCGCGACAGCCTGTGGATAGCGAAACTTCATCCACAGGGTCAAATCTCACCGTTCAGTTCTCCCGCCGAATGAACGATGCTGATGCCTATGTCCAATGGTGCCCGCTGGCAGATGCATGACTTCGCGCAAGTGTTTCGTACCCGAGATCATGGCGCACGAGGAATCACCAGACACAGCGTCTACAACTCCGCACGCTACGAGAAGGTGCTCCCTGGCGTGCGCATGGACAAGGAGAGATTCGACCGACGCCCGACTCCGATCTGGGCCGATGCGGATTGGCTCTTCGATGCACAAAGACTCCGAGCAGCACTCCTCCTCTATCCGGGCATCGCGGCCTGTCATGCGATGGCTGCTCGACTCTATGGATGGCCGCTGCCGTCGAATTGGCTCACCCCACAACTCCACCTCGCTACCGCGAATCCGAACTTCCGAATCCGACTCGCCCAGGCCACCCTCCACCGCACGGCGTCGATGTCGGTCAGGCAATGGTTCGGCCTACCGATCATCTCCCCCGAAGATGTCTTCATCGGCTTCGGCGGCGACCTACTTCACCGCGATCTAGTCAAACTCGGCGATGCGGCCGTCGGCAACTGGCACGGCCCGCCCCAGATCGGACTCGACGAGCTGCGCAGCTGTGTGCTCAATCGACCGTTCGTCCGCGGTCGACGACGGCTCGTCGATGCCCTCGACCGCGTCCGCGAATCGGTCGACTCTCCACCGGAGACTGACCTTCGACTGTGGGCCGTCGAAGTTGGCCTCCCAGAACCTGTGGTTCACCCGAAGGTTCATTGCCACATTATTGGGCGTGTGGTCGAACCGGACCTCGGCTACCCGGACGCCAAGCTCGCTTTGGAGTACGAAGGTGCCCACCACTTCCAATCCAAGCGGCAGCGTGTGAGCGATCTCAACCGTGATGAGGGACTGCGCGCCGAGGGATGGACCGTCCTACATGTGACGAGCACCGTGAACTATCGTCAGCTCGAGACGAAGATCCGCCACTATCTGGGGCTGCCCGATCCGCACAAGCCTTAGATGTACCCTGCTCGAGCGCATCAGACCGCCAAACACAGCGAGTTCCGGACGATGCGTGCGGGAATAGGCGCTGGCATCCCGCACGGATCGTCCGGAACTCGCCGGAATCAACCCGCCCACCTCGAGTTCAGCTCAGGTGGTGAACCTCCTGCAGGCCGTAGACGGGAGTGTCGATCCCCTCATAACGCGCTTTGAGCTGCAGAGCGAGGTAGAGCGAGTAGTGCCTGGCCTGGTGGAGGTTGCCGCCCATGAACCACAGGTTCTCCTGTTGCGTGGGCTTCCACATGTTGCGCTGCTCGCCCTCCCACGGACCCGGGTCCTTCGTCGTCTCCGAGCCGAGGCCCCAGCATTTGCCGACCTTGTCCGCGGTCTCCTGGTCGACGAGGTCGGCGACCCATCCATTCATCGAACCGTAGCCGGTGGCGTAGACGACGAGGTCGGCGGGCAGTTCGGTTCCGTCGTCGAGCGCCACAGCATCCTCGGTGAGGTGGTCGACCTGCCCCTTGACGAGCTTGACCCTGCCGTCGGCGACGAGCTCGGCCGAGCCGACATCGATATAGTAGCCCGAACCTCGGCGCAGGTATTTGAGAAACAGGCCCGAATCGTCATCTCCGAAGTCGAGGTCGAAGCCCGCCTTCTCCATCCGCTCGTAGAAGTCCTTATCGCGTTCCCGGATCTGGTCGTAGAGCGGGATCTGGAATTCGTGCATGATTCGGTACGGCAGCGACGCGAAGATGAGATCGGCCTTCTCCGTCGTCACTCCGTTCTCCAACGCACGTTCTGAGTAGAGGTCGCCCATCGCGATGTCCACGAGCGAATCGCTCTTGACGATGTGCGTGCTCGACCGCTGCACCATCGTGACGTCGGCTCCGTGTTCGTACAGCGCTCCGCAGATGTCGAAGGCCGAGTTGTTGCTGCCGATGACGACGACCTTCTTGCCCGCATAGGCATCCGGTCCCGGGTGCTGAGAAGAGTGCTGCTGCTCGCCCTTGAAGACGTCGGCGCCGGGGAACGTGGGAATGTTCGGTTTGCCCGACATCCCCGTCGCCATCACCAGATGCGTCGGGTGCAGCGTGAGCTTCTCCCCGCCGCGGTCGATCTCGACCGTCCACCGGCCGGCCTCTTCGTCATAGCTCGCCGAGGTGGCTTTCGTGGCCGACCAATACGGAATCTCCATCACCTTCGTGTAGGACTCGAGCCAGTCCGCGATCTTGTCCTTCGGCGCGAACACCGGCCAGTTGTCCGGGAACTTCATATACGGCAGGTGGTCGTACCAGACCGGATCGTGCAGGCACAGGGACTTGTACCGTGAGCGCCATTGGTCGCCGGGCCGATCCCAGCGGTCGATGACGAGGGAGGAGACCCCGAGCTGCCGGAGGCGAGCGCCGAGTGCGATTCCCCCCTGTCCCCCGCCGACGACGAGGATGTACGGGTCGGCGGTGTGACCCCAGGCGGCGTCCTCCTCGGCGAGCTTTTCCGACCAGCTCTTGCGGTCAGGGTCCACGCCGTGCTCGGCTCCTTTGATCCTCCGGGGGCCGCGCGGCTCTTCGTGCCCGGTCAGCTCCTGCAGGGAAGTGAGCAGAGTCCAGGCTTTGGTGCCATCCTCGTCGATGAGGCGGACGAGTCCCTTGCCTCGCCCCACCGAGGTGGCGAATGTGAACCAGGCTTCGGTGACTCCGTTGTCGGTGGCCGCCGGTTCGGAGAGTTCGAATTCGGACGGTGAGACGCGGTCGAGGTTGCGCGAGAGCAGATCGGTGACGCCGTCGGGATTCTCCACCGTCTTGAGGTTCCAGGTGAAGGACACGAGGTCCCTCCAGTAGCTGGTGGTGGCGAACAGGCCGGCCGCGGCGGGGATGTCACGGTTGGCCAGAGCGGATTCGAAGTCCTCCAGCCACTTCGTGGCGATGTCATCGGCCGTCTGCTGCGGGCGTTCGATCGTCGTGGTCATCTCTCATTCCTCCTCGTTGAGTTCAGTGAGTCCACGCTAAGCCGCAGACATAGGGACCGAAAGAGTTGCATCGAGTTGCACGGCGGACGCGTGGTTCGACGACCGCACTCCTGTCGTGGTTCGGCTCCCCCGCGCCGAGGAAGCGCACCCCATGGCCAGGCGGACCGGCCGCACCTATACTCAAGGCATGCTTCAGCCGGATCTGGCGCATCTCGCCAGGGATCTGACACGCATTCACGATGCTGTGATCACCGGGGCCTCGCCGCCGGTGCAACCGCGCGCGCTCGTCAAGCGCTCGTGGGACCGAATGCTGCGTTTGGGCCTCGACCCGGCCGGCGCCAATCGTCGGGTCGTCGACGACGAAGCAGAGGTCGAATCGCGTCGGCAGCGGTCGCGGCTGCGGCTCGTGGTCGAGGAGATGCGCTCGGTGCTGCTTCGCGCCCCGGACGCCGCACCGTTCATCCTCGTCGTCACGGATGCCGACGGGGTCATTCTGTGGCGGGACGGGGCCGTCTCGGCCAGGCATCAGGCCGATAGCCTCGGCTTCGTCGAGGGAGCGCACTGGTCGGAGTCCGTCGTCGGCACGAATGCCATCGGCACGGCTCTGGCCGAGGAGACCGACGTCCAACTCTTCTCCGCCGAGCACTTCGAATCGACCCAGCACCCCTGGTACTGCAGCGCGGTGCCCGTGCACGACCCGCACACCGGGGCACTCTTGGGAATCGTCGACATCAGCGGGCCGGCCATGACTCTTCATCCGGCGGTGCAGTCGCTGGTGACGACGGCGGTTCGCCTTGCCGAGGCGCGGCTGATGATCGCCCAGCAGGAGCAGTTGAACAGTCTGCGCGACCGGATGTCGGCGATGCTCGCAGGCTCACCCGGTCCGGCGCTGGTCGTCGACGATGAGGGCTGGGTGGCGTATCAGCAGGGAGTGCGCAGCCGGGACCGCATCGAAGCGCCCGCACCGGATCGATCAATCCTCATCCCCGGCGCGGGCCTGTGCCTGCCCGAACGGATCACCGGCGGTTGGCTGCTGCGGCCCACCGGCGAACGTCGCGCCTCGGTGAACCTGCGGACCGCGGCGGATCCGCCCGTGCTCGACATCGATTCAGGAGCGGATCCGTTCGTCGTTCCGCTCACGCCGCGGCGTGCGCAGATTCTGGCGGCGGTCACCTCGGCGGGGGCGACCGGCATCAGTGCCGCTGAGCTGAGCCGGCATCTCTACGGTGACTGTGACCATGTGGTCACCGTCCGCGCCGAGGTGTCGCGTCTGCGCCGCTCGATCGGGGCACTGCTCGCGACCCGGCCCTACCGGTGGGCGGACGGGGTGAGCGCGCGGGTGGAGTGAGGGTCAGCTTCCGTGCGGGACGACGACGGCACGGCCGGAGAGTTCGCCCGCTTGGAGCTTGCGGTAGGCTTCAAGCCCGTTGTCGAGGCTGAAACGCTCGACCTCAGGGACGATCTGTCCGGCTCGGTACATGTCGACGACCTCGTGGAGGTCTTCGATCGTGCCCCAGTAGGTGTTCGTCAGCGTCGCTTCGTAGGGATTCGTGAAGAACGACCATTCGTACGTGCCGCCGCCGATACCGACGATCGTGCATCTGCCCATGCGCGCCAGCGACTGCGCAGCAACAGCGACTGTCGCCGAAGCGCCGACAAAGTCGAAGGCCGCGTCGACGCCTCGGCCGCCGGTGATCTCTCGAATTCGAGCGACCTGGTCATCACCGCCGCCGACGGTGATTGCGCCGGTGGCTTCAGCCTTCGCCATGGCGTCGGGTTTCATGTCGGTGGCGATGATCGTTGCTCCAGTCAGCGCAGAGAGGATCTGCACTGCGATCTGGCCGAGTCCGCCCAGTCCGATCACGAGAGCGAAGCGCCCACCGTCGGCAAGGTTCGGCAGCGAGTTCTTGATTGCATGGTAAGGGGTCAGGCCAGCGTCGGAGAGTGGCGCCGCAGCTACCGGGTCGGCATCGTAGAGCGGCACGAGGTTGCGGGCGGGGACGGTGACGTATTCGGCCATGCCCCCGTCTCGACCGAGTCCGATACCGAGGTAAGGGTTTGTGGCGGCGTTCTCACAATAGGTGTCCTGGCCGCGCGAGCACGCGCGGCAGCGACCACAGCCGATCGGCCCATAGACGAGGTAGGCATCGCCCTTGGTGAATCCGGAGACACCGGGCCCGAGTTCTTCGATCCATCCTGAGTTCTCATGACCGAGGACAAACGGCGGCGGCACAACACCGGGGCTGTCCTTCTCGAACTCGTTGTAAACGGCGACATCGGAGTGGCAGGCGCCGGCACCGGCGACCTTGAGCAATACTTCACCGGGTCCGGGTGTCGGTATGTCGATGTCCTTGAGGGTGGGGAAGGTCTTGAAGTTGTCGAACACGATCGCTTTCATCGAGTGATCTCCTCTCGTGTCAATCGGGGCAGGGAATGCCGTCCCAATTGACACACTAGACCTCGCGACAGATGCACGGCCGTTGATATTGCCTGGTGGACGTGACCGTTTCAGCACCGAGACAGTCGGCAGCTGACTCCGCCCAGTCCTTCAAGTTGTCTCGATGCTCACTCTGCGCCTGACCCACGGTAGGTGCCCACCGACCACAGCACGCCTTCGGGGTCCTGGATGGCGAAGTCGAGAGATCCGTAGTCCTGTTCGGTCAGTCCCATGACCTCCGTGGCGCCGGCACCGAGCGCCCGGGCGTGCAGTTCGCGGACGTTGTCCGCAGCCAGATAGACCGACCCGGAGGCGACGCCGGTCTTCGTCATCACCCCTTCGTCGCGGGCGGAACCGAGCATCACTCCGCCACCGGCCGGCCACCGCAGCTCGGCATGCTCGACACGGTTCGGATCGTCAGGATTCGTGTATTCGGCGATGACCTCGAAGCCGAGCGCTTCCTGCAGGAAGGCGATCGCCGCCTTGGCATCGCGGTAACGGAAGGTGGGCCAGACATTGGCTCCCTGGTTGGTCTCCGACATGGCGGTTCCTTTCTCTCTGTCTGTGCGGCCGGGCCGGTCTGCCCGGCCGCTTCCACCATCGTCGACGAAGTGAGTGCCCGATGTATTGGAGAAATGGGAACTCGCCGAGGCGGCTCCCGAGTTCCGCTCACACGGGAGTTGCGCGCGTGGCACCGTCATCGGACGCGGAGTCATCGACCGCGGACAGTCGCGCCACATCGTCTCCGCGCAGCCATCCCTGCGGGTTCGTTCCGGTCAGCGCTCTGAAGTCCCGGTTGAGATGCGATTGGTCGGCGTAGCCGCAGGTCGCAGCGATTTCGGCCAACGGGACCCTGCCCGCGGCGATCAGCCGGCGGGCGCGGTCGAAGCGCAGCACTCGGGAGGCGTCTTTCGGACCGATCCCGAGCTCAGACCGGAACTGAGAGGCGAGGTGACGCCGGCTCCACCCGATCCGATCGGCGATGAGAGAGACGGGAAGCCCGCCCCGGTCGGAGGCGATCTGTCTCCACGCTTCGACCACCTCGGCGCGGGGATTCCGCCGGTCGTCAAGGCACCGGATGAGCACATCATCGATGGCGTCGAACCGGCTCGGCCAGCTCTGCGCCGCATTGACCCTGTCATGGAGCTCGGCCGCGAGAGGCCGGGAAACCACGTCGAGGTCATAGGTGCGATGGGCGAAGTCAGCGGCCGGGGTGCCGAAGAGTGCTCGCGGGGCGAACGGGCCGAAGTTGATCTGGATGCCTGCCATCGTGCCGCTGTGCCGAATGAGCGTCGAACGCAGGTGGAGGCCGGCGAGGAGCACGTCGTAGCTCTCACGCTCCCCCGTCCGTGGATCGACCTGGCACAGGGGTTCGTCGATCGCGACGATGAACGTCAGCGCACCCGAGGGCAGACCGAGGTGCGTCCCCGCAGGGACGCCTGCGATGTCGTAGCCGACGTAATCGCCGACGAAGGGCCGCAGACGCGGATGCGGGGCACGAACGAGGTCATCGGATCGCACCGCGGACATGTCGTCAGTGTAGACCCGCCTCGGCGGCCGAAGTACAGTAAAATCGCCTCAACTGCCCCTGCACTTCAACGAACGGTTCCCCCGCATTGACTCTCTCCGAACAGGCCTATGGTGCCATCGAGGACATGATCATCCACGGCAGACTCGAGGCCGGGTCCTACGTCACGGAGAACCAGATCATTGAGAAGGTCGGCCTGGGTCGGACGCCGATCCGTGAGGCCCTGCAGCGGCTCTCGCACGAACACATGGTCACGATCCGTCCGCGCAAGGGCATCTACATCCCCATCCTTGACTTCGAGACCGAACTGCGCATCCTCGAGGTGCGACGCGAGCTCGACGTCGTCGCCGTCCGCCTGGCGGCCAAGCGCGCCACCGAGGAGCAGCGGAGCCAGATGCGGGCCATGGCCGAACGGCTCGATCACCTCGACGCCGACCTCGCAACCTATGCCGAGACCATCCGCGAGACCCACCAGCTGCTCGCCGATGCGACGAAGAACCCTTACCTCATCGAGTCCATGTTGCCGCTGCAGAACCTCTCGCGGCGCTATTGGGTCTCAAACATCGCCGACCCCGCTCCGGAGATCGCGACGAGTTCTGCCTGCCATGCGCGGATGCTGCGCGGAGCGGCAGACCGCGACCCTGAGTCCGCCGAGGCGGCCGCCTACGAACTCAACGACTACCTCGTCGATTTCGCCACCCGGTCCGCCCGGGATTCCTGACACCGGCAGAGTCCCGCCAGCATCGATTCCTGACACCGGCGGGAATTCGACTCAAGCCGACCCTCAACGCAGTGAGGCCCGGAGCCAGGCTCCACGCCCAGCTCCAGGCCTCACTCACGAGGCGAACGCGACTGCCTCAGGTCGGATTCCCCGACAGCCCCGCCTGCGCGTCCCCATCGGCACCCGGCACACGCATCTCGAACGTCTCGGTGACGACGGTGTAGTCGAAGTAGCCCATGCGCGCGATCGGCTTGGCTTTGAGGATGTCGATCTTGCCGTCCTCGGTGACATAGTCATCGTTGAGGTGGATGCGCTCGACCGAGGCGTAGACGATGTCGATCGACCCGACCTTCGAGTTGCCGGGCAGACGGTGGGTGGAGATGTACTTGCACTCGTACTGGAACGGGCTCTCGGCGATCATCGGAGTCGCAGACAGGTCAGCCGAGCGACGAGTGACGTCCATCTGATCGAACTCGGATTCGTGCGCATCCATCACCTGGGCACTGATGTTGACCTGCTCCCGCAGATCCCACGTGGCCATGTTCCACACGAACCAGCCGGTCTCCTCGGCGTTGAGCACGGTGTCCTTGCGACGGCCGTCGGGGTACTGGTTGGCCGCGAACATCACCATCGGCGGATCGAACGTGAGGTTCTGCCATTGACTGTACGGAGCGATGTTCTCGACCCCATCAGCGCTCACGCTCGAGAGCCAGCCGATGGGACGCGGCACCGTCAGCGCCTTGAACGGCGAGTGTTCGAGGGGGCGGTTCTTCGACGAGGGATCGTATTTCATCTGGACTTTCCTTTGTTGGGGTTCGAAGTGGAAGCGGTGGTGCCGGCACCGGAGGCCGGGACAGGGGCGACGCTCAGACTGCGGCCGCCTTCACCCGACGACGCAGGTTCCCGGTCATGAGGTAGTAGAGGACCGCGGAGACGACGACACCGAGAATCCAGGCGATCTCCGCACCGTTGAGCAGGTAGGCGATCGGTCCGACGTAGATCGCGCTGTTCATGAACGGAATCTGGACGATGACGCCGGCAAGGTAGGCGACGTAGGCGATCCAGTTGAACTTCCCATAGATCCCGTTCGGATCGAACAGGCCCTTGATGTCGTACTTCTTATTGCGCACCAGATAGAAGTCGACGAGGTTGACCGCCGACCACGGTGTCATGAAATACAGGAGGAAGAGCAGGAAGTTCTGGAACACGGTGAGGAAGTTCTCCGAAGCGGCCAGGGCGATGGCAAGGGCCACAGCAGTCACGCCGAGGATGAACAGCGTGCGCGTGTACGACTTCAGATGGTTCTGCTTGGTGAAGGCGGAGACGATCGTCGTGATCGACATGAACCCGCCGTAGGCGCTGAGCGTGTTTCCGGCGAGCTTGCCGAGGATGACGGCAAGAAGGACGATGACGCCGATCTTCCCGGCGAGGTCGGTGATGTAGCCGACCTCGCTGCCGCTGAATGCGTCACCGCCGAGGAACGCGGCGAAGGCGCCGACGGTCATCGCGAGGCTAGCACCGAGGACGCTGCCGAGGAACGTCCAGCCGACGGTGGCGTTCTGCGAGGTCGTCTCGGGCAGGTAGCGGCTGTAGTCGGCGATGTAGGGGCCGAAGGTCAGCTGCCACGAAGCCGAGAGCGAGACACCGAGGACGAACGGCGCCATCGCGAATCCGTTGCTCGCCGTGATGGTCTCTCCCATGTCGCCGGTGACCATGACGACGATGAGCCAGACGAAGACGATGGCGCTGAGGAATGCCGGCAGATGCGAGAACCGGTGGATCCAGCGGTAGCCGACGATCGCCGAGAGTGCGCAGAAGACCGCGAAGAGGATCGCCCCGAACTGCGGCGAGACGTGGAACAGCAGCCCGAGCGCCTGACCACCGAGGACGAGCCCCGTGGCATAGAACCCGACGTAGATGAAGAGCGCGAGGACCAGTGGCAGGATCGCGCCGTAGAAGCCGAACTGGGCCCGGCTCTGGATCATCTGCGGCACCCCGAGCTGCGGTCCCTGCGCCGAATGCAGAGCAGTGATGTACCCGCCGAGGATGTTGCCGAGCAGGATCGCCGGAATCGACCACAGGGCGGAGTTCCCGAGGATCGTCATGAGCGCACCCGTGACGAGAGCGGTGATGGAGCTGTTCGCGGCGAACCACACGAAGAGCAGAGAGATCGGGCGTCCATGTCGTTCGGACGGCGGGATGTAGTCGATGGATCGCTTCTCGACGAATCTCGGTTGAGGCTCGGGTGTAACAGTCATCATGACCTCCATTGCACGGCTGCGTTGAGCTCGGTGCGTGAAATATATCACCAATATATCTTAGGTCACAATACCTCGGCACCCCATTCGCGCTGAAAGGGCGACCGCAGCATCGAGAGGCGACTCCGGTGAGTCTGCCCTCGACACTGCGGTCGCCCTTTGATGAAACCAGCCGGGCGGCCCCTATCCCCTTCAGTCCAGCAAGTCGTGGCGCACGATCGACTGTTCGCGGTCGGGGCCGACGCCGATGACCGACATCCGGCAGCCCGAGAGCTCCTCGAGCGCGAGCACGTACTTCTGCGCATTCTCCGGCAGATCATCGAAGGTCCGGGCCGTGGTGATGTCCTCGGTCCACCCGTCGAAGTACTCGTAGATCGGTTTCGCGTGGTGGAATTCGGTCTGAGACACCGGCATCTCGTCCTGACGCTGTCCGTCGACATCGTAGGCGACGCACACGGGGATCCGGTCGATGCCGGTGAGCACGTCGAGCTTAGTCAGCACATAGTCGGTGAAGCCGTTCGTCCGAGCCGCATAGCGGGCGATGACCGCGTCGTACCAACCGCAGCGGCGCGGGCGGCCGGTGTTCACGCCGAACTCCCCGCCGGCCTTCTGCAGGTATTCGCCCATCTCGTCGAAGAGCTCGGTCGGGAAGGGCCCAGCCCCCACCCGCGTGGTGTAGGCCTTGACGATGCCGACGACGCGATTGATCCGCGTCGGTCCGATGCCCGTGCCCACGCAGGAACCGCCTGCAGTCGGGTTCGATGAGGTGACGAACGGGTAGGTGCCGTGGTCGACGTCGAGCATCGTCGCCTGGCCGCCCTCCATGACGATGACCTCTCCGCGGTCGAGCGCCTGGTTGAGCATGAGTTCGGTCTCGGCGACGTAGGGGCGCAGCCGCTCGATGAAGGGTTCGAAGTACTCGACGATCTCTTCGACGGACACGGCCCTGCGGTTGTAGACCTTGACTAACAGTTCGTTCTTCTGCCGCAGAGATCCCTCGATCTTCTGCCGCAGGATGGACTCGTCGAAGATGTCCTGCACGCGGATTCCCAGACGCCCGATCTTGTCCATGTACGCCGGGCCGATGCCGCGGCCGGTGGTGCCGATGGCGCGCTTGCCGAGGAACCGTTCGGTCACCTTGTCCAACGTCTGGTGGTAGGGCGCGACGAGGTGGGCGTTGGCCGAGATCCGTAGCTTCGAGGTGTCGGCGCCGCGGGATTCGAGTGCGTCGATCTCCTCGAAGAGTGCCTCGAGGTTGACGACGACGCCGTTGCCGATGACCGGGGTGACGTTCGGTGAGAGGATTCCCGCCGGCAGCAGCTTGAGTTCGTACTTCTCTCCCCCGACGACGACTGTGTGACCGGCATTGTTCCCGCCGTTGGGCTTGACCACATAGTCGACGCTGGTGCCGAGGATGTCGGTGGTCTTACCTTTACCTTCGTCGCCCCACTGAGCGCCGACGACAACGATTGCTGGCATGAGAGTACTTCACCTCGAAGTGAAAGGGGATGTCATTACTCGCTAAGTCTACTGGGTCACACTGACGTGACCGTCAATGGGAGCATTCCCTCGCCGAGGCGGCGCTTCCGTCCGCACCCACCCGCCGTCGGCGAGCCGTCACCCGCCGTCAGCGCGCGGCCGGGTTCCGTGCGGCGAAGATCTGTTCACGGAGGATGTCCGCATGCCCGCAGTGCTGGGCGAGCTCGCGCAGCACGTGGAGGAGCACCCATCGCAGAGGCAGCGGCCCGGACCTGTGTCCCGTGAGCACGGTATCGAGCGGCATCCCCTCCACCGCGGCATGCGAGCGCTCGACCGCCGCCCGGTAGTCGGCGCTCACCGAGGCGATCGTGTCAGAGGAGTCGAGCAGGAACGAATCCCGGGAGTCCTGCGGCAGTCCGTAGTCGATCCGGCTCCGTCCCGTCACCGTCTCGCCGAACCACACGGTCTCGACGAACACTGCGTGCTTGAGCAGGGACAAAAGCGTCGTCCGGCTCGGCACGAGGGAGCGTCGGGCCTCCTCCTCGGTCAGACCCTCCACGCTTCCGAGCAGATGGCGTCGATGTCCGTCGATGAACGCCGAGAACTGTGCTCCGAGGTCGCTGTCGCGCACATCGGAGGGTCTGGTGGCGCCGAGTCCGGTGTCGGTCATGTACCCAGCCTAGAGCCACCTCGGCGAGAGTCGACAGACCTCATCGCCGACTCGCCCGCACACTCCCGCGATCGACTTCCTTGTTCGGCAGGTCACCCGGCCCTATGCTGAGGTCACCACGTAATCCGTCGTTCGGGCAGGAGCCTTCTGAACGTCGCCGGAGCAGTCGACTTCAGGGCATCACCGCTCAAAGGAGGTCGCTCATGTCCACCACCTCAGTGAACCTGGCCACGAATTCTTCGCAGAACCCGGCCCTGCCCTACGCCAGCCGCCGCGACAAGCTCGTCGGATCCGTCATCGACGCCTCCACCACGCTGCTGGCCGCCTACGATCACGACATCGTCAAGTTCGGGATGGGCGCTCCCGCTCCGGACATGCTGCCGGCCGATGACTTCGCGCGAATCGCCGGCGACGTCTTCTCGCCGGCGAACTTCACCTATGGGGAGACGAAGGGCGAACCGGTCCTCCTCGAGGCCCTCCACGAATATCTCGCCTCCACCGAGCAGATCCCGACCGAACAGCAGGGCAACCTCGATCGCCTCCTCATCACCTCGGGCGGCATGCAGGGCCTCGACCTCGGGTTCAAGCTCTTCGTCAGCCCCGGCGACCTCGTCGCGTGCGAGTCCCCCACCTACACCAACGGTTCGGCCACGGCCATGAGCTACGAGGCGGAGATCCTCGAGATCCCCGTCGACGAGGACGGCATGCAGGTCGAGGCACTCGACGAGCACACCGCCCGCACCGGTCGGGCGCCGAAGGTCATCTATACGGTGCCGACGTTCCAGAATCCGGCCGGGGTGACGATGTCCCTGCCCCGCCGCGAACGTCTGCTGGCCTTCGCCCACCGGCACGGTTCGGTCATCATCGAGGACAATCCTTACGGCATGCTCCGCTTCGAGGGCGAGTCGATTCCCGCGCTGAGCGATCTCAGCCCGAACGATCCCCTCATCTTCGGCGTCCACACCTTCTCGAAATTCGTCGCCCCGGGACTGCGGGTCGGCTGGATCGACGTCGACCCCGCCGTCCGCGACCTCGCCGTCAATGCGAAGCAGACGATGGACACCTGCGCACCCGTGCCCAACCAGCACCTCATCGCCCGCTGGCTGTCCGAGGGCGGTGCGGAGACACACGTGGCGACCTTGCGCGAGACCTACCGGGAGCGCAAGATCACCATGGCCGACGGCCTCCAGCGCCACTTCCCCGGCGAGGTCAGGGCCACCGATCCCGACGGCGGGTTCTTCCTGTGGGTGACCTTCGAGGACGAATCGATCAACACCGAAGCGCTCATGCCCACCGCCTTGGAGGAGGGTGTCGCCTATATTCCGGGCCCCGCGTTCTCCCCGGCCGGGCACTTCTCGAATGCCCTGCGCCTGTGCTTCGCCTCGAACACCCCCGACCGCATCGACGAGGGCCTGCAGCGTCTGCGTCGGGCGCTCGATCGCCAGCGCGGCTGAGTCCCCGACCTTCGCCGAGGCGGCCCGCCCCGCTCATGCACGGACGCACCGCGGCCCCGACCAGGTCGGAACCGCGGCGCGTGCCGGGGCCGTCGGCTCACTCCATGCTCATGCCCTTGGCCGGAGCGATGCGCGACATCGAGCGGGCTGGGATCGCCGAGGCGAGGACCGCAGCGAGGATCGCGGCCACCGCAATCAGTCCGACCTGGCCCGGCGGCACGGACAGCACCGGGTCCGAGCCCGCCGGGGTGATCGAGGCGGTCCCGACCCAGCCGAAGAACGTCCCGACGCCGGCCCCGACGACGAGGGCGATGACCGTCATCAGCAGCGATTCGATGGTGATCATCCGTGACATCGCCCGCCGGGTGAACCCGAGTGCACGCAGCAGCGCGCCCTCCCGGCGTCGGTCGATGACCGAGAGCGTGAGCGTATTGCTCACCCCGATCACCGCAATGACCACGGCGGCGGCGAGCAGTCCGAGCACCACGGCCAGCGCCACCTGGAACATCGACGCGAACTCCGCGCGATTCTGTGCCGGTCCCGCGTCGGCCTTCACCCCGACGGCGTCGAGTTCGGAACCCAGCGCCTCGACCTGAGACGTCGACGCATCGTCGGAGATCTTCGCCCAGGTCTGCTCGCCGAGGTCGTCCCCGGCGGCAGCATCGATGTGTTCGGCGTCCTCCCCGCTCACCAGGGCCGTCCCCGCGGGGACGTCGTACGAGGTGACGACCTTGAGCACGGTCTCCTTCCCGCCGATGCTGATCGTCGCGGATCCGCCGTCGATATCGTCCGCGGAATCATCGATGCCCACCGACGTCGGGTCGAGCATCACCGTGCCCTGGTCGACGTCGTATCCGTCGCTGCGGACGACATCGGTATCGGCGGCCGCCTCGGTGCTGGTGATCGCAAGATCATCGGAGCTTGTGTGTCCGTCGACCTCCACCGAGGCGGAGGCGGCAGGAACGTTCACCCGGTCCTCGACGATCGGAGAGTCATCGAGCACGGATTCGGCCTTCTTCCCGATCCCAGAGCTGGCACCCGACCCAGCACCAGATCCCGCACCGGCCTCCGAGACCACGAGGTCGACGGGCGTGTCCTTCGCGGTCGCGAGTTCGAGTGTGCGCTGCAGGCTCGCCGAACCGACGACGACCGCGGTGACCAGCGTGATGCCGATGAGCAGAGCTCCCGTCGTCGAGGCGGTTCGTCCGCCCGCTGTGCTCGCCGATCGCCCGGCCAGCTGCACGCTCGGCGAGCGCCGGGTGACGAGCGCGAGGATCCGGGCGAGCAGTGCCACGAGCGGCGGCACGAACACCCGCGTGCCGAGCAGCAGCGCCACGAAGAGGGCGAAGCAGCCGAGGATGCCGAGCACCACGGACTGGGAGGTGGCACCGGCCAGGCAGACTCCGATTCCGATCGCGCCGACGACGATCGCCAGGCTCAGGCGCACCCAGCGGATGCGCGGAGCTGCGGCAGGCACATCCACGGGGCGCAGAGCCTCGATGGGTGAGACCCGTGAGGACCGGATCGCCGGGATGAGTCCCGCGGCGACGGTGACGAGGATGCCGACGGCCGGACCGACGATGAGGGCCGCGGGGGTCACGGCCACCTCGCCGAATTCGGGCATCCAGAACGCTCGCGCGGCTGCCGAGAGTCCCCATCCGAGGAGGTATCCGAGGCCGAGGCCGAGCACGGATCCGATGATGCCGAGGCTGAGACTCTCGACGATCGCAGCCCCGCGCACTTGCGACCGTGAGGCGCCGACGGCGCGGAAGAGGGCGAGCACGCGGGTACGAGAGGCGACGAGCACATTGAAGGTGTTCGAGATGACGAGCGCGGCGACTCCTGCCGCGAGCAGACCGAAGGCGATGCCGATCGTCGAGAGCATATCGGTGGAATCGGAGAGCGATTCGAGCTGGTCCTCGACGACCTCGTCGACGGTCTGCACCGTCGCGGCGTCACCGACCCCGGCCTCGGAGACGGCGCTCGTGACCGACTCGGCGAGTGTGTCCCGGTCGGTTCCCTCGTCCGCGACGACTCGGATCGAGTCCGGGACGAGTTCGCCCGGCGCCGACTTCAGCCCCGCGTCGGTGAGGTAGAGGTCGATACCGGTCGACGAGGAGCCGGGCATGATTCCGGAGACCGTGAGCGTCGGGCCGTCGTCCGAACTGCGGCCCGAACCGTCGAAGGTTCCGAGGGTGAGCGTGTCGCCGACGCCGACCCCGAGAGTCTTCGCGTCGGCTTCCCTGAGCATGACGTCGTCATCGTCGGCGGGGGCCGATCCCTCGAGGAGGTCCTGTTGGCCGTCGGGGACGTTCGTCGCCGTCCCCGACACCGAGGTGCCTGACGAGGTGACCGAGACGAAGGCGGATTCGGTGAGCTGGGCGCTCCTCACACCCTCGGCGTCGGAGATGGTCGACGCGAGCGATTCGGTCAGCGGAGAGGACTCTGCCCCAGCGTCGACCGTGGCTCCCTCATCAGCGGAGTCGGCCGCGGTGACTGCGACATCGGCGCCGGCCCATTCGGCCTGCACCTGGTTGCGCAGGGTATCGCCGAAGGCCTGGGAGAAGAGGAGGGAGGCGACGATGAAGGCGACCGAGACGGCGATCGCGATGACCGCGGCCCCGAGCCTTCCTGAGGCGCCGCGCAGATTGGACCAGGCGATGCGGATCATCGGGCACCTCCCGACAGCGGAGCGGATCCCGCCGAGGGGGTGCCGGCAGCAGTGGAGCCTGCCGGGACGGTGCCGCGTGCCTGTGCGTTCGTCACGTTCATCAGGGCAGCGGCCACGGAATCAGGGTCGGGCGAGGTGAGTTCCCCGGCGAGACGGCCGTCGGCGAGCAGGACGACGCGATCGGCGCGTGCGGCGGCGCGCGGGTCGTGGGTGACCATGACGACGGTCTGGCCGAGTTCGTCGACCGAGGCCCGCAGGATGCCGAGCACCTCCTCTCCGGCGTTCGAGTCGAGGTTGCCGGTGGGTTCGTCGGCGACGATGACATCGGGCCGGGCCACCAGCGCCCGGGCGACGGCGACGCGCTGCTGCTGGCCGCCGGAGAGTTCGTGCGGTCGGTGCTTGAGACGCTCACCGAGGCCGAGGAGGTCGACGATGCGGCGGAACATCTGCCGGTCCGGTTTCGCCCCGGTCAGCTGCGAGGGCAGGAGGATGTTCTCCTCGGCGTTCATCGCCGGCACGAGGTTGAAGGACTGGAAGACGAAGCCGATGCGGTCGCGGCGGATCGCGGTGAGGCGGCGGTCGCTCAGCTTCGACAGCGGGGTCTCGCCGATGAAGACCTCACCGGAATCGGGGGTATCGAGTCCGGCGAGCATGTTGAGCAGCGTCGACTTCCCGGATCCTGAGGGTCCCATGATCGCGGTGAAGCGACCGGTTTCGATGTCGAGGCTGAGGTTGTCGAGTGGTCGGACCATCGCGTCGCCTTCGCCGTAGGTCTTGCGCAGGCCGATCGCCTGGATCGCGGATGGGGACTGTCGGGGGTCGTGATTCGTCGGTGTTGTGTTCATGCCTCCACTCTCGTCGCCGCCCCCACCTGGGCGCATCGGACCGGAGGATGGTCTTCGAGGAACTCAGCGGCCGCCTCGGCGATGGAGTGTCATACCTGGGGATGACACGCGCGCGAGGACCCCGCCGGGTTCACTGTCCGGGGCCGACGAGTCCGGCTTCGTAGGCGAGGACGACGGCCTGGACACGGTCCCGGACCTCGAGCTTCATGAGGATGCGGCCGACGTGGGTCTTCACCGTCGGCTGCGCGAGAAAGAGCCGCTCGCCGATCTCTGTGTTCGACAGACCGGTGGCGATGAGCACGAGCACTTCCCGCTCGCGCGGAGTCAGCGATGCGAGCCGGCGGGCATCCGCGTCATCGAGCAGCGGCGTCGACGCCGGGCCCGCCCGGTGTTCGCCTGCCGACGGTCCGTGCCCGCCCGGATCCACCGGTCCGTGCCCGCCGTCCGCCGACCCGTGTCCACCTGCGCGTCCATGTCCGGCTGCCTCCATCGCAGCAGGATCACCGCCGCCGAGGTGGGGCAGCAGCTGATTGTCGAGCAGGCGTCTGGTCGTGGTGGGGGCGATGACCGCTCCCCCGTCGACGACGGTGCGGATCGAGTCGAGGAGAACCTCGGGCAGGGTGTCCTTGAGGAGGAATCCGGAGGCTCCGGCGCGCAGCGCTCGCAGGGCGTAATCGTCATCGTCGAAGGTCGTGAGCACGATGATCTTCGGGGTCCGGATCTGCCCGGAGTCGGCGAGCGCGAGGATCTGTTCGGTGGCGTCGATCCCGTCGACGCGCGGCATCCGCACGTCCATGAGCACGATGTCGGGCTGCTGCGTCCGGATGGTTTCGACTCCGGCCGCACCGTCGCCGGCCTGGCCGACGACACTGAGGTCCGGCTGTGAGTCGATGACCATCGCGAAGCCCGCACGCACGAGGGACTGGTCGTCGACGAGGACGACGCGCAGTGCCGCGTCAGTGTTCTCGCTCATCGTCGGCCCTCTGCCTCGGCGTTGCTGGGGGCGACCGCCGAGGCATCGCTCGGCGCGGCCGCCTCACCATCGGCCTCCGGCGCACCCGCCTCGGCGACGTCGCCCGGCACACTCGGTCCGGCGACGTCCGCCCGCGCACCCTCCCCAACGGAGGCAGGGGCAGCGCCGAGCCGACGCGCCACCGGGAATCGGGCCTCGACGAGGAATCCCGTCGTCGATCCGAAGGCGTGACCGGGCACATTGCCGGAGGCGAACCCGGGCACGTCCCGACGGGAGTCATCCTGACCGACTGTGCCCCGCCCCGACTCCTTGCCGCCCGGACGTCCGACGCCTGTCGACCGGATCGGGCGGGCCGTCAGCGAACCTCCGTAGAGTGAGGCACGTTCGCGCATGCCGACGATGCCGTGGCCTCGGCCGCCCTGAGCACCAGCACCCCCGACACCGTTCACACTGCCAGCGCCGCCGGCACCGCCCCCGTCATCGCTGATGCGGGTGATGAGATCGTCGCCGTCGAGCTGCAGCGACACGTGCGCGCGGGCACCGCTGCCGGCGTGCTTGAGCACGTTCGTCAACGCCTCCTGGACGATGCGGTAGACAGCGAGCGACGCGCCGTCGGGCAGCAGGTCGTTCTTCACCGTCTCGACTCCGACGAGTGAGACCGCGAGCCCCGCCGAACGCAGATCGCTGACCAGCGAATCGAGATCCGAAATAGCCGGCAGCGGTGCCGCCGTCCGACCGGAGTCCTCATCGGAGCGAAGGAAGCCGAGCAGGGATCGGGTCTGCGCGAGCGCGTCCCTGCCGGTCCCGGCGATCGTCTCGAGCACCTCGGCGGCCTTGTCAGGATCCGCTTTCGCAGCGAAACGCCCGCCGTCGGCCTGCGCGATGATGACGGAGAGGGAATGGGCGATGACGTCGTGCATCTCGCGGGCGATGCGCATGCGTTCGGCGTCGGCGGCCAGCCGTGTCTCCGATTCGCGTTCCTGTTCGAGCAGGCGATTGCGCTCCCAGATGCTCTCGAGCTCCCGGCGCCGGCGATAACCGACTCCGCCGAGCAGCCAGGCGATGAGTACGATCGCCGCAGACAGCGCCACCACCGTGCCGAGCAGCAGGTACGACCCCGCTTCGAGGGGCCTGGATCCGGGGCCGATCGTCGACTGCAGGAGCACGAGGTAGATCCATCCGCCCAGCAGCACCGAGCCGGTCAGTCCGAGGCCGAGCACGATGCGTCCGTGCACGCGGCTGCCCCATGCCGTCGTCGAGAAGACGGTGAGCGGGACGGCGATGACGCCGAGGTTGGGGCCCGTCATCGTGATCACGCCGAGCAGGAAACCCGAGGCGATGACCGACGAGCTGAGCAGGGGGCGGGTGCGTCGCAGCGCCAGCGGAACTGTCTGAAGCAGGGCGATGGCGATCTGGACGAACGGCGGCACCATGGACACGACGTTCGTCTGCGCGATGGAGACTGCAGTGAGGACGCCGAAGAACGTGACGGGCAGTGCCCAGACGAGCGAGTCGAGGATCCAGGGACGCGCTGTGAGGTACCTCCGCAGGCGGTCGAATCGACCGGGACCTCCCGTGTCTCTGTCCGACGAGGCGGTGGCCGGGTAGGTGCGGGACTCCATGGCTCTCATGCTAGTGGGCCGGGCTCACCCGCCGCATCATACCCAGGTCTGAGCTCCGCCCAGTCTCCTCATATGTCACAATGTAGAGGTCTCGTGTGCGTCGATTCCGGCGCGTGCGCGTCGCGGCGGTGGGGCTCGCCGCACCCAACCTCGGCTTCTGCGATTTCCGAACCGGAGAGACACTCCGAACCCGGAGAGCCGACAACAGTCCCTACCTCAACCGGCGCCAGCATGCCCGAAAGGTAGGAAACAGATGACCCCCCAGCCGGATACAGGCGAACAGACACGACCGGACACGCGCACCCGCTTCGTCGTCGGCCTCGTGCCCGATCAGCCCGCCGAGGTGCTCGAGACAGCCGCGACCTTCGCCGAACGCTTCGACGCCGACCTCGATGCCGACATCCTCGCCGACATCTCCCGCACTCTTGAGGGCAGGAACGTCGCATGGTCGACTCGGGTGCTCGCCGGTGGCCCCACGTGGGAGCTCGATCGACTCGCGGAGGCGGAGCGGGCATGAGCCGCCCGGTTCACCTGCGCGCCTCGTACCTCGGTCTCGCCGTCCTCGGCGGCACGGTCGGGACCGCCGCGCGTGAGGGCATCAGCCTCGCCGTGCCCGAGATCGACGGGATCCCCGTCGCGATCTTCGGCATCAACATCCTCGGCGCGTTCCTCCTCGGACTCCTCCTCGAATCACTGGCCCGCCGCGGACCCGACGTCGGCGTGCGCAGGACGCTGCGCATCCTCGTCGGCACCGGATTCATGGGCGGATTCACCACCTACAGTGCACTGGCCACGGATGCCGCGAGCCTCCTCGGCGATGGCCGTGCCGGGCTCGGAATCGGCTACGGTCTGGCTACCGTCCTCATCGGCGGGCTCGCCACCTGGGCCGGGATCGCACTCGGAACCCTCAGACGCGGTGGCCCGGGTGCGAGCGAGGTGCCCTTGGATCCCGATCTCGCCGACATTGGCGACACCGCCGACGCTGCCACGAACAGGGGTCCGCGATGAGTGTTCTCCTGTTCTCGGCGATCGCCGTGGCCGGCGGCCTCGGAGCGGGGCTGCGGATGATCCTCGATGGGCTCATCAAGTCCCGCACCACCGGGCCGACCCTGTGGGGCACGATCGTCATCAACGTCTCCGGGTCGCTCGTCCTCGGATTCCTCACGGGCCTGGCCGCGCAGGCGCTGCTGCCTGAGTCGTGGCATCTCGTCATCGGCACGGGTTTCCTCGGCGGGTACACGACGTTCTCGACGGCCAGCGTCGAAACGGTGCGCCTGCTTCAGGAGCGCAAGTGGGCGATCAGCCTCGTCAACGGCCTCGGCACCCTCATCGTCGCGACCGCGGCGGCGGGGTCGGGACTGTGGCTCGGCGGCATCGCCTGGTGAACTCTGGCCGTCACCTGGCGAGTTCTGGCTGTGTGGTCCTCAGTTCTCTTCCCGGGCTTCCCGTGCCGATGCGACATCGTCGACGATGATGACGATATGGCGCAGGCTGGTGATGAGCGAACCGTAGAGCGGCCAGGAGGTGGCCGGCAGGTTCCCATCGGATGACAGCTCCCTCGCCAGCGACTCGAGGCGGTCGAAGACAGGTTCGACCTCGGCGTCGGGATCGGCGATCGACCGACCGGCGTCGGCGACGATCGCCGACCACTCTTCGCGGAACCGGGTGTCCCAGGCACCCTCGGCGTAGGAGGCCTCACGCAGCGTGCGGGCGAGGTTGCGCAGGTGCGAGATGCCTTCGTCGACGCGCTGCAGAATGTTCTCGTAGCTCTCCCTCGACGCCTGATCCGCCTCGACCTGATGCCGCTTCGTGGGTCGGGGAACGGTGATGCGGGGGTTGCCGCGTCGGCTCTCCCGCGCGAAGCGGACCGAACCCCATGCGGAGTCGATCTCCCGGCTCATCTCCTCGGTGCGTTCGAACCAGTCCTCGGCCTGGTCGGTCTCCCACGACCGGCTGAATTCCCTGGACATGTCGATGAGCACCTCGCCCATCTGCTCGTTGATGCTGTCGATGTACCGCGCCGCCTGCTGGTCGCGCACGGGCGGGATGACGATGAGGTTGACGGCGAGACCGATGCCGACGCCGAGGGCGATCTCGAGGATCCGGTCGAGCAGCAGAGGCTGCTGCGAGTCGAACCCGGAGCCGAGGATGAAGATCGCCGTCGTCGCGATCGCCACCCCCTCGTCGCGCAGCCAACCCACCCGCGATCCGACCATGCCGACGAAGAGCGCGAGCGCGAACGTCCACAGACTCACCCCGAGGAAGTGCCCGATGAGGAAGGAGACGCCGACGCCGATCGTCGATGCCACCGTCGACTGGATGCCCCGCGACAGCGACCGGTAGACCGTCGCATGCACGGTCAGCAGGGCCGTCCACGGTGCGAGGAACGGCATCTGCGAATCGAGCACCGCGCCGGAGAGCCACCACGCCAGCGTGGCCGCGAGGACGGTCTTGAGGATCTGGAAGAGGTCGGTGATGGATTCGGGACGGCGGACGTAGCCGGCCACCCGGTGCACGATTCCTTCGGAGGGCTCCTCGGCGGACCCGGTGGACCCAGCGGACGCGGTGGACACGACGGTCTCCTCTGCTCGGCGACTGGGCATCACGAACGTCCTCGCAGGTCTGCTCCACACGAGCCTGCTCCGCGCAGAACTGTTCCCCGCAGGGTCTCAAGGAACGTCTCCGCCCATCTCTGACTCTCATCCGAGGCTACCGCTTCGGCCATGGCATCGATACGGAGTGCGGCGTCGTGAGGATCGAGCGTCATCGCCGTCATGATCGCGTCAGCCAGGCCGGGAGTGTCGTGCGGGTTGACGACGACGGCGCCGTCGAGCACATCGGCGACCCCATCGAACTCCGAGACCACCACCGCTCCCCCGCGTCCGCGCCGCGCAGTCACGTACGTCTCGGCGCCCAGCCCCATCCCCTCCCGCAGGGGCGTGGAGAGGTAGACATCTGCGGCGAGGCAGAGCCCGATGAGCTTCTCATCAGGAACGTCGCGGTGCTGGTACATCACGACCGGTCGGCCCAGTCCGGCGAAGCGCCCGTTGATATGGCCGATGTACCGCTCGATGTCCTCACGCAGCCGCTCCCCGACCGCGTCGGGGGTCCGCGGCGGGATGACGACCTGGAGGAAGCCGACCGTCCCCGGGTCGAGCCTGCCGTCTTCGAACAGAGAGCTGATCGCGTGGAGACGGTGCATGACGCCGCAGGTGGGATCGAGCCGATCGACGGAGAGCAGGAGAACACCGGGATCGCCGAGGTGGCTGCGCAGACGCAGATGGTCACCGCGGTCGGCCACGGCGTCCGCGACCGCAGCGGTGGTCGCCGCATCGATCGACGTCGGGGCCGATCTCAGCGACGGCAGCGAGGAGGCCTGCAGATCCGCGACAGGAGCGAGCGCTGCGGCGACGTCGGCGAAGTTCATCCGATCGCTCTGACGGTGGAATCCGAGGACATCGGCGGCCAACAGCCCGCCGAGCATCTCCTCGCGCCACGGGAGCTGGGAGAAGGTCGGAAGGCCGGGAAAGGGCACATGCAGCGAGAAGCCGATGGTCAGATCGGGCAGCAGCTGTCTCAGCAGCTTCGGTACGAGCTGGAGTTGGAGACCGTGGATCCATACGGTCGCCTGCGTATCTGCGACAGCGGCGGCCGCCTCGGCGAATCGGGTGTTGACCTCACGGTAGGCGGTCCACCACTGCTGGGAGAAGCTCAGCGAAGAAGGATCATCGTGGTAAAGCGGCCAGAGCGTTCCGCGAGTGAGGCCGAGACCGTCGGGCTCGATGCATGCGGCCGACTCGGCGAGGAGAACCGGACGCACCGGCAGATCGGGGCTCTCCTGGCACTCCGGGTTCTCCTGGTGCTCCGGGTTCTCCGGGCACGGCTGCGTGCTCCCGCCGACCCAGATGCCGTCCTCGGCGCGGGTCAGAGCCGCGAGCGCGGGGGTGATCGCCGCGCCGGTCGGCAAGTCCTCGCACTCACTTCGGCCCGGAAGCCACGGGGAGACCATCACAAGGGAATGCCGTCCGGACATCTCAGTCACCGTCCTCTCCGATCGTTGGTGCCGTTCCTCCCGACCACTGACCCTGCTCCTCCTACTGACCTATGTTTATGTTGTAATCGTACAATGTGTCAGCAGAATTGACGCTATCAGCACGATGGAAGATTTGCGAGATTGTCACGCGGAATTATCGCTGTTAGTGTCGATTACACCATAAACACTCCTCCGACGCTCGGAGGATCACCGTCGAAAGGACACCCCCATGGGCTTCTTCGCCTATCTCATCCTCGGACTCATCGCCGGGGCCATCGCCAAGCTCATCCTGCCGGGGAAGCAGGCCGGCGGGCTGATCGGCACCCTCATCATCGGCGTCATCGGCGCCCTCCTCGGCGGCTGGCTCGGCAGCGCGCTCTTCGGCGTCGGAGTCGATTCGTTCTTCGACATCTCGACCTGGCTGTGCGCGATCGGCGGCTCGATCATCGTCCTCATCGTGTGGGGACTCATCACCGGTCGCTCGCGTCGGGCAGCCCGCTGAGCGGATCCGACTGAGTCAGACCCATCGACAGTCCATCCCCTCGGACTCGGACTCCCGGTCGGCCGCCTCGGCGACCGACCGGGAGTGCTCCCCACGCAGCGGTCGCCTCCTTCCCGGGACGGCTGCCGACGATCCGGCTGAGTGTAGGATCGCTGGGACGGGCCGCGCACGAGACTCGCGGCCCTCCGCAGATCAGCGAAGTGAGGAGAGACCATGGCCCGCCGACGCCTGAGCCGCAGCGATGTCGTTCAGGCCGCCGTCGCCTACATCGACGAGTACGGGGTCCGATCACTGACCATGCGCCGTCTGGGTGCAGCACTGGATGTGGAGGCCATGGCACTGTACCGCCACGTTCCCGGACGGGACGAGCTCATCTCCGCCGCGGTGAGCGAGCTCATCGACGCCCTCTTCGACGACGACCTCATGCAGAACGCGCCCGGCTCCTGGGAGGAGTACCTGCAGTGCGTGGCCAACGCCACCCGCCGCATGGCGCTCAACCACCCGCGGATGTTCCCGCTGATGATCACGCAGCCGCCCGAAGCACCCTGGCTGCGTCCGCCGCTCCGGAGCATTCGCTGGGTCGAGCACTTCCTCTCATCGCTCAAGGGCTTCGGATTCTCCGATGCCGCGGCCGTGGATGCCTACAAGGCCTTCACGAGCTTCCTCCTCGGCGACCTGTTCCTACAGGTGTCCGCAATGGGCATCGACACCCCGACTGCCCCCGAGGCAGGTGACGAGGAGGAGAACCTCGAGGACTACGCCACCGTCAGCCGCCTGCAGAATCTGCTCGCCGAGGACCACGCCGACCGCGAATTCGACGATGGCCTCGACGACCTCATCGAACGCATCCGCACCTCGCTCGACTCCTGACAGACGCCCGACTTCCGACAGACGCTCGACCCCTGACGGGCAGGGGTCACCCGCGCAACTCGGTCACCGGGCCTTCTCCGGCGATTGTTGAGCCCGCCCAGCACCGTCCCACCTGAATCGCACCGTCCCATCTGAATCGCGGTGGAGCGTCCCGCCGAAACGGCTGGTTCGTCAGCTCTTCGCGAGCTCCTCGGCGCGCTTGGCCTTCTTCCGCCCGCGCCCCAGGTCGATAGTGCCGATGATCCCGGCCGCAATGATGATGAGCGCGATGACTGAGAACCCGGCGATGATAGCCGCTGCGTAGCCGGCCAGGGACTGGAAGGCGAAGAACACGGCGGTGACGACGGCGATGCCGATCGCCGTGCCCACGCGCTGCCCGGTCTGCATGATCCCGCCCGAGGTGCCCGCGTACTCGACAGGCACCTCGGCGAGGGTGAGCGTCTGGTTGGGGCTGATCGTCATGCCCTGTCCGATGCCGAGCACGCCGAGGGAGGCGAGCATCCACCAGATGCTGATCCCCCAGGTTTCGTGGGCGAGGACTATGAGCGCCGAGGCGACGACTCCGGTCAGGGCGATCCCCACCCCGAGGACGACCATCTTACGTCCGAAGGTGAGCACGACCCGACCGGCCGCCTGCGCACCCGCCGCCGAGAGCAGGGCCGAAGGCAGTCCGATGAGACCGGCCTCGAGGGCGGGGAAGCCGAGTCCGTTCTGCAGGTAGAGGGCGACGATCACCCACACGCCGGGCATGCCGACGAAGTACACCGAGGACAGGTAGGCGCCGTAGGCGAAGCTGCGGGTGCGGAAGAGCTGCATGTCGACCATCGGTGAGCCGCCTTGGCGGGAGTAGCGGTTCTCCCAGCGGACCCAGCCGATGACGACGACGGCACCGATGGGCACGAGGAGGTAGATCCAAGCACCGAGGCTGCGCTCGAGGAACGGGAGCATGACCAGCAGGGTTCCAACGGCCAGGAGGAGGATGCCGATCGGGTCGAAGTCGGCGCGCGCCCGGCTCTTGCCGCCCGCTTCGGTGTCGTCTCCTGTGGTGTCGCTCGAGCTGGCGGCGTTCGAGCCGGTGTCGTGCGAACCGTTGTCGCTGCCGACCCAGGCGCTGCGCGGCAGCCAGAGGCGACCGAGGACGATCGCGATGAGCGCGATCGGGACGTTGATGAGGAAGGCCGAACGCCAGCCCCATTCGTCGCCGAGGATCGCGATGAGACCGCCGCCGAGCACAGGGCCGATGCCGACGGAGACGCCGACGATGGTGCCGAACATGCCGAAGGCGCGTCCGCGGAGCTTGCCGTGGAAGTACTGCTGGATCATACCTACGCCCTGCGGGCTGAGCAGGCCGGAGCCGACGCCCATGACGATGCGGGCGAGGTTGAGCATGAGCGGGTCGGGGGCGAGTCCGGCGATGAGGGAGCCTGCGGCGAAGACGCCGACGCCGATGACGAAGAGTCGCCCGCGGCCGAAGAGGTCGCCGGCGCGACCGGCGGCGACGAGGAAGACGCCGAAGGCCAGGGTGTAACCCGAGAGCACCCATTGGATCGCAGAGTTCGAGGCGCCGATCGAGCGCTGCATGTCGGGGAGGATGACGTTGACGATCGACACGCTCAGCAGCGACATGAACATCGGCACGAGCATGACCGCGAGGATCTTGCGCTGTTCGGCCGACATCACGGACTCAGAAAC
Organism: Brevibacterium atlanticum; assembly: GCF_011617245.1. Taxonomy (NCBI): domain Bacteria; kingdom Bacillati; phylum Actinomycetota; class Actinomycetes; order Micrococcales; family Brevibacteriaceae; genus Brevibacterium; species Brevibacterium atlanticum. The sequence goes on along the minus strand of NZ_CP050152.1, from coordinate 817,077 downwards.
ATTACTCATTCATATATTTCTACTCCGCCCCGATGCTACGCACAATCGGTCCCCGTGGTGCGATTGCTCACCACCACGGGGACCGAACCGACCTCAGCTGTACGCGCGGTGGTACTGCGCCGGACGGTAGTCGATGTCGTAGCGCAGCGCATCGGCGGCCCGGAGCGCGAAGTTCGGGTCGCGCAGGTACTCGCGCCCCACGAGGATCGCATCGGCCTGCCCGGTCGCCAGGATGTGCTCACCCTGGAACGGCTCGCTGATGAGTCCGACCGCTGCGGTCGGGATCTCGGCGCGTTCGCGCACTCCGGCCGAAAGGGTCGTCTGGTAGCCGGGTCCGACGGGGATCTGCGCCACGACGTTGCCGCCGGAGGAGACGTCGATGAGGTCGACGCCGTGGCCCTTGAGCCAGCCGGCGAGTTCCACGGTGTCGTCGAGACTCAGCCCGCCCTCGGTCCAGTCCGTGGCGGACAGCCGCACGAACACGGGCACCTCGTCGCCCACCTCGCCGCGGGTGGCATCGACGATCTCGAGAAGGAGTCGGGCACGGTTCTCCGGCGAGCCGCCGTAGGAGTCGGTGCGGGTGTTGCTCAGCGGGGACAGGAACTGGTGGAGCAGGTAGCCGTGGGCGGCATGGAGCTCGACGAAGTCGAACCCGGCGTCGATCGACCGGCGAGCCGACGCAGCGAAGGCCTCGACCACCTCGGCGATCTCCGATTCCGTGAGCGCACGGGGCTCGGCGAGTCCGTCGAAGGCCAGTGCGGACGGGGCAACGGTCTGCCATCCGCCCTCGTTGACAGGCACGCTGCCCGAGCGGTCGGTGCCCCATTCCGGGAAGGTGGAGGCCTTCCGGCCGGCGTGGGCGAGTTGGATTCCGGCGGCGGCTCCCTGCGAGTGGACGAAGTCGACGATGGGGGCCAGGGCATCGCGCTGCGTATCGTTCCACAGGCCGAGGTCGCGAGCGGAGATGCGGCCCTCGGGAACGACTCCGGTGGCTTCGACGATGATGGCGCCGGCTCCGCCGCGGGCCATCGAACCGTAGTGGACGGCGTGCCACGGGGCGGCGACTCCGTCTTCGCCGGTCACCGAGTACTGGCACATCGGCGGGACCCAGATCCGGTTGCGGAAGGTCAGTCCACGCAGGGTGAGCGGTTCGAACAGCAGATGAGACATAAGACCTCGGAATCGTGTCGAGAATTTCGGTTGCAGCATTCGGCTGGAAGCGCTCAGGAGGACGCATTCAGCTGGAAGTATGAGATTCTTCGTACTTCGAACTGACACATTACTACGAGAGAATTCGTACTACCAAATATCTCGTACAATGAAGACGGAAGATGACACGATCGCGACAGCGACATCCGGCAGAAGTCAGCCGGCCACGACGAGAGCGAAGGGATGCCCTCGAATGCGCATACTGGACCATCCGACTCGCGAGGAGATGCGGCTCGACACCGTCCTCGCTGCCCTGGCCGATCCTGTTCGCCGAACTGTCGCCTGTAAGCTCAACGACGTCTTCGGTGATCACGCGTGCGCGACCTTCGAGCTGCCGGTGTCGAAGTCCACGGCGACCTATCACTTCCGGACCCTGCGCGAGGCCGGCGTCATCCGGCAGGAGTACGAGGGCACGAAGATCATGAACTCCCTGCGCAAGGACGACCTCGACGCTCGGTTTCCCGGCCTCCTCGACGCCGTCTTCGCAGCGCAGGCCATCGAACGCGCCGAGTCCTGAGCGCCCTCGCCGCAGCGCCGGCACCGCGGCAACGTGTCCTCAGCGCCAACGTTACGGTAACGTCGCGTCGGCTCCACCGAGACTCCAGCTCCCGCCTTGGACATTCGCCTCAATAGATCTGCCCCCAACGAAAAGCAGCCCAACCTACGACAGAAAGCACGGTTCGCAACCAGTGCCATCTGTCGCAGATTGGGCCGAAAGCGAGTCGACCACCAAGGATCGGTCACTGCTCACTCCCCGATACGGGCGGCTCCTACGCCTTCGCCGATCGCAGCCTCGGCACATGTCGCGTGGCTCTTGCAACAGAAGCCGAAGAGTCCCGCATGCTCATCAGGGCCAGCATCGGAATCTTGTAGCGCTTGTACGCCCTCGTATCCACAGAACCTTGAGAGCTGTTCTCGCTTACAGCCTGTCCGAGGAAGGTGTGTATTGCACTTCAGCTCAAGCACCTCCGGGGCTGCGAGACAACGCCCACAGCCCCAGAGTGATCAGACGACAGTCGGCAGAAAACTCCAACATAAGCGCAACGCTTCAGCAGGGAATACCGCTTGCCGATTGAGAAGCTTACGACCGATAGTCGATCTCCACGTCAGCGATATCCTGGTCTTCCAGGTTGACGACGATGTTGTCTGGAGTGCGCGTGGTCATCCAGATCAGCTCTTCGGTCTTGCTCGCATTGCCCTCGATATGGGGCATGTACGGAGGCACGAAGACGAAGTCCCCTTCCTCCATGTAGACGATCTGCTCGTAGCGCTCACCGTAGCGGATGAAACCGCGGCCCTTGAAGATGTAGCCTCCGGTCTCGGCCTCGCCATGATGATGCGCGGCCGAAATCTCACCGGGGCCGGTGTGGACCTTGCCGAACCAAAGGTTCGATGCCTTCGAGTTCTCACGCGAGACCCCGGAGACGCGACGGGCATTCGCCGTCTGCCCCGGAGCCTCATGCAGGTCGTCTGCCCTCTGCACGGAGAAGAGATCGACGTTGCGATTGATATCGAATCCGTCGTTGTCATTCGTGGTCATGGTGCTTCCTTTCGTTCTCGTTCTGCTTTCAGTGCGGACCGACGCCCTGTCTGCCGGCCCGATACTCGAAGCTCTCCCCCGCCGAGGCGGAACAATCGACTCATGTCGACCTAGGGAGCCCGAGGTGTCGTTGTGCGAGCTGATTGCGAATCATCTCGTCCGTCAGCGGTGCGAATGTGTACAGGCGCGCGTCCCGAAAGTAGCGCTGCATGGGCAGGTGTCGGTGGAATCCCCACCCGCCCATCACCCGCATTCCGATGTCGGTGGCAGTCGTCGCGGCCTCCGAGGCGGCGAGCTTGGCTAGACCGGAGAGGTTCTCGACCGCTTCCCCAGAGCCCTGATCGGACATCTCCGCTCCGTTGTAGAGGAGGTGACGAGCCGATTCGGTCCGAGTGAGCGCGTCGACGAGGGGATGCTGCAGGCCTTGGAACGAGCCGATCGGCCGCTCGAATGCGTGCCGGCCATTGGCATAGTCGACCGCATAGGACAGCGCCCCGCGAGCGATGCCCAGCGCGACCGCCGCACCGTTGAGTCGTTCGCCGTTGAGCGTGGCAAGCACGTTCCGGAACCCGGATCCGACCTCGCCGAGGATGTTCTCCGCCGGCACTGCGACGTCCTCGAGGACGACGTCGGCCTGCTCGAGGCCGCGGATGCCCATCGTGTCGATCGGCGTCGTCGTGATGCCTGGGGTGTCGCGGGGAATGATGAACATCGAGATTCCGTCGATGCCCGATCTCTCCACCGCCGAGGTGCGGGCGAGGAGGATGATGAAGGTCGCCGTCGATGCTCCGCCGATCCATTTCTTCGCACCGTTGATCAGCCAGGTTCCGTCGGGGCCCTGGCGTGCCCACGTGGCCATCTGCCGTGCCACATCGGTGCCGCCGGCGGGTTCGCTCAGCCCGAAGGACATTCGTGCCGAGCCGGCGAGCAGGGGGCTCAGCCATTCGGACTTCTGCTCAGCTGTGCTGTATCGGTGGAGAAGTTCGACGCCCATGTATTGGACGACCACGCTCACGCCGATCGAGGTGGCGCCGGCACCGAGCTCTTCGAGCACCGTGACTTGGCTGGAGTGGCTGGGGCCTCGGCCGTCGAGGTCCGCTTCGAGCCCGACCAGCCCTTCGGCGGCGAGCGCCTCGTAGAGCTCGAAGTCATAGGTTTCGTCTTCGTCGTGCCGCCTCAGACGCTCCGGGCCGGTCACGGCATGGAGGGTTCGGCGCACTCGTGTGCGCAGGTCGGTGATCGCGGGGCTGTCGATGCGTGTCGAGAAGCTCACTTCGCCGTCGACGCCCGCGCCCACTGCTTGCAGGGCACTGTCAATCGTTGTCATCGGACTGCTCAGTTCTCCGAGTCATCGCGGCGGGAGATGAGGAATGAGCTGCGGAAGGTCATCACGGTCGACCCGTCCTGCTTCCTCACCTCGTAGGCCAGTGACCACAGGCCACGGCCCGGCTTGCTCGTAGGGCGCGTCTCGACGACGGTCGCCTCAGCGTGGATGGTGTCATCGATGAACACAGGACTCAGTGCGCGCACCTCGTCGAGACCGAGCCAGGCTTCGACGTGGGTGAAGTATCCGGTCTGCGTGAGCAGCCCCAGTGCCACGGACAGTGTCAGCGGTCCGTGGCCGATCCTCTGCCCGAATGGGGTGGTTGCTGCATATTCGGAGTTGAGATGCAGCGAGACCCAGTCCCCGGTCAGCCCGGCCCATTGGACGAGGTGCGCGTCCGTGATCGTCAGCCCCGGGCTGACGACGACATCTCCCTGAGTCAGGTCTTCCCAGAAATGATCAGGTCGACCTTTGACCTGTCCGACTGCCACTGTGTCCACGATTCTCCTCCGTTCTTCACCGCGAGGGAGCGCCTCGGTGGTGACGATCGATTTCTTCTCATCTCCCGACAACTATAGACTAGCGAACGCTTGTTCGTATACTGTTTTGTGAAAAGTTCCGCACTCACAGATGGCAGCGAACCACACGCTGCACCGAAGGAGACAGCAATGACACAGGTCAGCACCACAGCCGAGCCGACAGTGCATGATCGACTCAAGGACAGCATCGCCGCCGCGCAGCTCGGCGGATCCGAGAAGAATCGGGAGAAGATCAAGAAGTCGGGCAAGCTGCTTGTCCGCGAGCGACTGGCGGAGCTCTTCGATGACGAGGAGTACATCGAGGACGGGCTCCTGGCCCGCTTCGAGGACGGGCTGCCCGGCGATGCCGTCGTCATCGCCTTCGGCAATGTCGACGGGCGCGAGGTGTGCGTCATCGCCAATGACTACAGCGTCAAGGCCGGCACATGGGGCAATCGCACCTTCGAGAAGATCACCATGGCGCAGAAGAAGGCCGAGGAAGCCGGCATTCCCATCGTCTACCTCTTCGACTCCGCGGGCGCCCGCATCGACGAGCAGTTCGAATCCTTCGCCGGACGAAATGCCTGGGGCAACATCTTCTACAACCAGGTTCAGATCTCCGGGCGGGTGCCGCAGGTCTGCGCACTGTTCGGCCCCTCCCCCGCAGGCTCTGCCTACGTTCCTGCTCTCTGCGACCTCACCATCATGGTCAGAGGAAATGCGACGGCTTACCTTGGGTCGCCCCGCCTGGCCGAGATGGTCACCGGCGAGCAGGTCACGCTCGAGGAGATGGGCGGAGCGGAGATGCACTCCACCGTCTCGGGCCTCGGCGATGTCCTCGTCGACGATGACAGCGAGGCGATCGCCTCGATCCGCGTCTGGCTGTCCTTTCTGCCCCCGAACTGGAACACCACCCCTCCCATCGCCGAGGCGGTCGCTCCTCGCGAGGGTCGCACCATCGAAGACATCGTCCCCCTTCGCGAGGCCGAGGTCTTCGATATGGAGGAACTCGTTGAATCCCTCGTCGACGAGGGCACCTGGTTCCCGTACAAGGAGCTCTTCGCTCCCGAGATGCTCACTGGCTTCGCCCGGATCAACGGGCGCCCCGTCGGTCTGGTCGGGAACCAGCCGACCCACATGGGCGGATCCATCTTCCCCGACTCCTCCGATAAGGCCGCACGCTTCATCTGGATCTGCAATGCCTACGGGATCCCGATCATCTTTCTCGTCGACATCGCCGGGTACATGATCGGCTCGGAGGTCGAGCGGCAGGGCATCATCCGCCACGGCGCGAAGATGATCTTCGCGGTGTCGGAATGCCGAGTTCCTCGCATCACCGTCCTCGTCCGCAAGGCCTATGGCGGCGGCTACCTGGCGATGTCGGGCGCCCCGATGAACCCCGATGCCGTCATCGCCCTGCCGACGGCGCGTCCCGCGCTCATGGGTCCGGATGCAGCGGTCAACGGCGTGTACTATAACCAGATCCACGCCATCGAGGATCCCGAGGAGCGCAAAGCCTACATTGCCGAGAAGCAGGCCGAGTATGCCGAGAAGATCGACGTCTTCAAGATCGCCAATGCCAACGCCGTCGAGGCGGTCGTTCCGGCCAACGAGCTCCGCTCGGATCTAACTCGCAGGCTCGGCCTCTACAGCAAGCGGAAGACCGCCCCCATCGAGCGCCGGCAGGCTATCACCCCAGCCTGACCACACCAAGAGCACGAAGAGGCCGGGCCGTCGTCACGACGGCCCGGCCCTTTCATATCCTCACCAGCGGGCCTCGCCCTCACCGGCAGGCGAGACTCAAGTGCACCATGCCCTTCAGCGGAATGATTCAGGCTTGTCGTCGAAGAGCCGGAAGACCTGTGTCGCGCCACCGTCGATCATGAGATCCGCACCGTTGATGTTCTTCGCAGCGTCGCCGAGCAGGAACTCGATGTATGCACCGATTTCCTTCGGATCGATGATATTTTCGGTCGGAACCTTGGCCTTGACCTGATCTCTGACCGCCTGGATGACCATCGTGGTGTCGACGACACCGGGGCAGATGTTGTTCACGGTGACGCCTGTGCCCCAGAAGTCCAACAACAGCGAACGCGTCAGGTTCGACAGCCCCGCCTTCGAAGCGGCATAGCTGGGGTACGGGTAGCCCGTGGTCCCGGCAATGGAGGAGATGTTGATGACTCGCCCCCAGCCTCGTTCGGCCATGCCCGGCGCGAAGTGGCGGATCATTCGGAATGGGCCGTTGAGATTGACATCGATGACTCCGTCGAATGACGATCCGTCGTGATCGACCAGGTACTTGCGGTCGAGGAGCCCCGCCGCGTTGACGAGCACGTCGATCCCGCCGAAATCGCGATCGATCGCAGCCGCGAGTTCGGTTACCGAGTCCTCGCTGGTGACATCGACCGGGTAGGCATAGCTCTGCCCTCCGCTACTCGTGACCCTCTCGCTTGCCGCCTCAGCCGCGGCAAGGTTGACGTCGGTGCAGATGAGGGTGTGACCTGCCGATGCCAGGGTCTCATTGATCCCTCTGCTCATGCCGCCCCCGGCCCCCGTGATGAGTATCCGGCGCGGCACCGAACCGTCCAGGTGGTTCGACGGAGACAGTGCGGCTTCGTTCTCTTCGGCCACGATGAATGCCCTTTCTGCAGGTTCGAAATGAATGAACTTGTCCGGCTCAGCGATGGCATGGGCCATGGCCTCACGGCGGAGCCGCCAACATCGACCAGGTTCACAGCCGAATGGCTAAGGATACCGTCACGAACAAGCGTTAGTTTTTGAGTCTGCAAGAATGGACCCATAATGTCAATGCCTGTAGCCGAGCCCACCGCCCGGCAGTAGGCCAGCAGAGAACGAAAGGCGACAGCAATGGCAACGAAAGGTGAGCAGACCGCCGCCGCAGTCAAGGAGAAGGCGACTGACTTCTTCTTCGTCAAGGGATTCTCCGCAACGACGCTGCGTGAGGTCGCCTCCGCTGCCGGAGTGAAGGTCAGCAGTCTCTACAACCACATCTCCAGCAAGGAAGATCTGCTGCAGCAGGTGATGGGAAGCTTCATGGACGACATCCTCGCCGACACCGAAGACGCCCTCGAAGGCGAGACAGACGCAATCGGCAGGCTGCTGAGCATCGTCGACAGCCACCTCCGATACCACGCCACTGAAGCACGCAAGGTCTTCATCGGCAACAACAACCTCCGCTTCTTGCGCCCGGAGGCTCGGGATGAAATCACTGCGAAGCGCAGTGAGTACGTCCGCCGCATCCAGGACGTCATCGAGGAGGCCGGACGAGCAGGAGTCGCAACCATCCTCGACTCCCGCCTGCAGGCTTATGCGATCGTCGCCCTCGGTACGGACGTCGCCACCTGGTACCGCCCCGACGGTCGCCTATCCCTCGACGAGATCGTCGACATCTACTCGAAGATCGCCTTGCGCGGACTCTCCGTTCCAGATGCCGACAAGCGTGTCGACGGCAGAAGTGCACCGCGCGCCGAACCTGTCGCCTGATTCCACCCTCTCACCGCCGAAGACGCCCCTGCGCCCTTGCAGGGGCGTCATCTTTTCACATCAATCGTCATACACCCCTTGCGTCTGATTCCCGAACAGATTATTGTTACGGACGAACGCTTGTTCGTTTATCTGCAGAATGATCTGCAGAGCTGCGGGAGGAAAGACTTGCACACAATCAACACCTGGATCGAGCTTAACGCCCAGAAGCATCCCGAGAAGGAGGCCCTGGTCGGCGTCGATGGTCGCGTAACCTTCGCTGAGCTCGCCGAACGCTCGTGGAGCCTTGCCCGCGGCCTGCAGAATCGTGGTGTGAAGTCAGCGATGAACATCGGCGTGATGGGATCAAATACAGTTTTCAATGCCGAGATGTTCTTCTCCGTCGCGGCCGCCGGCGGCGTCTACGTCGCCTACAACTGGCGCTGGTCGGCGGTCGAATGCGCCCAGGGGATCGCGGAGACGGCCGCCGATTTCATCATCGTCGAGGCGCAGTTCGACGATCTGGTCGACCGCGCTCTGGCAAAGCTCGCCGAGACTCATGACCGGCTGCCTCAGGTGATCCGCGAAAGCGAGATCGCCGCGCTTCGCACCGGCACTGGCCCCCTCGTGTCTGACACGACTCTCGACTCTCCACTGTGCATCCTCTATACCGGAGGGTCGACGGGCACACCCAAGGGCGTCGTACTCTCCCACCGCGCCGCTGTGGCCAATGCATTCAACGAGATGATCGACTGCCGCGTCGGCACTCGAGACAACGAACGCGGACTCATCGTGACCCCGTTGTTCCACACCGCGGGCCTCCTTTGCTGGCTCGCCACACACTTCATTGCGGGAGCCACCAGCGTGCTTGCCCCGAAGTTCGATGTCGAGGCCTTCGTCGAGACTGTCGAACGTGAACGCATCACCAACACGTTCCTCATTCCCAATATGGTCCGCAAGATGCTCGATCAGCGGACCTTCGACAACCCGGTCCTCAGACAGAACCTCAAGGCCGTGCACACCGGAGCCGGTCTGCTGCGCATGCCGGACAAAGAGCTCTTCGCCGAGATGCTCCCGGACGTCGATCTCTATTTCCGCTACGGACTCACCGAAGCCGGACCGATGGTGACCCGCCTGCTCGCCGACGACATGCTCAACCCCGAAGTCGACGGGTCGATCGGTCAGCCTTACCTCATGGTCGACGTCGAGCTCCAGGACCTCGAAGGAAACAAGGTCGCCGTCGGCGAACTCGGCGAGATCTGCGTCCGCAGCCCGTCCCTCATGCTCGAGTACTACGGACGACCCGACCAGACGGCCGACGCCCTGCGAGACGGGTGGCTGCGCACAGGAGATCTTGCAGTCGTCGATGAACACGGGTATTTCTTCTTCCGCGACCGTCTCAAGGAGATGATCAAGTCCGGCGGTGAGAACGTCTACGCCGCCGAGGTGGAGCAGGTCCTCTATCTGCACCCCTCAGTCCTCGAGGCGGCAGTCGTGGGAGTTCCCGACCCCGAATGGGACGAGGAAGTCCGAGCAGCAGTCGTGCTGCGTTCGGATCTCACCGCCACCGAAGCGGAGCTTCGAACCTTCATGCGCGAACATCTGGCCGGCTACAAGGTGCCGAAGACGATGGTCTTCATCACCGCCGAGGAATTCCCCCGCTCCCCCGCGGGCAAGCTCGTGAAGTCCGAGCTCAAGGAACAGCTCGGCTGGGTCTGACGCCCTACTGCCACGCCCAGCGTCGCGAGCCAACACTTCAGACGCCTCTCAATCCCAACCGGTCGGCAACAGGCTGATCGGCATCCATCCACATTCGCTCTTCGTCGAAGGGGAGTTAACCCATGTTCTCAAAGATCCTCATCGCCAACCGGGGTGAGATCGCCGCACGTATTATCGACACGTGCGCCCGCCTCAATGTGGCCACCGTCGCTGTGCATTCGAGCGCGGACGCCGCATCCCTGCACGTTCGTCGTGCCGACCAGGCCATCGACCTCGGAGACGGGCCCGCCAGCGAGAACTATCTCAATCCGCAGGCCATCGTCGAAGCAGCACTGAAGTCCGGTGCTGACGCCATCCACCCCGGGTACGGCTTCTTGTCGGAGAACGCCGGGTTCGCCCAAGCCGTGGCGGATGCCGGATTGGTGTTCATCGGACCCTCTCCCGCCGCGATCTCCACGATGGGAGATAAGGTCGCCTCGCGTGAGGTGGCCACCCGGGCAGACGTCCCCATGGCGCCCGGTTCGAACGGCGCCGTCGAATCCGCCGAGGCGGTCCTCGAGTTCGGAGAGAAGCACGGCTATCCGGTCCTCGTCAAAGCCTCCGCCGGCGGCGGTGGGCGCGGAATGCGCCGCATCAACGGCCCCGACGAGGCGGTCGAGTCTTTCGATGCCGCCGTCCGAGAGGCCACCGCTGCCTTCGGCAACGGCGAGGTCTTCGTCGAGCGCTACCTCGTCAAGGCCCGCCACGTCGAAGTCCAGATCGTCGCCGATTCGCACGGCGCCGTCGCGGCCCTCGGCGACAGGGACTGCTCGGTTCAGCGCCGGCATCAGAAGCTCATCGAGGAATCGCCCGCGCCGGGGCTGTCCGAATCGATGCGCACGAACATGGGCGCGGCCGCAGCACGCTTGGCCGACGCGGTCGGCTACCAGGGACTGGGTACCGTCGAGTTCCTCGTCGAAGGCGAAAACTTCTACTTCCTCGAGATGAACACACGCATCCAGGTCGAGCATCCGGTGACCGAGCTCGTCACCAAGGTCGATCTCGTCGCCGAACAGCTGCGAGTCGCCGCAGGCGAGCACCTGAGTGAGTCTGTCACCAACCCTCAACCGGTAGGTGCGGCCATCGAGGCACGTATCAACGCCGAAGACGTGGCAGGCGGACTCTTCGTCCCCTCCCCCGGTGTCATCACCACGCTCGAGGCTCCGACTTCCGAACACGTCCGCTTCGACACCGGCTATGAGAGCGGCGATGAGGTTCTGCCCCTGTACGACAGCCTCATCGGCAAACTCATCGTCTGGGGGCAGGACCGGGGCGCCGCGATCGACGGCCTGTTGCAGGCGCTCGACGAACTGCACATCGAAGGTGTCGAGACGACGGTTCCGGCTGCCCGCAAAATCATCGACGCCGCGGACTTCCGCTCCGTCGCCCACTCCACGCTGTGGCTCGAGAACTCCTTCGACTTTTCCACCGCAGACGACGACACGCTCTCTCGCAATGAGGTCGAGGTCAATGGGCGTTTCTACATCATTCCGCAGTTTCCCGACGATCCTGGCGCGCAGCTCGCCCGCCCAGCGGCCGAGTCGACATCCGAGAGCGACGGTGGCGAACGTCGCCGCCGCTCACCGAGCGCGCGCCGTCGCCGGTCGGGCCCGGCCTTCGACGGCACCGTCAAGGCTCCCATGCAGGGCACGATCGTCAAGGTCAATGTCGAACCCGGTGCCAGCGTCACCGCTGGTGAGCCGCTGTTCGTCCTCGAAGCGATGAAGATGGAGAACCCAGTCGCGTCGCCCATCACAGGGACCGTCGACAATGTCTTCGTCGCCTTGGGTCAGTCGCTGTCTGCCGGAACCCAGCTGGCTGCGATGTCGGAAGGCGGGGCCGCCTGATGAAGCCCGTGCGCTCCGTCCTGTTCGTGCCCGGTCATCGCCGCTCGATGATCGACAAGGCACTGGCGTCGAAAGCCGATGCACTCATCCTCGACCTCGAGGATGCGGTCCCCGAAGCTGAGAAGCAGCTGGCTCGTGACACCGTTGCCGACGTCCTCCGGACCGCCCCAGGCACAGGTCCCCAGATCCTCGTACGTCCGAATGCTCTCGACACCGAACACTTCGGTCGCGACGTGGCAACCGCGGCGGCTTCGACCCTGACGGCATTCCTGCTGCCGAAGCTCTACGGCAGGGACGACGTCGTGGCCTTCGACTCGCTCGTGACCGCGGCCGAAATCTCTGCCGGCATCGCTCGCGGCAGCATCGGCTTCGTCCCCTCCCTGGAGACAGCCGCCTCGGTGAATCGAGTTGACGAGATCCTCACCGGACCCCGGGTGGTCGGCGTCATGGCCGCCGCAGCGAAGAACGCCGACATCTCACGCGAAGTTGGCTTCAACTGGTCTGCTCAGGGCACGGAAACGCTGTACCTGCGTAGCAAGGTCGTCGTCGCGGCGCGAGCGGCCGGGCTGCGCATCATCGTGCTGGGTCTGTGGCAGGAGCTCGACAATCTCGAGGGCCTGGCGCAGTTCGCCACCGACAATTGCGATCTCGGTTTCACCGGGCAGGTGCTCATCCACCCCAAACACATCGACATCGTCAACGACGTCTACGGACTCAGCGCTGAGGAGGCCGACTACTATCGCGGACTCGTCGCCGCATTCGAATCCGGAACCGAACAGGGTCTCGGAGCCGTGACCTACGCAGGCGAGCACATCGACCTCGCCCACGCCAACCACGCCCGCCAGCTGCTGACGCTGGCCGGGCACGATCACTGAGGAGCCACCCATGTCAGGCATGTATTACGAAGACTTCGTCATCGGCGAGGTTCTCCGCCACGAGGTCACACGCACGGTGACCGAGACGGACAATCTGCTCATCACCACTCTGACGATGAACGTCCAGCCGCTGCATCTCGATGCGGAGTTCGCCGGCGAATCGATGTTCGGCAAGCAGATCGTCAACTCGATCTTCACTCTCGGACTCGTGACCGGCATCCCGGTGCAGGAGACCACGCTGGGAACCACTCTCGGCAACCTCGGCTTCCGCGAGGTCAGTTTCCCGAAGCCTGTGTTCTTCGGCGACACCCTGCGGGTTGAGACCGAGGCACTCGACAAACGCGAGTCGAAGTCTCGCCCCGACACCGGCATCGTCGGCATCGAACATCGCGGGATCAACCAAAACGACGAACTCGTGTGCACGGTCCGTCGTACAGCCCTGATGAAACGCCGTCCCGCCTGAGTCGACGACGGCACCTCCTCGCTTGCTGACTTCAGCATTTCGCTGAAGTCAGCCCGGGGAACCGCAAACGGCCGGGACAACTTGTCCCGGCCCAGAGGAAAGCAGTCAATGATGACAACAGAGAACTCCTCCCTAGCCGCCGGACCTGCGGCAACAGGCAATGAACCGGCAGAGGAAGCTCCGACCTTCGACCCCAAAACCGCCCGCAACGCGGTCTTCAGCGGAACGTTCGGCACAGCCCTCGAATGGTTCGACTTCGCCGTCTACGGCACGCTGTCCGCCACACTCTTCCCGGCACTCTTCTTCGCCGACGTCGACGCCGACACCGCGATCCTCGCGTCGTTCGCGACCTTCGGCGCCGGCATGGCCGCACGCCCGCTCGGCGGGATCTTCTTCGGCGCCCTCGGCGATCGGATCGGTCGCCGCAACGTCCTCATGTTCACCCTCGTCATGATGGGCTCCGCCTCGGTGCTCATCGGTCTGCTTCCGCCCGCCAGCTTCATCGGCATCTGGGCGCCGACCCTCCTGGTCATCCTGCGTTTCCTGCAGGGATTCGCGCTCGGCGGGGAGGCCTCGGGTGTCCAAGTACTCGTCACCGAGCATGCTCCCGCCGACAAGAGAGGGATGTACGGAGGTATCCTCGCCGTCGGGTCACCCGTGGCGCAGACCATCGCCTCTCTGACATTGACCGGATTGGCACTGTTCCTGAGCGAAGAGACCTTCGAGAGCTGGGGATGGCGGATTCCGTTCCTCATGGGTGTCCTGCTCCTGGCCGTCGGAGTGTGGATCCGCCGCAGCATCGAAGAGACGCCGGCCTTCCGCGAGAGCCAGAAGCGGGCCTCGGAGAAGCAGGCTCAGGAAGAGCCGCAGGAGAAGGCGCTCAAGGTCATCATCAAGCGTCCCGGTACCGTCATCAAACTCGTGTGCTCCTGGGCTGCATCGGCTGGATTGTTCTGGATCTGCGTGACGTATGCCGTCAACTACCTGACGAGCGTGCTCGGCTACGACAACTCGATCACCTTCAGCCTGCTCGTCATCGCCAACCTCATCTCCATCCCTGCCGCCATTCTCGGCGGTCGGGTCAGTGACTTCATCGGGCGAAAGAAGACTTTCTTCATCGGGCTGGCGATGCAGGGAACCGCCGCCGCGTCGATGTTCCCCATCATGAACTCCATGAACTACCCGCTGTCGGTGGCCGTCATCGCTCTCGCTCTCTGCGGCATCCAGACCACTGCAGCGGTGCAGGCTCCCTTCTTCGCCGAGTCCCTCCCCACGCGCATGCGCTACACGGGGTCGGCCCTGGGCATGACCTTCGCGGGACTGATCTTCGGAGCTCCGATCCCCTTCATCGCTGCCTGGATCTTCCAGCACAGCTCCCAAGGCACGACCGCCCTGACCGCGATCGGCGTCGGGCTCGTCGTGATCTCGGTGATCGCCGCGGCGACCCTGCCGGAACGGTCGAAGGAAGCGCTCCACGATGACTGAACCCACGATGATCGAAGGAAGGCAAGAATGACCAGATTTGCCCATTTCCTCACGCCGAACGGTGAACCCCAATTCGCCGAGGTGGCCGGAGACCTGCTCGTTCCGCTGCAGGGGATCTCGACGCTCGGACCCGAGATCACGCCGGAGGTCCTGTCCTCGGCACAGCGGTTGGACGAGGCTGCGGTGCCCTCAGTCGACGTCCGACTGCTGCCGGCCTCGCCCGATCCGGCGAAGGTGCTGTGCGTGGGACTCAACTATGCCTCGCACGTTGCAGAGGTCAACCGAGAGATGCCGGACTACCCTGTCCTGTTTCCCAAGTTCGCGAGCAATCTCATCGGCCCCACAGACGACATCGTCGTGCCAGCCGAATCGACCGGTCCGGACTACGAAGGTGAGATGGCGGTGATCATCGGCCGTCCAGGACGCCGGATTGCCGAAAAAGACGCCTTCGATCATGTCCTCGGATTCTCCGTGTCCAACGATGTGAGCATGCGCGATTACCAGTACAAGTCGCATCAGTGGCTGCAGGGCAAGGCCTGGGACGATTCGACGCCGCTCGGTCCCCATATCGTCACCCCCGGTGAGGTCGACCTCGCCGCAGCCGGGATCAGGACCACCGTCAATGGGCGCACGCTGCAGGAGGCCACATTGTCGATGATGATGTTCTCGGTCCCGACCCTCATCTCAACGATCTCCGAGTTCACCCGCCTGGATGTCGGCGACGTGATCCTGACGGGAACGCCGGCAGGTATCGGCAGCAAACGGGACCCCAAGGTCATCCTCCGCAACGGCGATACAGTTGCTGTCGAAATCGACGGCATCGGCCGTATCGAGAACACGGTTGTCACCAAGTAGACCGTTCGGTCAGGTAGGCCGCTGAGCCGTCCTTCCTTGGTGCTGTCAACCGCAGGTACGACTCGGTCCGCCCGACGTCTCCGTTGCACCCTTCCCTCTGTTGTACAGACATCTCAGATCACCGACGACAAGGAGAACAGATGAGGGGATCAAGCAGCCTCTTCGAACCGATCCGAGTCGGCGAGCAGGACCTGTCCAGCAGGATCGTCCTCCCGCCGCTGACGCGCAGCCGCGCCACAGATACCGGCCTCGCGACGAGCCTCATGGCCCAGTACTACAGGCAGCGCTCGGGCGCCGGACTCATTATCGCCGAAGGCACAGTCGTGCTCCCTCAAGCGACCGCGTATCCACGCGTCCCCGGAATCTACTCCGAAGAGCAGGTGGCTTCGTGGCGGCCCGTCGTCGAAGCCGCGAAGTCGAACGGTTCCACCATGTACTGCCAGTTGTGGCATGTGGGACGGCAGTCGCATTCGAGCGTCCAGCCGGACGGGCTGCCGCCGAAGGCACCATCGACCGTGGCGATCACCGGCCAGCAGTACAGGAGTCCGGGCGGGCCTGTCCCCTATGAGGTCCCGCGTGAGCTCATCGAGCCGGACATCGCAGAGATCGTGGACGCGTTCGGCCGGGCCGCCCGCAATGCACTGCGCGCAGGGTTCGATGGCGTGGAGCTTCACGGCGCGAACGGCTACCTGATCGAGCAGTTCCTCGATGACGGAATCAACCTCCGCACCGACAAATATGGGGGCAGCATCGCGAACCGGATGCGGTTCCTCGAGGAGGTGCTGCAGGAGGTCTTCGAACACGTGCCACCACACCGGGTCGGTGTACGGCTTTCTCCGTCGTCCGACTGGATGGACGCCATCGACTCAGACAAGCGCACCCTGTTCAGCACCGTCATCAGGCGATTGGACGAATGCGGGTTGGCCTACCTCCACCTCGTCGAGCCCGGAATCGCCGGAGCCACCTCGGCCGAGGAAAGCAGTTCGGCGATTCCGACGTCCGAACTTGCTCAGTTGTTCACGGGTCCCGTCATCGTCACTGGCGGTCATACGTTCCACTCCGCACAGGAGCTCATCGATCGTGGAGTCGCCGATATGGTCGGATTCGGAAGGCTGTTCATCGCCAACCCTGATCTGCCGACACGGTTCGCCGTCGGAGCACCGTTGCAGGAAGTCAGGAAGAAGGGTCTGTACGGAGGGGCCGCAGAAGGTTATACGGACTATCCGAGCCTCGCGGCCGAAAAGTAGATCTCGACACCGAACGTCAGAACAACGCGGCCGGAGAGTGATCATCACTCTCCGGCCGCGTTCAGTTCTCGCCGCAGATTCGTCCGGTGTTATCGGACGGCCGCTGTCCGCTGACGACGCCGCACGGTCACCTCTCTGCCGATTGTCCGGAACCCGGGACGATCTGCCTTTCGGCAGCAACGTAGACGTGAATATTCTCCATGGCTGCTGTGAGTCGTTCTGACTGCGCAGTAAGATTCTGCGCGGCAACGTTCGCAAGTTCCCATGAGGCAAACCCCAGAGTGAGGGCAACGTCCGGAATCTTCGGTTCGCTGCGCA
This sequence comes from Brevibacterium atlanticum, assembly GCF_011617245.1. NCBI lineage: Bacteria > Bacillati > Actinomycetota > Actinomycetes > Micrococcales > Brevibacteriaceae > Brevibacterium > Brevibacterium atlanticum. Next base: position 800,155 of record NZ_CP050152.1, on the reverse strand, counting down.
GCGCTTCCCTGCGAAGCAGCTGCGGATTCGAGTCCAATCGGTTCGCTTCCGAACCAATCGCATCTGGAAACTGCTGAGCTGCGTCACTCAGCCAGCTCCCCGCGAACCGGGGGTCAGCACCCTCGGCCGACAGGCCGAGTACCCATACCTTGAACGGCCATGGCGGATGCGGCGCACCACCGAGCACAGGGCCTCCTGTCAGCCCCGCAAGAAACCTCTTCTCGTCCTCGATCAGCCTGTCACCCACCGGCGAATCGCTGGCGGCATGGACAACGTCCGCCTCGTCGAACCACAGTTCCACGATGCCATCGACACGGTAGGCATCCCCGGCGTTGACATCAGCAAGGTGTTCCTCGACATGGTTCTGGAGGTAGCAGGCAAGACCGGGCAGGTCCTTCGCGATGCCAGCGTGAGTAGTTGACCAGTGGTCACTGAATTGTTCAGTTGTCAGCTCGGGTAGCTTTTCCAGATATGTGATTCGTTTGAGCATCGCTCGTACCTTTCTGTGAAAGACTCAGGTCGCTCAACCCAAGAATCCACCGTCGACGACGAGAGTCGTTCCCGTCACGGTCTTTGAGAGATCAGAAGCGAGATAAAGGACCGAGCCCGCAATCTCTTCCGGAGTGTTGTACCGTCCCAGGGGAATGCCCTCGGCGATCGCCTGTGCGGCGACAGCGGCGTCGGCATGTCCGGTCGACTGCTTCGCGATTCCGTCCTGCAAAGCGGTCTGGGTGGGCCCCGGATTGAGTGTATTCACCCGAATCCCGCGCGACGCAAGTTCTTTGTACGCGGTGCGCATCAATCCGACCTGTGCATGTTTCGCCGCCACATACGGCGCGGTCTCTGCGTAGCCGCTCAGACCTGCTGTCGAGGAGGTGATCACCACGCTACCGCCATCGGCCACGAGCGGAGTGGCGTGCTTGAGAGTGTGGAAGGCACCGAGGACGTGGACGTGGAGCACCTTGAGGAACTCGGCAGAGTGCTGACGCTCGATCGGAGCGACCGTACAGCCGATACCGGCGTTGGATACGATGATGTCATAGTTGCCCCACCGATCTGCCCCCGCTGTGATGGCATCAGCGAGCGCGTGTTCGTCCGTGACATCCGCAGCTGCGTTCGAAACCGAGTCATGGCCAAGTTCCCGACGAACTTCGTCCAATTGGGGCTCATTCAGGCCGATCACGTGCACCTTCGCTCCATTCGCGACGAAGAGTTCGACGATCGACCGACCGATTCCGCTCTCACCTCCGGTGACGAGGGCCGTCTTTCCTGCTAACTGAGCGTGTGTCTCCATCCTCACGGTCCCTTCTATTTTCGGTGATGTACGCCGCGCGAGAACGGGTTGCTCAGTTCTCGCGCGGCGCTATTGCATGTTGCCTGGTTCAGGCCGTCGGCAGAATGCCTCTCATGACGATGTTCTTGATCTGCGTCATCTCTTCGAGGGTGTACCGGAATCCTTCTCGCCCGATGCCGCTCTTCTTATATCCTCCGAAGGCGCTCAAATCGGGGCGGTACAGATTGCCGCCATTGATGGAGACCATTCCTGTCTCCATCCTGCTCGCGACATCGAATGCCGTCTTGTAGTCGCTGCTGAACACCGCACCGCCGAGTCCATAGGAGCTCTGATTTGCGAGGTCGATTGCCTCGTCGACGGTAGAGAACTTCATTACCGAGTACACCGGGCCGAAGATCTCTTCGTCGATGGCGATATCAGACGTCGTGGCGATTTCGAGCACCGTCGGTTCGACCAGGGCACCTTGCCGGGTACCGCCCAACCTCACTGTGGCTCCTGCGGCGACAGCCTCATTGACCTGGTCTTCGACTTTCTTGGCCGCCCTTTCATCGATAAGGGGACCTACCTCAGTGTTCGGATCGGTGGGATCGCCCAATGTCTTCCCGCTGACTGCATCTACTAGCTTGTCGACGAATTGAGCGTAGACGGAATCGGCAACCATGATGCGCTTCGTAGCCACGCAGACCTGACCATTGCCATAAAGGCGGCCCATCGCTGCCTGTTCCACGGCAAGATCGACATCGGCATCGTCACAGACGATGAACGCATCATTGCCGCTGAGTTCGAGGAACGCGCGTACAGAATTTCGGCCGGCCGCTGCACCGATCTCTGCACCGACGGCGCTGGACCCGGTGAAGCTGACGGCGTCGATGCGGTCGCTACTGGTGAGCGCCGACCCGACCTCTGAACCGTAGCCAGTGACCACCTGCAGAGCCGCTCCGGGAACTCCGGCCTCGTGGAGCAGTTCAGTGAGACGGATGCAGGTGAGCGAGTCCTTCTCCGGCGGCTTTACGATCATCGCGTTTCCACCGGCGAGGGCAGCACCGACTTTCTGTGCGTACAACTCGACGGGGAAGTTGAAGGCCAGAACTGCCACGATGACGCCCAGGGGCTCGCGACGGGTCAGCAGCAGATCCGCTTCGAGTCCAGGCTGAACGTCCAGGGGAATCGCTTCGCCGAACAATCGTTTTGTCTCTTCGGCGAAACCGGTGAAGATCCGCATCGAAGTGGCGAACTCGCTCTTGGCGTGGGCGAGGATCTTGCCGCTTTCGGCCGCGAGGAGCTCAGCGAGTTCCTCTTCATGCTTCTGCGCCAACTCGACGAATCGCAGCAGGATGCGACTGCGCTCGTGCGCGGGGACGCGCCCCCACTCCCGTTTTCCGGCCGCGGCCGCGTCGAGGGCCTGTGCAACGTCGTCACGCGTGCCTTCGGGAATCGTATCGATCAGCTTGCCTGTAGCCGCGTTGATCGTGTCTATCGTCTGACCCGACTTTGCGTCGACCGCGCTGCCGTTGATACTCATTTTCATGATCGATCTCCTGTTCTGCTGGTGATTACCACTTGTTGAGCACGGAGACACCGGCACCGCGGTATTCGCCCAGAGAGGCGAGCACGGCGGCGGCTTCGTCCAAGCTGACCCTGTTGGTGACCAATTCTTCGGGGCGGAGGATGCTGTTCTCTACCATGCGCATCATGTCCGGATAGCGACCGATCGGCATATTGGCAGAACCGATGATCTGCAGTTCCTGGAGGACGATGGCGTCGATGGGCACAGGAATCAGTCCCGCCTCAGCGTTGGAAGTCATCCCGAGCTGAAGCATCCGCCCACGTTTGCGCAGCGAACCGATGGCGGCCTGGCACGTGGCCGCGATTCCGAGTGCATCGACCGCGACATGGGCACCTCCGCCAGTGATTCCGCGAATCTGCTCCGTCACATCGCCGTTCGTGGCATTGACGGTGGCTACTGCTCCGAGCTCACGGGCCAGTTTCAGAGCGTCTTCGTTGATATCGACTGCCACCACGTGCGCGCCTGAGGCAACGGCTATATGTATAGCGGACAGCCCTACTCCCCCGCAGCCGTGCACGGAGACCCACTCACCTGGGCGGACAGCGGCCTGATCCACGACGCCGTGGAATGCCGTCATGAAGCGGCAGCCGAGGCCCGCCGCGGCATCGTACTCGACGTTGTCAGGCAGTTTGATGACGTTTCGATCACCGTTGGGAACATTGACATAGCGACCGTAGCCACCCCAGTAGTCGGTTCCGGCGAAAGTCACATGTTCGCAGACGTTCTGATGTCCCGTAAGACAGTATTCACAGCTTGCGTCTCCGTGAGCATGAGGGACCATCACCCTGTCGCCGGGTTTGAATCGAGTGACCTCCTTGCCGACCTCCTCGATGACGCCGGAAAATTCATGCCCCATGACGTGTGGCAGCTCGAGGTTGAGCCCGATCCAGCTCCAGTCGCCCATCCACAGGTGCCAGTCGCTGCGGCAGATGCCGTTGGCTTCTACCCTCACGATGACGTCGTGCTCCGACTTGAGTTCTGGATCGGGTACTTCCATGACTTCAAGGTCCTGGTTGAAACCGGTCAGCACCAATGCTTTCATTCTTCTCACTCCTCGTTGTGTGGGATGCAGATCTTCGTCGATCTCGTAATGTCACACTAGGATTCGTGGCAGCGGAGCGCTTTCGCTTCAGTGTCAGCAGATATGTGGAAGAGTGCCAATCGTCAACGCCTGCTGCCGATATTCTCCCGGTGAGATTCCGAATTTCTCGCGGAATCTCGTGTAGAAGGTCGACGCCGACAGGTAGCCGACTGTGTGCCCGACCGCCTCGAGCGTTAATGTTGAAACCGTCTGATCGAGTATTCGGGCGGCGGCCGTCAGTCGTGTTTCCTGCAGCAACGAAGAGAAACCGGCCCCACATTTGTCGAGTGCTCTGAACAGGGTTCGTCTTGAGACATGCAGACTTCGGGCCAGGTCCTCGGCAGTGAAGTCGTAGCGAGAGTATTCGGCCTTGATGACCCGACTTGCCTCCCGGTAAAGCACCTCGGCGTTTGTCTCATGCCCTTGCTGGCCAATCGACATCGCAGCCAACGATGCCAGGGCCTCCACTGCAGGAGATTCCAGGGAGCGCAGGGAGTTTTCGCCTGCTTCTTGGGCCTGAGAGAACGCGCTGCCGAGGAAGCACATCCACGGCACTGCCTCTGCACTGCTGCACAAAGAGGCTCCACGGAAGTCGCGCCGGACACCACGCGATTGCAGTCGGCTTTCCAACCGCTCGGTGGGAACGTGAATGACGAGTTGGCCAAACTCGTCCGAGCAATTGACTTCGTAAGGAGCGTCGAGATCAAGAAACATGATGCTGCCGGGGAGCAGGTCAGCCTCGATGCCTCTCTGGATTCCTCGGCCCCGGCCCTGGAACTGCCAAATCATGATGGTGGTTCCCACATCACTTTGTGCAATGTCGCGTCGGACACGTGACGCTGTCAGCGCCGTCCCGCGAAAACTGCAGGCGCTCAACCGCCCGAAGGAAGAAGTCGACAGAGAGCCTGAGAAACTCCTCCGACTGTCATCACGAAACTCAAGCCGCGTATGTACGTCATCGACGGCAGAATCCCACTCCTCAATAGAGCTGCGTGAGATCTGGTCCCGATCGAGTACTGGCGCTTGCGCGGGAATCATAACGTTCCTCTCTGAACGTTGGACGGCGGACTACAACTGCACCGCGAACTCATCTGCCAAGAACCATTCGACCGATTCGAGGAACTGGTGCTCGTGGTCGAACATAGCCTCGGCCTCGGTTCCAGCAAAAGCGACCTTGACGTCGTCGATCGAGTCGAACCACAGCTCGGCCATTCCGCTGTAGGGCCACTGCTTCCGATGGTCGATGGCAGGGCTCTGGGTGTATCGGCGAATATGTGGAAGCCTTCTGACATACACAGGATGTTCGATCTGCCATTCGTCCAGAAATTCTCTACGGCCCAACCCGCTTTTGGCTTTGACGACCGCTACTACTTTGACCACTTTGTCCACCTTTCCTCGTCAATGGCGCTGCAGCCGCCGAGGGACAAGATCACTTCGACGTCCCGGCAACCATGCTCAGGACCCGGCGCGATGAGATTTAGGTAGCAATAGTTTTACAAACAAGCGTTCGTCCGTCAAGGTTGGACCCTGCGATGCGGATCCGCAGTTAGAGTTTTCAACGTCGAACACAGCGCCCGGCAGATGGCCGCTGAACTGTCGGGCGGGAAGCGGCTCTCTCCGAAATAGCTGGCGGCCCGGCCGACGATGAAAGACACCAGTTGAAATATGACTATTCATCGTCGACCGCGCCCCCGTCAGAACGCTTCGCACGTGCGCCGTCCGCGACCGACTACAGAGCCCCCACAATGGGTCGCATCAACCCGGCGCAACACGGAGACGAGGTCTCTGCCCACGCGAACAAGAGATGAGTGGAGCCAGATTGCACGTCTACTCGCAAGTAGAGGACAATCTGGCTCCACTTAGCTTGGATTCAGCGGCCCCGTCGGCGCCACGGCACAGTCAGCACAGTCGGTGCAGTCACTGGCAGCACATTCGACGCGACCGGCGGCGCCGCAGCGCCAACGCCGCGTCAGATCGGCTTCCGCTCACTCCCCGCGGCCGATGGCCTCGACGGCGTGCGGGTCGGACGAGGCGAGGAACTCTTCGATGCGAGCAGCTTCCTCGCCCTCGCCGATCGCACCGGCGGCACGGCCGAGCGCGTAGAGGGCACGGAGGAAACCGCGATTGACCTCGTGGGAGTATGGGATCGGGCCGGCGCCGCGCCAACCGGCGGCACGCAGGGCGTCGAGTCCGCGGTGGTAGCCCACACGCGCATAGGCGTAGGCGTCGACGAGGCGACCTTCCTTGTGCGCCTCATCGGCGAGTTCGGCCCACGCCAGGGATGAGGCGGGAAGCACTGCTGCGACGTCGATGGGCTCCTCACCGGCGTCGATGCGCTTCTTCGCCTCGACATCCGGGTGATCCTCGGGCAGGTAGGTCGGCTGCGGGCCGAGCTGGCTGGCATCGAGATTCCCGATGTGCGAGGGGTTTCCGATCGGCTGGGTCATAGCGTCTCCTTTTCGTCGAGGTTCGTCGTGGTTCTCGTCATGGGTCGTGGTCATTCGCACCGAGGCGGCTCCCCGCCCCAGCGCCGGTATCAGTCGGTCTTCATCTCCGACGGCAGGACCGTGTACGGGTTCGTGCTCAGCGCACCGGTGGCGCCTTCGTCGGCGAGGTTGTCGAGCTGCTTCTTGTTCTTCGCGTCGGTGGCCCAGACTTTCAGGTCGGATTCGGCCCAGGACGACACGGCATCCGCAGCGACGGCGACCGCGGTGTAGCCGGCACCGCTGAGGTCATCGGGCGAAGTCTTGGTGTAGTCCCCGGTGAACATCGCGTCGATGTCGGCATCGGCGGCGGCACGCGCCACCTCGGCGTCATCGGTGCGCACGATGGTCGAGTCGGTCAGCTCCGCCTCGGTGATGGTCTTCAGCGCGGGTCCGGCCACCTCGGCGGTGTCGATGGCGGGCATGATGACGGTGTCACCGCCGACCTCATCGACGAGGTCGTCCCAAGTGATGGTCTTCCCGGCTTCCGTGTCCTTGCGCGAGGGCGTGATCGTGGCGTCGGCGAATTCGGCGGCGGTGAGTTCGTCGAGGCCCTTCTTCAGTTTCATCGACTCGGTGGCCGTCTCGGGGTTCGCTGCGACGATCGTGCCGTCCCCCAACGCGGTCAGGGTCGGGGCGGGCAGGTAGCCGAACTTCACGTTCTCGGTGAAGGCGCGCTTCGAGTTCGCCGGGTACACCGCGGATCCGCCGTCGAGCGCGGCGACGGCCGGCGGGTTGAGCGAGTCGACGGTCAGCCGATCCTTCGACCCGAAGACGTTGACTGCGACGACGCCGATGACGAGGAGGACGACGACCCCGCCGGCCCACAGGGGCGCGTTGAATCTCTTCGGTTCCGGGCGGTCGGGGACGGGGACGCGATCACGGGATTCGGGGTCGACCGAGGGCAGCGGATCGGTGAAGCTGCGACCGTAGCGGTCCTTGTCCAGCCGACGTTTCTTCTTGCTCATCGGCTGCTGTCCTTCGTCGCTCCGGCACCGGTGACCAGGCCCTTGAGGAATCCGGCACCCCAGCTCAGGTGCATGGTGGGCAGGACGATGCCGAACCAGAATCGTTCCCGACGTCCGCAGTCCTTCGCCGCCGAGGCGGTGGCGAGAATCCCCGCGATGTAGCCGAAGCTCGGGACGTGGATGAGTGAGGTGAAGCGGCGAAGGAACTTCGGCCACCGCTTCGTGGTGCCGGTCAGCTGGAGCAGGGTTTCGATGACGGCGGCGACCATGCCGAGCACGAGGATCGGCGGGGCGAAGTAGCGCAGCGAGTTCTTGCCCCCGTAGCGGCGGATGAGTTCGGCCCGCCAGATGCCGGTGGCCCAGAACTGCTGGGCGATCTTCGACCAGGTGCCGCGCGGCCAGTAGGTGACCTGCATGTCCGGGTTGAACCAGATGCGGCCGCCGGCGGTGCGGATGCGCAGGTTGAGTTCCCAGTCCTGTCCGCGCTTGATGCCTTCGTCGAAGCCGTCGAGGGTGTCGAAGACCTCACGCCGGTAGACGCCGAGGTAGGCGGACTCGGCCTCCCCGGCTTCGTCGCCGGAGTGGTAGGCGGGGCCGCCGAGGCCGACCGGGGACATGTAGGCCCTGGCCACGGCTTTCTGGAAGGAGGTCTTGCCGCGGGCGAGCATCAGTCCGCCGCAGTTCGCAGCCTTCGTCTCGCGCAGGGTGTCGATGGCCTGCTGCGTGTAGTCGGGGCTGAGTCCCGAGTGCGCGTCGACGCGGATGATCACCGGGTGGTGGGTCGCGCCGATCGCGAGGTTGAGTCCGATCGGGGTCGCCGCCTGCGGGTTGTCGACGGTCTGGATGCGGGAGTCGGTCGCGGCCATGGCGGCGATGATGGCGTTCGTGTCGTCGGTCGAGGGGCCGAGGGCGAGGACGACTTCCTTGTCCCCGTCGTAGTCCTGGGAGAGGATCGTGGTGATCGCCTGCCTGATGTGTTCGGCCTCGTTGAGCACCGGCATGATGTAGGAGACGCCGGGTTTCTCTCCCAGCGGCGGCAGACCCTCCGGGGTCAGGATCTCAAGTACTTTCGACACGCCCTCAATCTTGTCACACGCGCGCGGGCGCGGTCTTGAGGGGGCGCTCAGGTGGGCGGGCGCGGCCCGGCCTTAGTCGATGGGCTCAGTTTCCGACGATGGCCTCGATCGGCAGGTCGTGTTCTGTTGCGAAGGCCGCCCAATGGGCGGTGGGTTCGCCGGCGAAGGCCCGTTCGAGCGTTTCGTGATCGGCCCCGAGGTTCGCCGCGAGCGCCTTCGCGAAGTGCGGCTCCAGGCAGGCGACCGCCACGTGTCCGTCGGCAGTGGCGTAGGTGCGATAGAAGGGAGTTCCCCCGCCGAGGTGGCCGCCCGGTGAGCTCAAACCGTGCCGTGCCGGCCCTGCCGCCCACGCGGCCGCCTCGTCGAGGACGACCCGCCGAACAATTCCGCCCGGTGCACTGCCGTCACCCGTGCCGCCCACGACCGCGCTGCCCGCACCTGCACCGTCTCCGACCCCAGCACCACCCTGCCGCACATCCCGCTCCCGCAGACCGGCGAGCGCCTCGAGCGCAGCGTGCTCGCCGCCGAGCACATCGGCGACGGGGATCGTCGGCATGTGCCCGGGCACCAGAGTGGCGTGTGCCGCCTGGTAGGTGAGGTCGTGGCCGGGCACGTCGGCGCGGTCCCCGGCGAAGCCGACGATCTCGACATGGACGAGCGCGTACTCCTCGACGAGGTCGGGCAGCCCGAGCGCGGCAGCGGCCTTCGGTCGCATCGCGGTGAGCAGGATGTCCGCCTCGGCGGCGAGCTCCCGCAACCGAGCGAACTCAGCAGGATTCTTGAGGTCGAGCGTAAGGATCTCCTGCCCCGCCGTCAGTTCCGCATAGTAGGCGGGCACACCCGCTTCGAGGGCATCTCCCGACGGCGACTCGACCTTGATCACGTGTGCCCCGAGGGCCGTCAGTCGCGCGGCGGCCAAGGGCCCGGGAAGATTGCCTGCCAACGAGATCACTGTGATTCCGTCAAGCGGTTGAGCACTGCTCATTATTCCTGATCTCCTTCACTCGTCACTTCCCCGATCTCTTCGATTTCCTCGCCGGCCGGGCCTCCCGCATCAACGCCGGCGGCATACTCCTGCGCGCCCTCAATCACGACCGCAACGATGGCGTCCGGATGCGATTCGGGCAGCCAGTGCGATGCGCCTTCGAGCGGAACGAAGCGGTAGGGCCCGTCGACCCAGCGGGCGCTGAGTTCGGCGGTGGTCCGAGTGAACGCGACGTCCTCGCTGCCCCAGACGAAGTTCGTCGGCACCGTGATCGGGGTGCTCGGTATCCGGTCGTCGAGCGCCATGGCCTGGTAGTACTTGAGCACGGAGATGAAGGCGCCCGGTTCGGAGAAGCGCTCCACGTACGAAGCGGCGAGCTCATCGGGCACAGCGCCGCCATAGAGTCCGATGAGCCGCTCACCGTCATTGCGCAGCAGGGAGTTCGCCACTGCCTCGGGGTGGTCCTGGATCGAGCGCATGTAATCCATCCGGGCGTACTGCTCATCATCGGTCTTCAGCTGCTTGCCCAGCGCTTTCGGGTGCGGGGTCGAGACGACGGTGCACGTGTGCAGGCGCTGCGGATGGTTCGCGACGAACGGCCACGCGACCACGCCGCCCCAGTCGTGGCCGACGAGGTGGAAACGCTCGATTCCGGCGGCCCGGGTCACCTCGTCGAGGTCGGCCACCAGATGCGATACCGCGTAATCCTCGACAGCATCGGGGCGCGCACCTGGCGAATATCCTCGCTGGTCATAGGCGAAGACACTCATCCCCTGCGCGAGGAGACCGGCAGCCGTGTCCTCCCAGCACGAGGCGTACTCCGGCCACCCGTGCACCAGCACCGCATCGCCGAGGCTGGGGTCAGGTCGCGTCGGCGTCGCGCGGAAGGCGCTGAACTCGCCCCGCGAGGTCCGCACCGTGAGCGCTTCGGCCGCAGCGGCGGCAGGCAGCTCCCGCAGGCGCGCCGCCACCGAGGCATTGTCGAACGGGAAACCGAGCCGATTCCCGTCGGTTGTCGATGACGTCATGCGTCCCCCTCCTCGCTGAAGGTGTCCTGTCCCGCTCTCGGGCTCAGAAGTTCTGCCACTCCGGCTTGTTCTCATAGGCATGTCGATAATAGTCCCCGAGCTGCAGCCGGGACGCGGCCTGATCGTCCACCAGGACAGTCACATGCGGGTGCAACTGCAGCACGGTCGCCGGCCACATCGCCGAGATCGGGCCCTCGACCATCTGGTGCACGGCCTCGGCCTTGTTCCCGCCGACGGCGATGAGCACGAGGTGCCGCGCCTCCATGATCGTGCCCAATCCCTGCGTCAGGCAATGGTTCGGGACGCGGTCGATGTCGTCGTCGAAGAACCGCGCGTTGTCGGCTCGCGTCTGCCGGGTCAGGGTCTTCACTCGCGTCCGCGAGGCCAGCGAGGATCCCGGTTCGTTGAACGCGATGTGACCGTCGGTGCCGATCCCGAGGATCTGCAGATCGATTCCACCCGCCTCGGCGATCATCCGCTCATAGTCCGCCGCGGCGGCCGCGAGGTCGTCCGCGGAACCGTCGGGCCCGTGGACGGCCCCGTCGGGGAAGTCCACACGGGTGGCGATCGCGGTGTCGATGACGTTGCGGTAGCGCTGGGGATGATCGTCGGCGATGCCGACGTATTCGTCGAGCATGAACGCCTGCGCATGCGTGAAGGACAGCGCCGCCTCGGCGTGCCTGCGAGTGAGCTCATCGTAGATGCGCAGGGGACTCGACCCGGTCGCCAGACCGAGCACGGGGGCAGCCTCGGTGCGCAGCAGCCGTTCGATGGTATCGGCGGCCAACAGCGCCAGGGTGTCCTCGTCGGCGATGACGACTTCCATGACCTCTCCCGTCTCCCCTGGTCAGCCCCTTCTTCGGGGCAGCTTCTGGGCACCATTCTATGTACCGCTCCTCCAAAGCCCACAGCTCCCTGCTCGAGCCCCGAGCGACGAGCGACGAATTCGAAAGCCGCACAGCGACCTTGCCGTATACGCAACGGCGTCGGACTACTAGGGTGGTAGACATCAGCGGTCGCTGCGCGACCGACAACCACGACCCATGGGGGTAGTCATGACTGGACTCGCGGTCACCATCGCCGTAGTCATCGTCATCCTCGTCGTCGCCGTTCTGCTCTTCGGCAAGCTGCGCACGAGCATATTCTTCACGGTGAAGACGCAGGAGAACGTCGTCGTCGAACGTTTCGGCAAGTTCAAGAAGGTCGCGAAGCCGGGGCTGAATACGAAGATGCCGCTCATCGAGACGTTGAGCCGACCGATCTCGCTGCGCGTCCAGCAGCTCGAGGTCAACATCGAGTCGAAGACGAAGGACAATGTCTTCGTCACCGTGCCCGTCGCCGTTCAGTACGTCGTCGAGGAAGACAATGTCGCCGATGCCTACTACCGGCTGGCGAACTCCGAGGAGCAGATCCGCTCCTATGTCTTCGACACCGTCCGTTCGGCGCTGTCGGGACTGACACTCGACACCGCTTTCGAGTCGAAGGACGACATCGCCGAGAACGTCGAGCGCCGACTGTCGGAGTCGATGAAGCGCTACGGCTTCAAGATCGTCAGCACTCTGGTCACCGACATCACTCCGGACCCGCGAGTCCGGGATTCGATGAACTCGATCAATGCCGCTCAGCGCGACCGGGTCGCCGCGCAGTCCCTCGCCGAGGCGGACAAGATCAAACGCGTCACGCAGGCTCAGGCCGAGTCCGAGGCGATGCGCCTGCACGGTGAGGGTGTGGCCGCTCAGCGCAAGGCGATCGCGACCGGTATCGCCGAGCAGTATGCGAAGCTGCAGGAGGTGGGCATCGACAAGACGGCCGAGCAGCTGCTGATGATGACCCAGTACTTCGACACCATGCAGAACGTCGCCCAGGAGGGCCGGTCGAACGTGCTGTTCATGCCCTCGAACCCGGGCGGCCTGGGCGAGATGGGGCAGGAGATCAGGAACGCACTGTTCGCCGCCAATGCCGCCGAGGATGGGGCGGGCTTGGCCGCGCCCGAAAGCAGGTACGGCTCGAGTCACCGCACCGAGCGTCGCAGCGTACCGCCGCAGCCGACGACGCCGCCGAGTTCGGGTGAGTCCGGTCAGGATTCCGGTCAGGGGTATGGCCAGGGATCAAGTCAGGGATATGGACAGGGGTCAGCTCAGCCGGACGCACAGTCGCTGAAGTCGCGAGCACAGTCGATCGCCCAGCAGTGGACGAACGGCCAGCAGCCTCCGAACGGTCAGCAGCCGCCGCAGAACCCGTAGCAGTAACCGGCGCTGAGCCCGCAGGACCGACCGGCCGCCGACCCCGCATCATGGATGAAGCGCCACATCGAGGGCGGAGCGGCACTCCACGGGCCGAACCGACAATATTCGCGGGAACATCGCCCACGCCAGACCGCTGAGGGGCGGGCGAAGAGAGATCTTCGCCCGCCCCTCAGTCGTATTCAGCGCTGTATTCGCCGCACCGTTTTCAGAACCGCCCAACCCACGCCCCGAGCAGGGTCACCGCGCTCAACGACCACTTCCCGATCCTGATCACAACACCCATTCCGCCATATTGGTTGTGCACAATTGAATTGTGTGCAACCATTGCCATATGAACCCGCTCGATCTCGACAGGCAGCTCTGCTTCGCCCTCTATTCGGCGTCGCGTGCGATGACTGCGTCGTACAAGGATCTGCTCGCCGAGCTCGGCATCACGTATCCGCAGTACCTGGTCATGCTCGTGCTGTGGGAGAACGGCGCCGAGTCCGACCACCCGGAGTCGAAGAGCGCCGAGCCGGACATTACGGATCCGGAAGGCGTAACGGTCAAGCGCCTCGGCGAACGTCTGCAGCTGGATTCGGGCACACTCTCCCCTCTTCTCTCGAGACTCGAGAAGCTCGGGTTCATCACACGACATCGATCAGCCGAAGACTCGCGCAGCGTCTTCGTTCGCCCGACCGCCGCGGGCGCGGCGGCCAAGGAACGCGCCGAATGCGTGCCGGCTCGCATCGGAGCGCGCACGCAGCTCGATCCCGACGCACTGCCCGTACTGCTGGAGACCCTCCGTACGCTGACAGGCAATCTCCGCGGGGATCACGCACCCACCCCCTGAACCCACACTGCACCACCGATGAAAGGAAGAATCATGAAGGCTCTCTACACCGCAGAAGCACTGGCCACCGGCGAAGGCCGCGACGGCCACGGCCGCACGAGCGACGGAAAGGTCGATGTCGATCTCGCGACTCCCACTGAGATGGGCGGCAGCGGCAACGGCACCAACCCCGAACAGCTCTTCGCCGTCGGCTACGCCGCCTGCTACCACTCGGCTCTGCGCCTCGTCGCCGGTCAGGCCAAGGCGAACGTCGATGACTCGGCGGTCGGCTCGCGAGTGAGCATCGGAAAGAACAACGAGGGCGGGTTCCAGCTCGCCGTCGAACTCGAGGTCACCCTCCCGCACCTCGACAAGGCCGAGGCTCAGGCTCTCGCCGACAAGGCCCACCAGGTCTGCCCGTACTCGAACGCGACCCGCGGCAACATCGACGTGACCATCACCGTCACCGACGACTGACTGGACGCGGCACGCGGCAAGTCCTGGGCGGCACGCGGCTAGCGGTGGGCGGCACGGGCCGCGTCGACGGCGGCTCGAGCGGGCCGAGCCTCCGACCGGCCGACACCATCCCGCACCGACAGCCTCACTCCACCCCGTCCCTGCGGGTGGTATTACGGCTAACGGTGAGTGATGCTCCACTACCGGGGCACACGCAGAAGGGCGGGCGAGGAAGTCGAAACTTCCTCGCCCGCCCTCAGCTGTGTGCGGACTCAGCTCGAATAGAGCCCAACCGAAGCGTCAGCGCTCGGTCATCGCCTCCAACGCGGACTTCTCGACCGCCTCGGCGACGGCCGGGGCCACCCTAGAATCGAGCGCACCGGGCACTACGTACCCCGGAGCCAGGTCATCGCCGACGAGATCGGCGATCGCACGGGCCGCGACGAGTTTCATGTCGTCGGTGATCTCGCTGGCGTCGGCGTCGAGCGCACCGCGGAAGATCCCGGGGAACGCGAGAACGTTGTTAATCTGATTCGGGAAGTCGCTGCGCCCGGTGGCCACCACGGTCGCGTACTTCGCGGCGATATCGGGGGTCACCTCGGGGTTGGGGTTCGACAGGGCGAAGATGATCGCGTCGTCGGCCATCTTCTCCAGGTGAACCTCGTCGATGGTGCCTCCGGAGACGCCGATGAAGACGTCGGCTCCGTCGAGGGCCTCGCCGATCCCGCCGGAGATCCCGCGCGGATTGGTTGATGCGGCGATGGCCTGCTTGGTCTCGGAGAGGTCGGCCCGGCCGGATTCGACGATTCCCTTGGAATCGAGCACAACGACGTCACTGACTCCAGCGTCGGCGAGGATCTTCGCGACGGCCACGCCTGCAGCACCGGCACCGGAGACGGCGACGCGGATGGAATCGAAGGGCTTGTCGACCACGCGCAGCGCATTCGTCAGCGCGGCGAGGACGACGACGGCGGTGCCGTGCTGGTCATCATGCATGACGGGGATGTCGAGGGCTTCCTTGACCCGATCCTCGATCTCGAAGCAGCGTGGAGCGGAGATGTCCTCGAGGTTGATCGCACCGAAGGTCGGAGCCATGCGGACGATGGTCTCGACGATCTCGTCGGTGTCATTGGTGTCGAGCACGATCGGGATCGCGTTGAGCCCGGAGAACGACTTGAACAGGGCGCACTTGCCCTCCATCACCGGCAGTGATGCGGCGGGGCCGATGTCACCGAGGCCGAGCACAGCCGACCCGTCGGAGATGACCGCAACGAGGCGGCCGGTCCACGTGTGCGTGCGGGCCAGCTGCGGTTCGTCCTTGATCGCAGTGCAGACCTTGGCCACTCCCGGGGTGTAGGCGATCGAAAGATCACGCTGGGTCTCGAGCGGGCTGGTCAGCTCGGCGGACAGCTTGCCGCCCTCGTGCGCAGCGAAGATCTCCTCATCGGTGATGGGAGCCTGCGAGTTCTGAGCGGCGGAGGTCGAGTTGGAGGCTGTGGTCGTCATGGTTGGTCCTCGTGGTTGATGCGGCGGGCGGGCGGATGCTCTGCTGCCGGCAGTGATCGTCTGGCCGCGGGCCATCGCTGGCACGACGTCGGACTCCCCCGAATGGGTTCGCCGTGGCGGTCGGGACGAAGAACTGGTCACCAGTGAAGGATGGTGCGGTGACGCCTGCGCGCTCCGTGGTGTTCGCCCTTGGTGAAGGGCGCCGCGGCTGCGCGCTGTGCGGATACGGCTCGCATGTAGGCGAGTACCGACCTCATGGGTCGCATCCGGCAACCCGATCAGCATAACCGATGAGGTGAGCTGTTTCACCCGGAAATCCCACCCCCGCCGAGGTTGTCCCTCGTTTCGGTGGCATGTTCTCCGAACCTTTGACTGGGTTCCGATCTCCCGATCTCTGCCGGGTATCGATCGTTAGTGCCCTGGCCGGATTGCGACCTCTCGCGCAATGGCCGGGCTTCGATCCCCGGCGTCCTGGCCGGGCTTCGATCCCCAGCGCCATGGCCGGATTCCGCGATACGCAGGCGGGAGCCGCTCCAGCGCCAGGCGGTCGACGAGCTCGTGTCAGCCGACCGTCACATTCATGTCAGCCGGCCACAGTTCTCGTGTCAACCGCTCGTGAACCTCGTGTCAACCAGCCGCAGTTCTTGCGTCGGCCTGCCGTGAACCTCGTGTCAGCCGGCCGTGGTTCTTGTGTCAGTGCCGGATGCGAAGATGGTCGGACAACGAAACCACTGGTCACTGGTCATCGAAACATATTCGAAACTATTTTTATTTTTCTATTGTCATCGCTCACTTGATCGATTATCATAGTGGTAACAGCTTTTCAAATCAGCTCCACATCTCCGACAACGAAGTCCGAGGCAGGTGAAATCGCAATGAAGGGCACCAAGGCACGTTCGACCGGGTCGAACGCAGACACAGCAGAGACAACGGCGGCCTCGCCCCGCTTTGCCATCCGCTTCGAGTCGAACATGTCCCGCTTCGCCGAGGCGGCCGTGGCCTCCGACCGCGCCCGTTTCGAAGTCCTCGAATCGGCTTCCGCCGTAGTTCTCGAGCAGATCCTCCTCGACTACGAATTCGCCGTCCCCGAAGGCGCCCAGCCGTTCCGTTGCACGACGATCGCCGGGACCCTGGACCGCCTCGCCCAGGAGGAGAAGACTGCGACCGATCTCGAGCCCAGCACGACCGCAGCCGTCGCGCCCTCGACCGCGATCCTGCCTTTCGATGAAGCGTTCGCTCGCTCGCAGACTGAGACGGCCACTGCAGAAGCCGAGGACGACACCGCGTCGGCGCTGCCGGACTTCCCCGCGTTCGACCGCCGCATGTGCTTCTCGCAGTGGGTCTACGAGAATGTGGACGCAGAGGATCTCGTCGAGATCTCAACGGTGCTCGGCACCAACGCCGCACGCACCAACCGACAGATGGCGTGGGCCATGACGATCTTCTACGGTCTCCCCCGCTTTGCCGACCGCGTGCGCGGCGGCGAGTTCACTCAGGCACACGTCGACGTCGCCGCCCAGTTGTGCGCGAACGTGGCGTTCGAACATCTGCCCGAGCTCGATGCCTTCCTCGCAACCAAGCGAATCGATATCACCTGCGAGACCCTGCGCAAGGCGCTGGCCAAGGCGATCAGCCTCCTCGTACCCCCGTCCGACCTGACCGAGGTCGCCGCCAAGCGTCGTCGCGTCGACGTCGAGGGACACAAGGACGGCTCTGCCAGCCTCATCGTCAGCGGCCCCTCGGCCGAGATCTTCTCAAGCTATGACCGCATCACCGGCATGGCGCTGGCCGTGCATGGGAAGAACAACACCTCATTCGACCTCCCGCCCGGGGTCGCCGTCAGCGACGAACGGTCCATCGACCAGCTCAGGTACGACCTGTTCATCCGGCCTGTGCCGGAGCTGAACGTCAAGGTCGTCTCCGTCGATCCCGTCACGGGGTTCCAGACGACGAACGAGGCATCGCTGCTCGATGCGAACGGCGAACTCGTTGCCGGCGTGGATTCCGAAGACGGCCTCGCCGACTTCGCCAAGAAGGTCGCAAATCATGCGGCGAGTGCGGGATCGTCGAGCGACCCGGCCGTCGCACCGAAGACCAGCGGCGCTTCTGGGCAACAGTCTGTCCCGGCTCCGACGAACGACCAGCCCGACGCTGAGGCTGTTGCCGACCGCTCTGCCGGTTCCGCGTTCGGCGCCGACGAGGATGACCGTGGTCCCGTGGAGTACTGGGTGAAGCTGCGCATGCCGACGACCCAGCAGTGGCTGTCGCACCAGGCCGCCACCGTGGTGACCGTGCCGTTCCTCAGCCTGACCGGCGACTCTGACCTTCCCGGAACGTTCGCCGACGGTTCGCCCGTGCCCGCCGACGTTGCCCGCACCATCGCGGGACGGTCGAAGTCCATCCAGCGGATCCTCACCGATCCCGCCACCGGGACACCGATCGATGCGAAAGCCACGAGCTACGTGGTTCCGCAGGATCTGCGGAAGACCCTCATCGAGCAGTGGACGGTCTGCACCGTCCCGGGCTGCTCACGCCGGGCGGAGCGAGCGGAGATGGACCACGTCGTCCCGTTCTTCCACCTCGCGCCCGCCAAGGGCGGTCTGACCCGGTTCGGAAACCTCCATCCGCTGTGCAAGAAGCACCACGCGCTCAAGACCGCCGACCGTTATGGCGTCGCCATGCCCAAGTCCGGCGAGGTCGAGTACAGATTCCGGCACGGAATCTCGACCACTGTGGTCGCGCCCGAACAGCCGATCAACATCGCCCACGCCCTCGAGATCGCTGCCCTGGCACAACTGCGCCTCAAGCGGTGGAGTCTGCCCGCAGAGGTGGTCCCGCCTGCACCGCAGGTGCTCGAGCTCATGCCCGGTGAGTCGACGATTCGCGACCGGGACGAGAAGAAGCGGCTCGAGGCAGCGCGCGAAGAACGGGAGCAGCGCCTGTCGAGAGCGTTCGCGAAGCAGCGAGCCGCCCGGAAGCGGCTGCGACTGCAGCGCTGTCTCGACTGGGAGAACTCTGTCTTCCAGCCCTGCCTCCCCGCCGGAAGCAACCCGTCGGCGCTGAAGCAGCTGACCGGAAACGCCCGGTACGCGCGCGTGGTGAAGTGGTACCGCCTCTCGGGACTCGATATCGAAGACATTCCCTTCGATCCCAACGGGCCCGACGACCCCAAGGATACGACCGACCCCAATGGGTCCGCCGGAAGCACCCGCGGCAGCAGCACCGGCCGCACTGGCACCGGTGACTCTGACGACACCACAACACGGCCCGAGCGCACCGCGAGGACCGCGGGCCGCAGAGCCGACGATCCCTGGGACCGCCACTTTGCGCCCAAGAAGGTGAACTGGGACCACGACCTCACGGTCGATCCCCCACCGTTCTGACCGCGGGCCTCTGCCCGCCCGGCTGCGCAGTTCCACCCAACCGCCCGGCTGCGCAGTTCCACCCAACCGCCCGGCCCCGTGATTCCACCCAATCGCACGGTTCCCCTGTTCCACCCGACTGCACAGTCCCACCTGGTCGCACAGTCCCACCCGACCGCACGGTCGCACCTGGTCGCGCCGCCTCATCCTGATGCGGCGCTCATCGCCCAGCGAGTGGAGACGTCAGCTGTCGATCGGCTCGATGTTCCTATCGCTCACCGCCGCTGCCGGTCGAGCGCTCTTTGCATCGATCCGCGCGTCATCCACCGCATCGGCTTCGACGGTGAGGTCGCGACCGCGTGTCTCGGGCGCGAAGAGTCCACCGAGGAGGCCGCAGCTGGCGAAGAGGATGAGGACGATGGCGACGGGCCACCAGGATTCGGTGATCACCGCAACGAGCGAAGCCGCGATCACCGGCGCCAATCCGCCCGAAACGACGGATCCGACTTCCTTGATCGTGGTCATGAACGTATAGCGGTGCTTCGATCCGAACATCTCGACCAACCAGCTCGACTCGACACCGTAGAGGTTCGGCAGAGGACCGCCGACGAACACCGCGAAGACGGCAGCGATGATGATCGGATTGCCCGTTTCGATGAGCAGCATGGCGGGGATCGAGAAGAGGATCTGGAACAGCGTGAAACCCAGGAACACCGGACGCCTGCCGAGCTTGTCGCTGAGCTTGCCGAAGTACGGCACGGTCCCGAAGCCGATGACCGTGCCGATCATGATGCCGGTCGTGACCACCGCAGAATCGACGCCCGTCGTGGTCACCACCCACCCGACCATGAAGCCTTTGACCAGGTAGACCGCGGAATTCTCACCCATGCGGATGCCGAGGGCGAGTAGGAACGACTTCGTCGACCGGCGCGCCTCGACAAGGATACTCGCTTGGGCATCTTTGTCCGCGGCCACCTCGGCGCGGCGCTCCTTGGCCTCCTCGAACACCGGGGATTCCTTGACCTTCGTACGGATCGCCAGCGCCACGAATGTGGTGACGATGCTCAGCAGGAACGGGACCCGCCAGCCCCAGCTGAGGAAATCGTCGTCCGGCAACAGGGTGAGCAGTGTCCACAGGACAGTGGCCAGGAAGATTCCGCTGTTCGTGCCCATCGCGACGATCGCTCCGAACAGTCCCCTGCGCCGCACCGGCGAGGATTCGACCAAGAGCACCGAGGCACCCGCGAGTTCGGCCCCGGCCCCGAACCCCTGGACGAGTCGGAGAACGACGAGCAGCAGAGGGGCCCAGACGCCGATCTGCGCATAGGTCGGCAGAAGGCCGATGCCCATCGTCGCTACACCCATCATCGACAAGGTGACGATGAGCACGATCCGACGTCCGTGCTTGTCACCGACCAGGCCGAAGACGTATCCGCCGATCGGCCTGACGACGAAGCCGGACCCATAGACGCCGAGGCTGGAGATCAGCGCGACGGCGGGCGTTTCGTTGGGAAAGAAGAGCGGCCCGAAGACCAGCGCCGAGGCGAGCGTATAGAGCGTGAAGTCCATGTACTCGAGCGAGCTGCCGAGCCACGATGACCATGCGGCACGGCGCAGCTCCGGACGAGTCACGTTCGGATCTGGAGGGGAGGCAGTCGAGCTGTGTGTCTTCATTGACATGGTTCCAACCTTCTTCGGTTCAGCGGAAGCAGATGCGTATGCGGTTCAGCGGAAGCAGATGCGTATGCGGTTCAGCGGAGGTAGATACGTGTGGGATCGAGCTGTTCTCGCAGCAGCGACAGCTCGTCGACACTCGGCGGCTGCGTCATTTCGAGGTCGGGCGAGACCTGGAGATTCCACCCCGTCTGCCGCACCACCTCGGCGGGGTCGACGCCGGGATGGACGGCGGTCAGGGTGAGCTCCTCGTCGCGAGCAGACCTCGTCATGATGCCCAGGTCGGTGATCACGTGGGTGACGCCGGCGCCGGCGGGCATGGAACCGACCTCCGCCTCGGCGGCCCTCTTCGGCCCCGGTGACGTGACGAAGTCGAGGTTCTCGACGAAGGTGCGCGGGGTGTGCCGACGCATGACGAGGAAGATCTCGGCCGCGCCGGCCATGGCCTCGATGGCACCGCCCGATCCCGGCAGGCGACTGTCGGGATGTTCCCAGTCATCGCCGATGAGCGTGGAGTTGAGGTTCCCGTACTTGTCGACCTGCGCGGCGCCGAGGAATCCGACGTCGATGCGCTGACCTTGCAGAACGTAGTTGAACAGGTGGGTCATCGGCATCACCGAGGCGGCTCCCGGGACCAGAATCGAGTCCGAGATGCTGCGGGGCATGGCGGGCGGTCGGGCCCCGGTGACTCCCGATTCGTAGACGATCTCAACGTGCGGCGCCACGGTGTGCTGCGCGAGCGACACTGCCAGCGTGGGCAGTCCGTGTCCGGCGAAGACCACATTCCGTCCCGCCAGAGCCCGGGCAGAGTGCACGGTGAGAAGCTCGCTGCTGGTCACCTCATCGTGTGGGGACTGCGCCCCGGTGCCAGTTGCTCGTGACTCAGTGACGGACGGCTGTGTCGTCGTGTCGGATAGCCGTGACTCAGCGTCGACCGACCGCGCCTCGGCGTCAGTTGTTTCGTGTGTACGCAGACTCATGCTCGGCCTCCATAGTTCACTGGTGTCGAATAGGCATCGTGGATCGTGTTCGTGTCGAAGTAGTCCGATCCGAGACTTGCGAGGAATTCGTCATGGTCGCTCGTGCCGCGGATGTTGGTCTCGAGCCAGTCCTGAACCGCCTCTGGGTCCCGGGCGAGCGCCGACCACTGGCGGGAGAAGTCGTCGTCGCGATCGTAGTAGCCCTGGACGGAGTGCGGATGCGAGCCCCGGGGAACGGCGACCACGGCGTCGACGACGTGTGCGGGTACGATCGTCCGGTTCGGGTCGGAGCGGATGATGTCCTCGTCGACGATCTCCTCGACGGTGACGATGAGACGTCGACCGGCGAACGCGGCCTCGGTCTGGATGCCGAGCATGCCCCAGGCCTGGACGTTCCCGTGCTTGTCCGCTCGTTGGGCGTGGATGATCGTGAGGTCGGGGTTGAGAGCGGGCACGACGTGGATATCGGGCCCTCCGTAGGGGTCGGGCACCGACTTGATGCGCGGATTCTTCGCCGGCAGGTCGCTTCCCCGGTAGGAGGCGATGGGCTGGAAGGGCAGCTTCGCGGCACCGGCCTGGTAACGGGCGACCATTCCCCCGTGGCTGTATTCGTCGAACCACAGAGGTTCCGGATCGGACTTCTCGACTCGTCGCCTGAGCTCATAGAGGGATCCGGCCGAGCTGTTGGCGACGAATGAGGAGATGAGGCCGCGCAGGCAGTTCGCGCCGAGGAGCTGATCGACGATGACATCGCACGACATCCTGGCCAGGATGAGGTCGGTGAACCCCTGGCGAATGATCTCGTGAGCGGCGGCAACCGGAACGATGTGCCCGAACCCTTCCAGCGCGACCGTGTCTCCATCGTTGAGATAGGTGCTGATCGCCTCGGGAAGACTCAGCGTCTTGTCCATCGTGTTCCTCCTCGAACCTCTGACGTCTGTGACCTGAGTCATCCTTTCAAATTGATTTATGCTGGTCCAATACCTTTAATGAGGATGATTAAGTCTCACCTGACATAAATGACCGAGCGATGGCTGGAGCGCCGAAATGGGCAGTCAGCACACCAGAACGCATGACACGACCATGGATGCCAAGCAGATCAGAGCGTTCCTCGTCCTGGCCGAGGAGCTCCACTTCGGTCGCGCCGCCGAACGCCTGCACATGACGCAGCCGCCGGTGAGTCGGCTCATCCGCAATCTGGAGAAGGCCCTGTCGGCCCAGCTCTTCGAGCGCAACACCCGATCGGTGCGGCTGACCACGGCCGGTGAGGCGCTCGTTCAGCCGGCGAGTGACATTCTCATGAGCCATCAACTCGCCGAGGCGGCCGTCAAGGCCGCGGGAAAGGGCGAGGTGGGTCATCTGCGACTCGCGTTCACCGGGATCGCCGCCCACACGCTGGTGGGGCGTCTGTCGAAACTGGTCGGCAATACGCACCCAGGGATCCAGCTGAGTCTGCAGAGCGCGTCGTTCGCGCTGCCGTCGATCGAGGGAGTCGCCGACGGCTCGTCCGACATCGCCTTCGGGCATTGGCCATTCATTCCCCAGACGGTGCAGACGCGGATGATCGCCGAGGAGGCCCTCGTCGTCGCCGTCCACAACGGTCACCCACTGGCCGGCCGCGATTCCGTGTCCATGGCCGAGCTCGAGGGAGTGGACTTCATCACCCTGCCGTCGAATCCCGGCTCGACGACCATCGAGCGCCTGTATTCGCTCTCACAAGCGGCGGGGTTCAATCCGAATGTCGTCCAGGTGGCGCCGGACAGTTGGACGATTCTGTCACTGGTCGGCGCCGAGTTCGGCTGCTCGGTCACGGTGTCGTCCGTGCCGAACAACTTCACGTTTCCCAATGTCACGTTCATCCCGCTCGATGACGAGCAGGGTCCCTTTCCTCTGCTCATGTCGTGGCGGAAGCACGATGACAGTCCGGCTCTGCGGGAGGTTCTGCGCCTGGCCGAGCAGGTGTTCCCGCACCCAGCTCCGCCAGAATGACAGCAGCGGGTGGCACTCCGATCCGGAATGACGACAGTCGGCAATGCCCGGGACCGGAATCAGACCATCGGGAGACTCCCATTCCAGCCTCCCCGAAGTGGTCCGTCCCGACTTCGCACTATCGTCCCGTACACTCGGGAGCAGTGAACGATCGATTGAACAGTATTCCGAGCATCACGACGAGGATGTGGTGATTCATGAGCGTGCTCTACCTGGTCCGGCACGGACAGGCCTCTTTCGGCACTGATAACTATGACCGTCTGTCCGATCTCGGCAAAGAGCAGAGCCGCATCACCGGTCGCTTCCTCGCCACGCAGGGTGTCGAACCAGCGAGAGTCGTCCATGGCGAAATGCTCCGGCAGCGCCAGACCGCCGAGGGAATTCTCGAGGGCCTCGGTCGCAGCGTCGGCTCCGGCACCGACGCCGAGGACAGCACGGGCCTCGGGATCAACGCCGGCCCAGTACAAGACACCCGCACCCTCCTCACCCCCGAGATCGACCCCGGCTGGAACGAATACAACGCCTGGGAGCTCACCGCTGCCCTGGAGGAGACCGACCCGCGGGCCAAGCACGATTCGAAGATCTTCCAAGCCGAGCTCGAACGCGGCTGCGCCCGTTGGGCCTCGGGTGAGCATGACGAGGACTATTCGGAGTCCTACCGAGCGTTCACCGACCGCGTCGACGCCGCCCTCGACGCGGCCTGCGCGGCGATGGGCTCAGGACAGTCGACGATCGTCGTCTCCAGTGCCGGAGCCATCGCCTGGACCGCGGCCAGGTTGATCGGCGGCGATTTCGATCAGTGGAAAGCGTTCAACCGGGTGACCATCAACACCGGAATCACGAAGATCATCACCGGTCGCGGAGGCACCAGCCTCATCTCGTTCAACGACCACGGGCACCAGTCACCGGAGAACGCGACCTACCGCTGAGGCGGCCGCTCGGCCTCGTCGTCCGCTCCCGAACCCGGCTCGGCCCACAGAATCAGGACGCACTCACACCACCGATTCCACGCCGCACGCACCGTGTCAGTCGTTCGCTCTGCGCCGACCATCCGTGCCGCCTTATCGCAAAAGGTCTCGAGGACCGCAGACAGCACGCTAGTCGCACCGTGCTTGAGGCAACGGTCGATGACGGAGGAACTGTACGCGTATTCGGAAAAAGACCACAGCGGAGCCCTCTGTCTCGGTCCTCCTGGCCGAAAAGGCAGGGATCAATAAGGCAGTGTACTCTGTACTCTCAGTCCGAAGACGCAGACCCTCCTCCGGACGCTTCGGTCAATGAGAGATACCCATTCCGCTTCGCGTGTTCGAGCATTTCGGCACGGCTTCCCACACCGAACTTCTTGTACAGCGCGGACAGCCGATTTTTCAAAGTCCCGGCGACGACCCCGAATTCGCGAGCGATCTGTGGTACAGGTTTCTGGGAATCGATGGCGAAGAGCAGCGAAAGTTCTGCAGACGACAGCTCGATCTCTCGATCGACCGAGACGCGCAGAGTTTCCGGAAGGTCCAGCAGTCGTTCCTGCAAGTATTCGACCGACAGGTTCGGTTCGTCGAATGTCTCAACCAGATCGGTCCAGGCCGAGCGGGAGGCGGTAGCCTCGATGAGCGCCGACCTCGAGGATTTCGACATCTGCGCAATCGGCATCAGTGTCGATCCGATGATGCAGTAGTCGAGAACGTGGCCAAAACTGTCCACTGCCGCGCTGTCCTGACCTTCGTGATGCAGGAACGCGGCGCGAAGTGCCGCAGCGCATCCCTTGAGCCGAGGGCCGTCTGCGCTGTTGAGGACACGAGCAGTGTACGACCACAGCTGGTCACGCTGCCCGAAGACGAAGCTCTGGCGCGCTTTGACCAGGGAATACGCGGGATGAGTCGGAGGCATCTGGGTCGCCAGGTCCTGGATCGGCTTCGTCTCCCCCGCCGCCAGATACACAAAGCTCGCAATATTCACAATTCCGGAGTATCTGGTGTTCGACGAACTCGTCATCGGCGTATTCCGAGCGGCAGCGTTGTCGATCAGCTCTTTGGCTGCGATCGAGGCTCGGCCGGTGTAGACACGGTAGAGACTCTCGGCAATTGTGGGAAGCGAGCCGAGCCCCGTCACGGTTCCCGCATGCCTCAGTTTCCCAAGTGCTGTTCCGGCTGAATCCAGGTCAAGTCGGTCGAGACTCCTCATCGCATCGAGACATTGCCACTTATGCTCGCCTGGCAAGGTTTCCATACCGAATATTCGCGCCTTGTCCCTCGCAAGAGTGAGATTGCGGCCCATCTCTTTGCCGTGCCCGTGGCCGAGATTCGCCAATGCGAGCTCCACATAGCCGGCGAGCATCGGGTGCCACGAGTTCGGCGCATAAGTTTCGGAGTACTGAACGACCCGCTGGAGAATCCGCAAGGCCTCACCGAATCGTCCCGCTGAAACCAAGTTCTTGCCATGCTCGAGATTGAGGCCAGCTTGCATCATAGCTGCGGGTCCGGGCCCTTCGACATCGCGATTGCGCAGCAGTTCGCGCCCCAAGTCGATCGTCCGCAATGCCGCCTCGTAGTCACGGTTCGATCGATGAAGACGCGCCTCCGCCGTGGTGAGCGTAGCGATCTCATCCACGCTGAGGGCAGCGCCATTCCCGGCCGAGAGCAAGCCGTGCACGCTCGGAACCACAACGCTGTCGAAATCTGTCAACGGCACCAAGCGTGTGCTGTCCTCGGTTCCGAGACGACTGCGCATCGAATCCATCCTTCGCGCAGCACTCCTAGCCAATGCGAGAATCGGCCTTTTGGCGATGACGTGCGCGGGCACTGAGAGAAATGCGTCGACCGCGTTGGCCACGTCGTCGAACACATTGATCGACCGTCGCGTCCACATCTGCTCGAGGAGTTCCCAGTCTTCTATTTCGACGACGAGGTCGAGGAATTCGTCATACCCCGGCACGTCGCTCGCCTTCGCCCTTGCATAAGCGTTGTCGATAGCGATGCTGAATGCTTCATGCGGACTCCTGTGGAACTCGCCTGCCCACGGCCCGGTGATCCGACGCATCAATGAGCGTATGAGACCAGGAACGGCCAGCATGCCGTTCTCTCTGGATTCGACGACCAGCAGGCCCTCGGCAACAAGCTCAGAAACCAACTCCGCAGATGTTGCAGTCACAGATGACTCGGCCTCCGCCACGTCATAGGCATCGTGAACGAGCCCGATCGTCGGTGCGGTGATCTTCGGAAGCCAGGAAAACAGAGCCAGTAGAAATAGGGGCCGCGCCTGTGCCCCTCCGACCGAGAGGCGAGGCGTCAGCGAGGGCAGAAGCAACGCGCCGATCTGGCTCTGGCCGATGTCAGATACCCGAATTCCAGCACGATATGCGGAGTCGACGAGGGATTGGGCAATGTCGATTCTTCCGGCGCTGCATCGAAAAAGATGCTCGGTTCCGGTTGCACTGAGATCACCTCGATGTCTGAGCGCTTTCGCGAATGACTCTTGGTCTGAGATCAGGGGGCCGAAATAGCTTTCGAAGGCGTCTTTTCGACGAGGAGGGGATGATTCTTCGCTGTTGTCTTGGTTGGGTTCACTGATTGGCAATGATGAAGTCTTCTCTGTGCTGTCGGCGGGGCGCCGTGGCAGTGGGGACTGCCGATGTGAGGGGAAACGTGCAGTGCTACGTACACATATATAGCACAGCAAGCTGACCGGTCTGTCGAGGTATAAGCTCAGCAGACCGGTCCTCATCATATGTCGGCCCCGCTTCCGGTAAGGAAGCCGTCGGCGTTGCTAGGCGACCAGTGAACCATTGTCAGCTCAGTTGAGCCTCAATGGCCGCAATCAACGAATACTGGAGTGAGGCTCAGGTCTATCGGACGGCCTCTCGCTTCCTCCCCTCACAACCTATGCAGGCTCGGGCTCTGACTGGATGGATGTCGAGTCTGTGCTATTCGGTTCGTCGGACTCAGATGGCGCGGGATCGCTCGGTTCGTCGGACTCGGACGGCGCGGGATCGCTGGGCTCATCGGGCTCGGACGGCGCGGGATCGCTGGGCTCATCGGGCTCGGACGGCGCGGGATCGCTGGGCTCATCGGGTTCGGACGGTGCGGGATCGCTCGGTTCCTCGGGTTCGGACGGCGCGGGATCGCTCGGTTCCTCGGGCTCGGACGGCGCGGGATCGCTCGGTTCCTCGGGCTCGGACGGCGCGGGCGAGTCAGGTTTCGTGGGATTCGAGCTGCCGGGCGAGCCAGGCTCCTCAGAGCCGGTCTGATCGGGTTTGCCGGGGCGGTCGTCCGACTTCTTCCCGCTCGAGGACTCTCCACGGGTGCGATCGTCATCGCCGCGCGAAGAGGTGGGACCTGAACGATCTCGATCCACGCCCTGCGAAGACTCGGGAAAAGGCGGATCATTCGTGTCGGGGGAATTCGATTCTGCGCGCCCATCGTCGGATGACTGCCCAGACGATGGGCTGTGTGCTCCGGCACCATCACTGTTGCGTCCTGCCTCCTTCCCGGCCGAATCGGAGGATGGTTCGACACCCGTCCGAAACCCAGAGTCCTCGCTGGATATCGGCGAAATCGAGAGGCCGACCAGTGAACCGAGCAGTCCGATACATGCTGCCGCCACTGGAATCAGTACAGGTTTTGGGAGGCGGAAGGGTGAGCTGTCTTTCTCGACCTCTGCGTCTTCCACAGCCCCCGCAGCTTCCGCTGCTGGTTCGGGGCCGGATTCCCCGTCCTCGTTCTCCTCCGGGATAGAGGCGACTTCCGCCGCTTCCACCGCCAGGGGAACCGATGAAGCCGGAGGTGAATGCGGGCGGTCATTGAGGGTGTCGGCGAATCGCTCGATAAGAGTCGGGGAAAAGAGCAGAGCAGGAATAAGTGCAGTGCGCAGCTCAGTCGCACTCAGGGCAGGTCCAATCTGCGCCTTTTGCCACCGCCGCCGCATCTCCTGCCGGGCACGCGACGTCAGACGGGTCGCGGTGTGCACGGTGACGTTCAGCCTCTGAGCAACATATGCGGGCGGGAAATCTTCGACTTCTCGCATCCACAGAATTCGCTGCCAATTGTCCGGGAGACTCGAGAAGACGCTTGCCACATTGCGGTGCAGAACCCAGGACCTGGAGACATTCGATGCCTCCTCCGTCAGGTCGTGACGAGCGGCTGCCTCGCCAGTCGCACGCACAATGAGTGCCTCGAGTTCCTCTGAAGTCGCGGGCGGGGCATCAAGAACCTGTTTGAGAACGACCAATAGCGCAGCGTCATGGATCACCCTGGGGATCGACTGCTCATTCGTCGAACTGTCGATGCGCCGACGATAGATCTCCGAAAAAGCGCCGACAGTTCCGGAGCCGATGAGCCGGAGGATCTCCTCGTTGGTGAAAGCGGCAAGATTCTCGTCAGGTTGATGCTTGTGCACGTCTATCCGGTCCTCATCGGTCTCGACAGAAGCAGGTTGCAGGAGCCGCGCTGCCCCCAATGGCAGAGCCTCCGATCAGCGGCGCGCTCTCATCACAGCAGTTTATCGCACATTTTCAAGATCGTTTGCACAAAATGACTATTCACTTCCGCAAGTATGACTCGATCGTGAACCTCGACCCAGATCGATCTCCGATGGCAGCCGAATGAACTGACGGAAACAAGTTACTTACAGGCATTCTTGAGTATCGGCGGCCAGGACGACCAAAGCGCCGGGGTGACTCGCAGACAGAGAATGAGCCCCTCTTGGACGCGCGCTCACACACGCCCAAGAGGGGAAACGCGACCGCACTGAGGATGCCGCCACGAAAGCGCCGATGTACTCATGAGATTTACCGACAAAGACAGACTAACTTGCCTAAAACCATGATTCAACGCGCATCTCATAAAGCAAGACAATTTCGGCGTGTAATTTTCATGACTCTTACATGACCCAATCATGACTCCGCTATGGAAGAGCGCCTCGTACTCAATTGATCGGCTCTTGGTTCCATTCGGAGTCTGGCACCCCGTTGACCCCTTCGTGGCCCTTGGGCAGGTCGAACCTCTGCGCAGTGAGATCCCTGGGCAGCAGTGAGAAACCTTGCCAATGCATCTCCATAGGTGACTGCTCCTCATCTCTGGGCACATGATGGAATCCGACTGCCACCCACGAGACGACATCGTCGAGGTCCTGGTCCTTTCCGTCTTCAACGAACTCCTGCACTCCCCTTCCGCAGTCGCCTCGATTCTTCGTTGCATAGAGCTCACAGTCGTTGTGATTGGTGAACCCTACGTCGTAGCCGATGTCATCACCGTGCGTGTGGGAATGCTCAGCATCGTCGACGAACTCGAACGAGTCGGTTTTGCCGATATCGATCTGGTAGGAGATGGGGTGTCCGTCATCGTTGAGACGGTTCGGGTTGAGCACTCGCCACCACCGGCGATCCTGCCACCGAGCCGTAGTTGGATGGTCGACGTCTTTCAATTTGCCTGTGAGCTTTGGGGACTCGGCACCTCTGTCCCCTGTTTCATCGGCGTCGAACTGCTGTGCGCTCATGCCTCCGGTCCCACCGAGACCCCACCGTATTCTCCAGACGGCGTTATGTGAGTGGTTGGCTGCGTGCTCGTGGTCTCCGACATCCCATCCGTGATCTTCATCGGTGTAGTCGACTGGAGACAGATCTCCCGTTGCTCCGAGCTGAACGCTGATGGAGCCGTCGGCACCGAAAGTGTATTGCGAGACGTATTCGTACCAGCCGACTCGAGAGACTGTCGACAATTGCCAACCATTCTTGCGGGCACTCGCTGGAGCGACTAGGTCGCTGGAGTGGTAAGCAAGCCCTTCATCGACTACCTCGGAACAAAGGACCTTCCTCGTCTCCGATTTACCGTATGAACCATCACCGATCTTCGGGATGCTTGCTGACTGAAGTCTTCCCCCACACGCGTCGTCGCTGAGTGTCTTCATTTTGCGTCCGCCGAATCCGGATTCAGTGATATCGGAGGTGAGACGGTCTCCGGTGTCATAAGGAACCTCAAGCTGTGAGATCGACATCGTGTCGATGACACGGATCGGGTCTTCACCTGGTGGAGTTATGTAGATGTCTGAGAGCGTCAGCCCGAAGTCCGGATGGACACCCCAACACATCGTCCATGTGGCTCCACTGGACAGCGACTGCGATACTTTCTGCTTGGGACTCTTGCAGGAGATGTCGGCAGTGCTCTGTTCGTTCTTGCCCTGCTGTCCAGAGTGAGAACTGTCGCCCTTGGTGCAGGCCGTGACGATGAGCAAGAGAGACAAAACTCCAGCAGCGATCTGTGTCAGTCGTCTGTTCACTTCGGTATCGATCCCCAGAAGAAGCCGCCCCGCACGGGCGGAAAGCCAAAAATGGTGGACGGGTGCGATGATCATGTGAGCGAATGATCACCGCACCCGAGTTCATCTCATCTCGACGATGAGCGTCACACGGTCGTCTTGCTCCTGAACGTGTAACGTGCAGCTGCACCAACAGCGATAAGCGCTGCGGCAGCCAGGAAGATCGGCACAATCTCCCCACCGGTTCGCGGCAGATCGCTGCTCACCCCTTCGTCACCCCCGGCGTTCGACGAGGCGTTCGCGTCGTCACCCCCGGCGTTCGACGAGGCGTTCGCGTCGTCACCACCGGCGTTCGACGAGGCGTTCGCGTCGTCACCACCGGCGTTCGACGAAGCGTTCGCGTCATCACCACCAGCGTTCGACGACCCGTTTGCGTCATCACCACCAGCGTTCGACGACCCGTTTGCGTCATCACCACCAGCGTTCGACGACCCGTTTGCGTCATCGTCGGCCTCAGCGGAGGTCACCTCGATGGACGCCGCGGCTTCGGCGCCATTGTCATCGGAGCCGACCACCGCGAAGTCTCCGGCTGTGATTTCGGCGGGTACGGGCAGCTTCGTGCCCTCGGGGACGTCGCCTTCTCCATCGGTCGTCACAGTGACAGCCTCACCGAGGTCGCCGGAAGCGTCGCCGGACTTCGATGACTGCGTCTCCAAGCGAATGCTGACCTCGGAATCAGGCAACCAGCCGCTGCTCGTCACTGCGGTTTCATCACCGGCCGGAACCGGTGTCGTCGCCTCGATTGACGGAGCATAGACCTCAACAGTGCCCTCAGCAGTCGCCTCGTTCGACGCTGTGCCGGTCACGGTGAGTTCTCCCGCCTTGGTGTCATCAGGTACCTGAATCTTCGTGCCTTCGGGCAGAGCGCCCTTCCCATCGGCCGTAGCGATCACTGGGCTGCCGACGACGTCTCCATCAGCGTTCGCGAGCTTCAGTTCAACTGAGGTGTTCGCTTCCCAACCAACGCTCTTCAGCGATGCTTCTCCACCTGCTGGAACCGGCGAAGAAGCATCGATCGAGGGCTCAGCAACTGTCACGGATGCGTCGACCTCAGCCTTGTTGTCGTCGGTCGCTCGCACCGTGAAGTCGCCTGGTTCGGCCCCCTTGGGAATCGTGAGGACCGTGCCCTCCGGCACGCTTCCCTTGTCGTCGGTGGTCACATCCACTGCATCACCAACGTCTTTTCCGTCAGGGTCGACAAGCTGCAGCGTGACATCACTCGTCGGAAGCCAGCCGGTGCCCTTCACTGCCGTGTCCTGTCCGGGAACCACTGGGGACGTCGTCTCGATCGCCGGGGCGTAGACGGACACTGTCGCCTTCGCGGAGTTGTCGTCAGGATCGGTCGCCGTCAGTGTGTAGTCCCCAGCAGCCGCATCGTCGGGAATCGGGAGCGTCGTTCCCTCCGGCACATCGCCTTCTCCGTCGGCTGTGACCGTCACCTCGTCGCCCACCGACTTCCCATCGGGATCTGTCAGCTCGAAGGTCACGTCGCTATCCGCAGACCATCCACGTGAAGCCACGTCGATGTCAGTACCCGCCGGAGCGGGAGAGGTCGCAGATACGACAGGGGTTCCAGCCTCGGCGACGGTGAGAGGCGCATCGATGTTCGCTCCGTTGTCATCACTGCCGACGACGGTGAAATCACCTGGCTCGGTGCTGTCTGGCACCGTCACGCAAGTGTCGTCGGGCAGAGCGCCGTTCTTGTCGGCAGTGGCTGTGACAGGCTCGCCGACCGGCTTTCCGTCTGCGTCGGTCAGCTGAACCGTGACCTCCGAATCAGGGGCCCATCCTCCCGAGGTGATCGCAGCGCAATCGCCAGGGTAGACGGGACCCGCGACGGTCAGATCAGGTGCGTAGACCGTCACCTCGCCTTTTCCGGTCTTGCCGTCGGGGTCAGTGCCGACGATGGTGAAGTCACCAGGGGTGACATCGGCAGGAATCGGAAGAACTGTTCCCTTCGGGAAGTTGCCGTCGCCATCGGTCGTCACCGTGATGGGATCGCCGACCGGTTCGCCGTCAGGACCGTTGAGGTCGACAGTGATATCCGTGTCCGGTGCCCAACCAGTGGAGTCCAGCGTCGTCTCTCCACCTGCAGGGGCAGGCGACGAGGTGTCGATCGACGGTCCGTCGACGGATTCATCGCATGAGTCGGTGCGAACGCCCGCGTTGCCGATGCCCAGACGTGCCGTGCCATCGCCGACGCCGAGGCTCAGTGCAGAGACTTCCACACCATTGACCGTGGTCGAACCGTCGGCCGCGGTGCATTCCGTCGTCTCCTGATGGTTGATCTGCAGCGAGACGAGGTTATCGGCTATCAGTTTGAGGAATGGGTCAAGTGCCGCACGAATGGGCACTGTCATCATGTCCGTCTTGATCGTGGTGAACGCCTTGTACAAGAGGCCCGAAGGATCGGACAGCTCGTCGTAGACCGGGCCCATCACCGTATCCATGGTTTTCATCACGGTGTCGATCGTTCTGCAGGTGACAGTGCCGGTAGCACCCGCCGCGTCGCAGAAGTCGTTGCTGACCTTGCCTGTCAGGTCCATATCCCATCCGGCTTTCGTGCCGTCCGGGGCCGTGATGTCCACGTTCACGGTCGCACTGCGCAGCGACTCGATGGCCGTGTCCACGGCAACGTCGATCACCTTCTCGATGACGTCGTGGACGCTGCTGGCGATGAACGGATAGGTCTCGTCATCGATCAGTTCGGTGTTGGGATCCTGATTGTTCATCCCTACGGGCCGATCGATCACACCGTCGTCGTTGCCGCCGATGCGTCCGACGTCGACTTCGATCGACCCTTCCCCGAGGTCGATCGTCGCGAGTCCGTCATCAGTGCTGATCGGTTCAAGCAGAATTGCATCGAGAACGTCATCTTTGATGCTGCTCTTGACACTGGTGTCCACAGTCATACCCGGAAGGAGATCGGTCAATCCGAGCGCGTCGTCGAGCGCATCGTTGACTTCACCCTCCATCTCTCCGGCCGCATCCGAGACACCATCGCCGGCATCGTCGATCGCCGGGGAGTGCAGTTGCAGCTTGGCATCGCCGACTCTGTACTGACCATACTTTCCGACAGAGTCGGGGTCTTGGAATTCGCCGTCGATCGCTTCGACCCAGGCACCTCCGAGCCCGAGACTCAGATCGGCCTGGTCGATCAGGCCATCGGTGACATCGGATGACCCGCTCGCCGACACGATCGAGAGCAGGTCGACCTGCGCCGTTCCGAAATCGCTGTCCTTCCCATCGAGACTGAGCCCGCCATCGGCACCGACGATGCCGGACACGGCCTTGCCGTTCTTGGCATCAGTGGCAGCCGATTCGCTTTCGACAGCTCCAGCCTGGCCGAAGTCGATGAAGTCGTCGACTGGTATCTGGTAGCCGGCGCCGAAATCGATGACTTCGTCTCCGCCGATTGCACCGTTGAACGCTTCGCGGTTCGGTCCCGGATCCGACTTCGAACCGGCTTTCGACTGCGCCGCAGCGATGAGATCCTGAGAATCAAGGCTCATGCCGGCGACACTAGCCTCGGCTTCAGTCGGATCGTCAGGATAATTGTCGAGCCCCAGCGCCGAGGCGCTGGTCGTGCCGACCATCACTCCGACAACGCCAAGAGCCAATCCTGAAAGTGCCCATCGTGGAATTCTTCTTCGCCGAGTCTTTTCCGTGGAATTCAGACGGCGTGAATGGACGTGTTGAGACACGTTTAACCTCCAAATTTACGCATTTGAAAGGTTCCGCTCCCTCAGATGTCGGATTTTGATCCAACGAACGTGACCCGCAACCTATTCTGTCGAAACTTCCAGTAAGTGTCTAGAGTCTTTCAACCCCGGATGAAGCTCGCACACAGGGTCACCGCTCCTCGGCGCTTTCGGAGACCGAGCTCAACTATCGCCCGATTCCGCCAGGATTCGGGGAACAATCGCCCCTGCAAGGGCTCCGGAGACCTCGGCCAACGACGCCGGACCTGGTTGAAACACACCAGAAATTCTCCACCTATTGTCCACATTGCGATACGCGATCGAATTCGATGGAACAGAAGTTTTCACGCAACCCAAGTTGAGTAACATAAATGCGCGCATGAATGAGTTGCGGAAGTCAAGTAAAGTTTCTTTTTGATCAGACTCGTTTGTCTATTATTCACGATCAAAAGACACCCGACTTTGTCGAATGCTCGTTCCCAGTGGGCAGGTCGGCAGCCCTGACCGAATGTCTCGACCCCGGCGAGTCGGAGTGCCACCAACTCTGCAAGCGTGCATCGAGATTGGCGAAGCTGTTGTCCCGGATGAAGATCGCGTCGACAGCAATCATCGTCAGCGAGAACCACGGTAATCCCATCAGCAACGCGATCCCCAGGTGGAACGACAGAATTCCGAGAAGCCCGGCGATCCTCGTCCAACGGTTGAAGAGCATGAACGGGAAGGCGCATTGGAACAGCACAGATGCCCAGGAGATGACCACCACCATCGGACCCCACGCCGTGACAAGATCCGAGAGCACCGGCCATGTGCCGAACTGCTGGGTCTGCAGCGGGTTGTAGACGGCGAAACCATGCTGCCACGCAGCACCACCGGCCTTGTACAGACCGCCGGACATGTAGATCGCACACACCTGAAAGGCGAGGACCACGATGGCGAGATTGTTGGCCATGATCAGCACCCACCGCCGCTGGCTTCCGACTGCTGTGCCATGTGCATCGGGATCGGTGCCGAATGCGTCACCTGCCACGCCATCGACGCTGAGGACTCGGCGAGATCGGCGAGCTCGACGACGCGCGTCCAACGACCACCGTCGAGTGGTGTCGGCGAAGAGCAGAGCGATCAGAAACATCCGGTAGGCGTTGTCGCCCTGATCACCGGCGCCGTCGTTGAGTTCGATGAAGCTGACCCACAGTACCAGGTAGAACGGCAGAACAATCCGCGTGCGCCAGCCCAGAGTGATGACGATGGCGAGGATCGCCAGGCCGATCATCATTGCCGTGAACAGCGGGGGAACCGTCACCGCCCGATGGAACAGGGAGAACAGCCAGATGTCCGGGAAGTCGCTCTTCGGATCCGCGATCTCTCCGCTCCAGGCGTTTCCGACGCCGAAGGCGTAATGACGGGCGTTGAAATTCGTGAGGATGAGGCCGAGTCCGGTCAATCCGATGAGGATCCGCGTCACTGCCAAGCCATAGGTCGCGTGATAGCGCCCGGTGAGCAGAACCTCGAGCCGATCCCAACCTCGTGCGACCGCCGTGCGCGCCTGGGTCGAGAGCGGCACAATCTCCATGTTCGCCGAATCGATCTTCGCCGAGGCGGTGCGCACGTCGTCACCCCACACGGCTCTCGCGACCTGAGTCGCATATGCTGTGGCCACATGTTCGCTGTCGAGGTACCCACCGACAGCACCATCGGGGTCCTCGTACTCGCGGAGTTTCGTCGTCAGACGGTCCACGGAGTCGCCGCCTCTGAAGGAGTCAAGCTTCACAATCGCTTTCTGATCCTCCGGCTGGTCATCCCAGGACCCCTTCAGATCCGAAGCCACGCCGATGCCCAACCCGGCCGATCGCGGTGGGAAGGGCTTGTCGGTCGAATGGTCCAGCTCGACATCGGTTGCCCGCATCCACCCGGTGACTTCTTCCCCGCTGCTGATCTTGACCACCGCACGAGGCCGGGCAACGGCCTCAGCCGTCGTATCGTGCATCACACATCCGGATTCTGGTCGGCCGTTTCGGCAAATTCGCCTGTCTTACACAGCCGGTTTCAGGAAGTCTCACACACAAGGCCAGGTGGTGGGAGCGAAGCGAAGACTTCGACCCCACCACCTGGCCAGTGCGATCAGCGGCTCATACTGTTTCAGAGGCCACTGCGATTACGATGACGGCGAGTCGCGTAGACCGCGGCCGCACCACCGGCGATCAACAATGCGGCGAAACCGGCCATGGCCAGGGTGCCGTCTGCACCTGTCCTCGGAAGGTTGCCACCGTCGCTGTTGTCCGAAGCGTCCGCGCTTGCACCGGCTTCGACATCGGCCGACGCGCTTGCGGAGGCAGAGGCGCTTTCATCGGACGAGGTATCTGCCTCGTCGCCGTCAGCCGAAGCGCTGGCTTCCGCAGCGTCAGCGTCGTCATCGGATGCTGCCGAGGCGTTTGCCTCGTCGGTCGAATCCGCTGCAGCCGAATCGTCGGCATTGGCAGCAGCCTCAACCGAAGCCTCGTTGGACGAGTCAGCAGTTGATGCCGCGGATGCTGCTGCAGCCGGATCAGCATCGGCAGCGGCCGAGGATTCAGCGTTCGTCGAATCCGAGTTGTCCGCATCGGCTGCGGCGTTCGATGCCTTCTGTGACGAAGCGTTCGGATCGGAAGTCGCATCAGCCGAGGTGTTCGAAGATGCGTCCTCAGTGGCTGCCGATTCGGCTGCCGCTTCGGCATTCTCGTCAGCTTCTGCCGACGCTGAATCGTTGGCATCGTCATCGGCAGCCGCCTCTGACGCCGCCTGGGCAGCTGGGTTCGAATCGTCGTCGGCATCTGCGGACGCCGAAGCCGAGGCCGCCGCATTCACGTTGACGTTCGAGTCAGCATCATCGGCTGCCGAAGCATCCGGGTCAGCGTCCGCATCGGGGTCAGCCGAAGCGTCTGCATCAGTCGTATCGTCCTGATCGGCAGCAGCGCTGTCATCGGCATCTGCGTCATCGTCGCCCGGGGCTTCGTCAGCCGTCGCGCGAACCGAGGACGACGCGAGGTCGACATCGATCGCGTCGGACTCGGGAAGCAGTTCCAGGCTCACAGCGTTGACGGTGAATCCGGGGCCGTTTTCGCCATCAACCCGGCTCGACTCCAACGAGGACTGAGCCGACGCCTGTCCACCCGAGGGATTGGGCGACTGCTCGTTGATCGTGAGGTCGACGACCTGGTTGAGGCCGCTGAGGACCGGGTCAAGTCCGTCCAGGACGGGATCGACGAGATCGGTGACAGCACCGGTTACGTCTTCAGTCGTCGAGTCGAGGACTCCCCCGATGATCGGCTTCGTGACACCGAGGACTGCCTTGACGACCGGTCCGGTGATGGCGTTGACCACAGTACCGACAGGTACGCCGGCCAATGACAGGTCAGTGTTGACGACAGGCTCGGTGTCGTCGGTACCGGCCAGCTGGCCCAGCGTGGCGTCTACAGTGACCTTGCCGTCGGCCGCGGGGATTCCGGCGGCCGTGATGCTCGCGGGCAGCGCGATGTTGAGATGAACATCGTTGAGTGCGTCGGTCAGAGTCTCGTTGACCCGGCCCGACAGCGCACCGAGGGCGTCGGCAACTGCGTCAGTGATCTTCTTCGTGGTGTCGGCGGTCAGCACCTGAGTGTTCGGGTCCAGACCGTTGAGGTCCTCACCGTCGGCACCCTTCACGACCTTGGCGAGGTCGATCTTGATGTCGCCTTTGGCCAGATCGATCGAGACGATTCCTGATTCGTCCTCGAGCTTCTTGTTGACCACGTTTTCGACGACGCTGTTGAGCGCATCGCCGGTATCGACGGAGACCTTTGTATCCTCTCCGCCGACCTTGACAGTGGCGAGTCCCGCATCGACGTCGAGGCCGAGGCCGGCGAGTTCGTCGACCAGCCCTTCGTTGCCGATGGCGTCGTCAAGGGAACCGCCGACACCGTCGATTGCATCGGTGAGTGAACCGGAGAGGTCACCCACAGCAGGGCTGGAGACAGTGAGGGTTCCGTCGGCGACGACGTATTCGGAGTCGGTGGTTTCACCATCGCTCTCGGCGGTCGATCCGATCGCACCCAGTTCGAGGCTGAGCTCGTCAACGATCTGGTCAGTGGCACCGTCAAGGTCCAACTGGCGCAAGAGCGAAGTCAGATCGACCTTGGCGTTGCCGAATTCACCATTGTTGATGTCGTCGAGGTTGAGCGCACCGTCCTTGCCGACAGCACCGGCGCTGGCCTTAGCCGCGTCAGCGGCCGAAGCGTGTCCGTAGGAGTTGAGCGCCCCCGCCTCGCCGAGTTCGAGAAGTCCGTCGCCGCCCTCATTGCTGATGAGCGGGAGGTCGACGCCCGGGAGTTCGAGCCCGAGGGACTGCAGGACTTCCAAGTTCAGCGGTGTGCTGTCCTCGGCATCGTTGGAAGGAGAGCTGCTGTAGGCCGAGAGTGCATCAACGGCATCCTCGGAAAGCAGGTCCGCGTCGATCAGCTGCCCGAAGGCCTCTGAGTCCTCTTTCGGATTCTTTTCATCGGCCACACCAGGTGCCGTCGTCAGCAGGGTCAGCCCCACTGCGGTTGCGGCAGCCACCGTGCCCGCAGCGATCTTGCGGCCGGTCGTGGGCCGGCCTCCGAGCATCTTCATAGTCCTCCACATCGGTATATCTTCTTGATCAGTCGCAGACAGCAGTCTGGACGGAAACATGCAGTTTCCTGGCAGATCGCAGACAACATTACGGAATCATTGATGAGTAATCATTACGTCATTGGCAACGTTATGGTTCCGTTATATTTCAAAATTGATAAGTTCACAATGCGGACAGATCCCACAGGGCCAGATGCTTGATGTCGGAGCGACGTTCACCAACTCACGCCCCTGATCTGCGCCTACATGGAGCTCATCAAAGGGAAGACGAGTGACTCGCGGATCAGCGCTCGCGTGTTCACTGAAATTTCACGACAAGGCCACTAGTAACAAAAATGTAATATTACGCTTCGTGACTTTCTCGTGGAAATTCAACGATTCCTGTCAACACCTCGGTGATCCGTCAGCTCCGCCTTGCTCCGCGAGGTTCGCCCAGCGCTGAGGTCCCTCGGCCAGCGAGCTCATCAACGGCTCAGCCTTCGTCCGGCGGTGTTGAACATACGCTGTGGGCTCACACCCAGCGGTATTCGTACTCCGGTCGGCCCGGGGTTCCGTGCCTGGGTTGCTTGACTGCCTGCTTCGTCGCCACCAGGTGCTCGAGATAGCGGCGCACTGTCACGCGGGAGAGATCCAAGCGCGCCCCCACCTCGGTGGCAGACACCCCCGACCCAGCCGCCGACCCACCTGCGCCTGTCGGCCCCGTCTCGCGCACTACATCAGCCACCGCAGTCAGGGTCTCGGCGATGAGTCCCTTCGGCAACCGGGTCGATGACACCGACCGCAGTGCGGAGAGCGCATTGTCCACCGACGCCTGCGTCGCCAGCAACCCGGATCCGGTGAGTCCGCGCCGGAACTCCCGCTGATTCTCCAACTTCTCCCGGAACATCGCGAAGGTGAACGGCTTGATGAGGTACTGCGTGATCCCCGTCGAGATCGCCGACCGGATCACCTGCAGGTGCCGCACCGCGGTGATCGCGATGATGTCGACGTCCTTCCCGCGCGAATTCAACCGCCCGGCGACCTCGAGCCCGTGCGAATCAGTGAGGTTCATATCGAGCAGAACGATGTCGACAGGCGTACCCGCAGCGTCGAGTTCGTCGAACCGTTCGATCGCGTCGTGCCCGCTCAGGCAGATCCCAGCCACCTCGAACCCGGGCACCCGTTCGACGAAGTCCGCATGCGCCTGCGCGGTCATCGGGTCGTCCTCGACGATGA
This sequence comes from Brevibacterium atlanticum, assembly GCF_011617245.1. NCBI lineage: Bacteria > Bacillati > Actinomycetota > Actinomycetes > Micrococcales > Brevibacteriaceae > Brevibacterium > Brevibacterium atlanticum. Next base: position 759,805 of record NZ_CP050152.1, on the reverse strand, counting down.
GCACACGCAGCGCGGCATCATCGCTGACTGCGGCATCATCACTCACGTCCCTCACCTCCTCCAGAGATCGTATCGCCCAGCGGCAGGGTCACCGTGAAGATCGCCCCACCGTCGGATTCGACCTCGATATCCCCGCCGAGGCGGCGCACCGCCTGCCTGACCAGCACCAGTCCGAATCCGCGTCCGCCCGGACCCTCGACATCCGATTTCGCAGAAGCGCCGAGGTGGAAGAGCGCGTCGATCTCATCGACGTCGACCCCCGGCCCGGAATCGGCGATCGTGATGATGAGCTCCGAATCCGCGGCGACGAAGTCCGCCCACACATGCTTCTCGGCCGAATCGGCGGCAGCATCGAGGGCATTGTCGATGAGGTTCCCGGCCACGGTGACGAGGTCCTTGGCATCAAGGCTCTCCGGCGGCAGCTCTCCGGTCGCCGTGACCTCGAGTTCGATCCCGCGCTCGTGCGCCTGCGCGGACTTGCCGATCATCAGCGCCGTGATGAACGGTTCGTCGAGCGAACCGACGAAGGAATCGGTCAGCCGCTGCGCCTCCTGCTTGTCCCTGACCGCGAAGTCGAGCGCCTCCTGACTGCGCCCGAGCTCGATGAGCGTCGAGACCGTGTGCAGCCGGTTCGCGTGTTCGTGGGTCTGCGCCCGCAGCGCCTCGGACAGGGTCGTCATCGTCGCCAGCTCCCCCGTGAGTTCCTGAATGTCGGTGCGATCCCGCAGGGTCGCGACCGTTCCCCCATCAGGACGTTTGCCTGACTCGTCATTCCCGCGCGGCTGGCTCGCCTGCTTCTGGCTGATGACGAGCACACGATCATCGGTGAGGTGGATTTCGTCGACGGCGACCCGGCCGGAGGTGAGAAGGTCACGCACGGATTCGGGGAGGGCCACCTCGGCGAGGGTGATGGGGGTCGACTCATCGGATGGGGGCAGACCGAGCAGGGCTGCGGCCTCGTCGTTGTAGAGGACGAGCCGGCCGGAGTCATCGACGAGGATGAGCCCCTCGCGCAGGGAATGCAGGGCCGAATCGTAGAACGCGAAGAGACGCTTGAGCTCTTCGGGTCCGTAGCCGAGCGTGACCCGCCGCAGATACCGAGCCAACAGCCAGGAGCCGAGCCCGCCGAGGGCGAGCGCCGCGAGCGCGACCATGATGATCTGCGGCAGCGACGCCGCCTGTGCCACCGACAGGGTCTCGAGCGTCACGCCGACGGCGACCATCGCGGTGACCTCGCCGTCGGCGTCTTCGATCGGCACGATCGCGCGTACGGACGGCCCGAGTGTGCCGACATATTCTTCGGTCTCGGACTCACCGGTGAGGGCCTTCGCGGTGCTGCCGAGGTACGTCCCGCCCAGCTGATCCGGATCCGGATGGGTGTAGCGTGTGCCGTCGCGGTCCATGATCGTGATGAAGTCGATGTCGGCGGTCCGGATCACGCTCAGCGCGTAGGGCTGGAGCTGCGCCGTGGGATCGTCCCCGGTCACCGCCTCGGTGACGTAGGGATCGTGGGCGAGGGTCTCGGCGATGGAGAGCACCCGTTCGCCCGTGGCGTGGCGGATGTTGTTCAGCGTCGTCACGTAGCTGGTCACCGACAGGGCGGTGCAGACGATGACGATGAGGACGAGCTGGACGAGGAAGAGCCTGCGGGCGAGCGGGCCGCCTCGGGGGCGGAAGCGATCCCGACCCCGCCGAGGTGGGGCCGGGGTCGTCGTCACTTCTTGCCGCTGCCCGAAATCAGAAGAGCGAGGCCGATCGCGGCCAACCATGTGTCCTTGGCGACCGCGGTGCCGTCCTCGGAGGGGCGGATGCCGTCGTCCTTGGTCATCGAGTCGATGGCGAAGTAGTTCGCGACGAGGCCCGCGGCGAACGTCGTCAGCGCGGCACCGGCGATGCGGGTCGGCACGAACGGCAGGAGCAGGGCGGAGCCGACGGCGATCTCACCATAGGAGAGGAACTTCCCGAACTGGGCGGCGGTGAGGTTCTCGACCACGGGCACACCGTTGGCGGCCATCTGCTGGAGGCCGGCGGCGGCGTCTTCGTCGATGCCGAGCTTGCCGATGCCCGAGTTGAGGATGAAGGCGCCGGGAACTGCGCGCAGGAGTGCGGTGCTGATCTTCACGAGAGTGCTCCTTCTTCGGTGTGTCCTGTCACCTCCACATTAGTCGTGAACGGCGTCTGTGAACACTATGAACGCAACCGAGACAGCAATCACATTTCCTGCCAGAGTAGTCGGGTACATCACCACCGCGGCCAGTCGTCGCGCGCGATCGGGATCCACCGCAGGAGCCCAGGAGCGGAAAGAACCCACTCAAGGAGGAGAGATGGCAACGTCGCCACCGAACGAAAACACCACCACACCGCGCAAGAAAGACCGCACTCACTGGCTCTACATCATGGTCATCGTCGCCGTGTTCGCCGGTGCCGCGATCGGTCTGCTCGCCCCTGATGCGGGCATCGCTCTCGAACCGCTGGGCACGGCCTTCGTGGCCCTGATCAAGATGATCATCGCCCCGGTGATCTTCTGCACGATCGTCCTCGGCGTCGGCTCCGTCGCCCGTGCGGCCACCGTCGGCAAGGTCGGCGGCCTGGCGCTCATCTACTTCCTCATCATGGCGACGTTCGCCCTGGTCATCGGCCTCGTTGTCGGCAACTTCATCCACCCGGGTGATGGCCTGCACCTGACCCCGTACGAGGAGTCCGGCGGCGGAGATGACGAAGGCGGCATGGTCGCGTTCCTCATGAGCCTCATCCCCGGCGACATCCCGGTCCTGCCGACGCTTGTGCTCGCACTCCTCGTCGGCTTCGCGCTGCAGTCGATGGGCAAGGCCGGCGAGCCTGTCCTCACCGGCATCAAGCACATCCAGGCCGTGGTCTTCAAGCTCATGATGATGATCATGTGGGCCGCTCCCGTCGGTGCCTTCGGTGCGATCGCCGCGGTCGTCGGCAAGACCGGCTGGGCCGCTATCGGTGCGATGGCGACCCTCATGGGCGCCTTCTACCTCACCTGTGCGCTGTTCATCGTCATCGTCCTCGGCGGTCTGCTCAAGATCGTCACCGGGCTGAACATCTTCCTGCTGCTGAAGTACCTGGCACGTGAGTTCCTGCTCATCTTCTCCACCTCGTCGTCCGAGTCGGCTCTGCCGCGACTGATCGCGAAGATGGAGCATGCGGGTGTCTCGAAGCCGGTCGTGGGCATCACGGTGCCCACCGGCTACTCGTTCAACCTCGACGGCACCGCGATCTACCTGACCATGGCCTCGCTGTTCGTGTCCTCGGCGATGGGCATGCCGATGTCGATTCCCGAGCAGATCTCGCTGCTGGTGTTCATGATCATCGCGTCGAAGGGTGCGGCGGGAGTCACCGGTGCGGGCCTGGCCACCCTGGCTGCTGGTCTGCAGTCGCACCGCCCCGAGCTGCTCGACGGCATGGGCGTCATCGTCGGCATCGACAAGTTCATGTCCGAGGCCCGTGCGCTGACGAACTTCACCGGCAACGCCGTGGCCACCCTGCTCATCGGCAAGTGGACGAACGAGATCGACCTCGATCAGGCTCGCGCCACGCTGTCGGGTCAGAGCCCGTTCGATGAGCTCTCGCTCCAGCCTGACGTTCACGGTGCGTCGACGAACGCGTCGGAAGGCGGCGAGAAGGAGAAGGTCACCGCGAACTGACCTCCGGTCGCTTCCGCACCACAACCACCGCGGGTGCCGTCGTCCTCATCGTGAGGATGCCGGCACCCGTGGTGTTTCGTCTCCCCTCGCCGAGGCGGCTCGACCCTGACATCGCGCGTTTCCTGGTCGTCGAGGATCGGTTTCAGAGGCCCACAAGTGAAATCCCTTCTCTTGGGATGTCACTTGTTGGCATACGGTCACCGAATGGGCCAGCCCAACCGATTTCGGACTTTCACAGCCATGACGCGAACATCGTCGTGCTCGAGTGTGCGGGAAAAACTCGGCGTTGCCGGAAATGCGGAGACAGCCCGGGTGAACAGCACCACCGCAGGGTCGCCCAAGACAGCAGAAGGAACCGAGAGACCGTCGATCCGATCACCTAGCTGATCATGGATCGCCGCAGCCCACGCTCGGCATGTACTCTTGGGTGCCTGCGGAAGCGAGGCTGAGGCACCATGGCGTATCGCCCAATCCCCGGATCCTTCGCCACCGGTCAGATTCAGCAGCTCGAGCGGTCGGCTTGGGACCCATCCCGATAGTGCCCTGTTCGAGGTGAGAGTGATCGACCGACTGTCCTGGAACACCTCGGCGAAACAGGTGACGTAGCTGGATGCCGCGTAGGACACTCCGGCTGTCGAGGGTGAACCCAGTGGGCCATTGTGCGGATCCCACCGCTGGCTGCGGATCGGTCCCGTCCAGCGAAGATCGTTCCACGCCGCCGGATGCGAGCCCGACGTCGTATGAATTCGCCACAAGGCACCGGTGTACTGGTAGACGGTTCCTGAAGGAAGCGACAGTGGAACCGAAGGTGCGTGTGGGTTCTTCGGTCGAGTGGGGCTCACTCGTACTCCAGCTCAGCAACCAGCGTGGACACAGCTTCAACGGCGCCGCCTGCGCTCAGCCACTCAACTGGCGACCTGCCGTCGAGCTCTTCGTTCCCCTCTGTCATGAATTGCTGAATCGTCAGGGGGTGTACGTATTGCGGGAAGTTCGGGATGATTGCCCGCAGCCCCGGAACCACCTGCTGGCCATCGAACTGCCAGGCTGGAAACAGAGTGGTGCGTCCACTGCTGGTCGGCAGGGCGTAGAGGTCTCCAGCCAATTTCGAGCGACGAATACTCGCGCCGTGCCGTCCCAGGAGCTCGGATACCTCAGCAGTGGTCAGGGCAGAGCCCTGTGCCTTCTGTTCTGCGAGTGCTCGGTCCCCAGCGATCTGGACCCGTGCGGATTCATGAGCCTGCGGGGTCAGATCCTCTTCTGTGAGATCAGTGGCTTCGAGCAAGAAGGACCGTTCACCCGTGGACAGAGGCTCCGAGGCTGGGTCGGTCATCTCTCGGAGGATATCCATGAAGGCATCGACACTCAGCGGGTTGCCCCGGCGGCTCAGGGCGGACTCGAGACGTGCCGTGTGGTCAAATGCCTCAGTGCTCATACACACAATGTTACGCCGTAACTCAAAGCAACACTAGAGTGACATTCGTCGGGAGAATACCGCCCGTTACCAGCACCTCACCCCTTCGACATCACAAATACCGTCACCGAGCTCCCCGCTAGGTCCATCCGAAGCGTTCCGTCCTCAGCGACGCCTCCAACCCCATCGCTCGGCGATGCCGATGAGCTCGAACCCGCAGATGCCCCGGCCGACTCCGACCCCGAAGCCCCATCCCCACTGAACGGAACATCATCAGGCAGCGGGTTCGCCGGCACCACCTGCGTCGCGCTCTTGACCTCATTCGATTCCCCATACACCTGCGACGCGGAATCGACAGCAAATCCTGACGGCATCGACAGAGTCACCGGATTCCCACCGACGTCGGCAGCATCGTTGGCATTGATCACCGTCGTCACCAGCGTGCGCCCGTCGTTCTTGACCACGGTATAAGCGCTCATATTCCCCCCGCCCTTAGCCGAGGTCGAAGTGAACTCCCCGCCGACGCTCGGCGCGAGCAGCCGCAGCCCGAGCATATTCGGCCGCGCCTGAAATGAGTTCGACCGGTCCCCATGATCGGCCGGATCGCAGATGAGCGACATCGGGGCTCCGCCGTTGCAGGCCCCGAGCATCGAATGCATCGCCATCCGCTCTACCCCGAGGGTCGCCGCATAGAGCGTGTAGTCGGCCGCCCACAGCGCCGAGGCATTCGTCAGTGACGTGTCGTTCGTGCCCGGGCAGCTCGTCGGCCCTGTCTCCTCGAGCCACAGCGGCAGATCAGCCGCGTCAGCTTTGGACTTCCCAATCCCGAGGTTCTTCTTCGCCGCTTCCTTCGCCAACGGGTCGATGAGGTTCGCGGCCTGCGGTCCGCGACCGGGCACCTTCGTGGAGTCGCATTCGTAGAGCTGGTACCAGTGCTGGGACAGCGCCGTCTTCTTCTTCACGTCCGAGTCCGCGAAGGCCGTCATCCACGCCCCGTCGTAGACATCGGGGCCGATGATCGGCGCATCGGGGCGTTTCGCGTGGATCGCCTTGACATACGCCTCGAGCTGACCCACGTACTTCTTCTCGTTCCACCCCTTGCCACGCACCGCACCGCCTGGCACATCGTCGATGGTGTACCCGTTCGGTTCGTTGCCGATCGCCAAACCCACGAGGGAATCGCCGAGGATGTCGACCGCGTGCGCGGCCATGTCCGCTCCGCGACCAGGATCAAAATTCCCCAGAGGGATGCCGATGGTGACCGTCGAACCGGTGGCATCGACGAGCTTCTTCAGCCGCTTGAGATCATCAGGGGTCACCGTGGTCTCTTCGTCGTGTGCGGGCTTCTCTCCCTTCGACGTCCAGAACGTCCGACGGTCGAGAGCATTGCCGCCGAATCGCAGCGCCGGTGACCCGAGTGACTTCAGCTCCTCGTCGAGGTTGGACTTCGCCGGATCGAGTCGTGGATCGGCCAGGTCGGTGGCTTCGAAGGAGACCCCGATATTGTCGGCGGCAAAAGCAGCGCCGGTCCGCTTGGAATCAACAGTGACAGTGGCGTCCTCGCCGGAAACGGAACCGGCGAACGACTGCTCGAATTCGGTCGGGGTCGGACTCGGCTCAGGCGACTGACTCGACGAAGAGGACCCTTCCGGATCGAACAGTGAGCAGCCCGACAGAACGAAGGCGAGCGCCGCCGCGCCACCCAGAACCCTCCACCCGAACTTCACGCCAATAACTCTGCCGTGTTCTTCCGGAATCGCCAACTCCCGCAGTGCCGACCAGCGCCACACAACGCTGTCGAAAAGAGAAGTCAGGCCTCTGGCGGCGGTCCCACCACCACGAGGTCGAGCTCTGCCTGAGCCTTCGCGAATCCTGCGGCCGGGAAGTGCGGCTCTCCGCCCTCGACCTGGACGTACTCATCGGTGGGCTCGTTCATGTACTCGAAGAACGGTTCGAACACCGGTGGTGTGAGCAGGCCGAGCATGTGCGTGTTGTTCGCGGCCAGAGAGAAGCTGTGGATCGTTCCTGCCGGCGCGTGGAGGAAGTCGCCGGGGGCAAGGACCACCTCTTCGCCGTTGGCATGAAGCTTGACCCGACCGCCGAGGCAGAGGAAGTTCTCCGAATGCTCCTGGTGGAAGTGCAAAGGAATGTAGGGTGCCTTGGCGCCCCTTGTGTCCATGGCGAAGAACCTGCCTCCGGTGTTGCGGGCGCGCACCGGGTAGGTGTTCATCTGTTCGAAGGTCTCGTAGCGGTCGCCGTAACCGGCCGCATTGACGAAGGGCACCTCGCCCTCGGGCAGATGATTGCCGGGCCGCTTCGCTTCGGATCCGCCGACAGGAGTTTCGCCGGACGAGGTGTCGTCTCCGTCGTGGATCGTGACCCCGTAACCCTCGGTGAGCTCGCTGCGCAGCAAATCGGAGACCGCCGAGGCGGGACGCCTGGAGAAGATGTGCGATCCCGTCGCTTCCCCGGCCTCGCTGGCCAGTCGGTGCAGCCACTCCTCGGTGGAGTAGAGGAACAGCGAGTTGAGCGTCGCCCCACCAGCGATCGAGAACCCGGTTCCGGCAGGGACCGAGGCCGAGTCCCCGCCGATGAGTCGGTGGGCTCGACCCTCGAGGGTGAGAGTCACCTCGCCCTCGATGACGTGGATGAACGAGTGCCCCGGAACCGACAGCGCCGGCGAGGTCGAACCGCCGGGAAGAGCGATCCGGTACAGCGCGAACTCCCCACCGGTGTCCGCATGCCTCGCCATCGTCGTGACGTGCCAATCGCCGAGGTGGTGGCGCAGGCCTTCGCCCGCAGCCAGTGCGAATGGGGCGAGCTCTCCGGGAAGTTCGTCACGCAGCAGAGCGGTCTTCTGGATGCTCTCCCAGTCGAATGCAGTGGTCATTGTCGGCCTTTCATCAGTCGTGGAACGGGGGTTCGGTGGAGTGCCCGATCAGCGCTCGGACCCGCCGAGGTGGTGGGTGAAGAAATCGCGGACGAGCGTGAAGGAGGCATGACGTCCGTTCGGGTCGAAGCTGCCGCGGTTGTCGGCGGTGAAGGGAGTCTCTGGTTCGGCCTCGAGACGGCCGTTGTCGAGTCGGACGCCGGGACCGAGCTCGAGCACTTCTCCCGGGTTGAAGAACCCATGACCGAAACCTTCGATGAGGTAGAGCAGGGACTCACCGCCGCGGGCACTGAGATATTCGTGGAGGCTGCGCGACTGATCAGCGGGGACTGCTGTGTCTGCGGTCCCGTGGAGGATGAAGAAGGGCGGCGGCTCGCTGACGTCGAGGTGCACAGGGCTCGCCTCGCGGGCACGCTCACGCAGGTCCTCGTATGCGGAAGCGGTGGGAGGAAGTCCGCCGAGGAGGTCCTCCTCTGGTGTGGCCGCGCGCCGGTCACCCGGCGCCGGCTCTGCCTCCTGTCCTGGTTCGGATGCCGGCAATCCTGGCAGCAGAGTCGCGATATCCGCAGGACCGTAGCCGTCGACGACGCAGGCCACCTCGGTGCTCAGTTCCTCGTCCTCGGTGGGGATCGTCTCTCCGGGCAGCCTCGGTGTGGGGGCGCTCAGGGCGGTGAACGCGGCGATGTGCGACCCTGCCGAAGAACCCCACAGGCCGATCGACTCACCGTCGAGGCCGAATTCGCCGGCGTTTCGGCGCAGCCAGCGCAGCGCCTGCCGCAGGTCGAGGACTTGGGCCGGATGTGGGTGTTCGGGGGCGAGGCGATAGTCGATGGAGACCATTGCGAAACCGGCCGCACAGAAGTGTCGGGAGAAGTCAGGGCGGGCCGTGCGGTCCTGCAGCCGCCACCCGCCTCCGTGGACCCAGACGATGACGGGCCATCCGGTCTCCGGAGGTTCGCCGGCGGGAACGTCGAGGTCGAGGAGCAGCTCGGGATGGTTCGGGTCGAATGCGATGGTGTGGGTCATGAGGCCTCCCTCTGATGGTTCGCACGACGCGGGGCTGAGTCGTCCGCTCGTTCGCGCGTGCGGTCTCCTGTCGTCGACGTCCCGACCGCCCTCAGCAGCGCCGAGGCGAGGACCGCGTCCGGTGACGCATCGCCGGTGCCACCACCGTCGGCAGCCTCGTCGTTCTCGGCAGCAACCGAGGCAGCAGCCGAGGCAGTGGCCGCGATATGGAGGTCCGGCCTCACGAGCACGAGGTCTTCGCCCCAATGCTCACGTGCTGCCTGGGCATCGGTTCCCGACAATCGGATGACCCGCAGTGGGATCGAGTGCTCTCGCGCTGTGCGCTCGACTGCTGCGGTGTCAAGGTGGGCGGAAGCATCGTCGGTGACGAACACGGTGAAGCCGCGCGCCTCGGGGTACACACTCGCCCCGTCGGCGAGGCGAAAGTGCGGGAGCAGGCATCCGGGCAGAGCCTGGGGTCGGTATTCGACGGCATCGACGAAGGGGACCGGACCTGGAGCGACGCGGGAGGTCCCGGCATACTCGTATCCGAGCACGAGCCCTTCGGAGTGGAACTCACTGCCTTTCACCGCCAGGGCCTCACGGACCTGTGATCGCACCTCATCACCCTCGGCACCGGCCTCGTCGAGCAGCGGGTCGACGAAGTCATAGGCGAGGGCCTTGCCGTTCGCCGCGGCGTCGGCGATCATCCGGGCTGCCACGGGACGCCGTTCCTCCTCATAGCTGTCGAGGAGGCTCTCCTCCGCCCAACCCTCGTGGACGGCGATGAGCTTCCATGCGAGATTCTCCGCATCGGAGATGCAGGTGTTGAACCCGTGTCCGCCCCACGGCGGATTGAGATGCGCAGCATCTCCGACGAGGAAGACACGTCCATTGCTCTCTCGGCCCCCGTAGGAGTCGGCGAGCAGCATCCGCGCAGTCCACGAATCGGTGGCGAGCACCTCGATGTCGACGTCGGGGCCGACACCTGCCATCGTGCGGATCGCTGCAGCCACCTCGGCGGGGTCGTCGATCGGTTCACAGCCCTGGAGGATGGCCCACCATGTGCCGTCGCGGTCGAGTTCGCCGATCATCCCCGAGGTGGTCTCGTTGACGATCCACCATTGCACGGCCGGGTCGATGCTCACCTGGTCGCGCAGCCTCGCCGAGGTGAAGACGACGTTGAAGTTCGGGCGCGGGGCACTCGTCCCCTGAAAGGCGATGCCGAGGGATTTGCGCACGCGCGACGTCCCGCCGTCGGCCCCGATGATCCACTTCGCCTCCAGTTCGACCGTGGCGGGACCCCCGCCGGCGTCAGCGCCGACACAGTCACCGTCGGCCGAGGCGACGCTGAGGGTCGCGGCTGACGGGGTCGCGGACGACAGAGACGCGACCGTCGGGTTCGCACCCAACGCTCGCACTCCGGTGATGTAGGTGATGCGGTCGCTGCACGCGGCCGCGTCCCGCAGCACCTGCTCGACCTGAGGCTGCGGGATCTGCTGACCGCATTCCGGGGAGAGATCGTAGTCGGCGTCGATGAGTTGGAACGCCTGGTGGAAGCGTCTGAGCTCGTGGCCTCTCAAGCTGGTGCAGAAGATGACGTCTTGGGAATAGGAGACGGGCAGTGCGGCCGTCTCACGGACTCTTTCGGCCAATCCGATGCCGGCCAGCAGCGACATGGTTCGCGCATTCGTGGTCTTGGCACGCGGACGCAGATGGTCGATCTCGGCTCGCGGTTCGAGGACGACCGAGTCGATGCCGGCGTCGGCCAGGCGCAGCGCCAGATAGGTTCCGCTCGGGCCGCCGCCGGCGATGGCGACGGTCGTGCGGGAGGGAACCTGGTCGAGTCCGTGGACGATGGTCACGCAGTGACTCCTTCTGCAGGCTTGGACGTGGCAGGGTTTGCGGTTCTCTCACGCAGGGGCATGGCGATGGCCGCGACCACGCCGAGCACGGCGGGGATCGCGAACCATAGGGCGGCAGCTCCCGGGGAGCCTCCGACGGTGGCGGCGATCGCACCATAGGTGGGGCCGGCGATGGCACCGAGGCGGCCGGCGGCGAGGGCCCAACCGAGCCCGGTGGCGCGGACCTCGGGCGGATAGTACTGAGCGATGTGATCGTTGATCATGTTCTGAGTGCCCATTCCTCCGACGCCGGCGAAGAAGATCGCGGCGAAGAGCAGCAGGTGGTTCTCCGTCATCGACACTGCCAGCAGCGACAGGGCCGCGATCGAGAAGCCGAGGATGACCATGTACTTCGGGGCCGACTGCTGGGCTATCCATGCAATGACCACGGTACCGATGATGCAGCCCAGCGAGTAGATCGACAGGAACGCGATCGAGGACTGTGCGGCGAATCCGGCACCCTGCATGATGACAGGCAGCCAGGTCGTGATCCCGAACATGGTCAGCATGCTGATCGCGCACACGATCCAGAACAGCAGCGTCGGGACGAGCTGACGGGCCGTGAACAGTCGCGAGACCCCCGACGCGCGGACACGACCGGCGGTGACGGGAGCAGCCTTCGCCGCAAGGAAGACCTCGGACTCGGGCAGCCACCGCCACACCGCGAGCAGCAGGATGAGTGAGAGCCCGCCGAGAGCATAGACCGGGCGCACACCGTGGTCGACGACGAGTGCGGTGGCGCTCAAGGCCCCCACGAGCGAGCCGACCGGCGGCCCGGTGAGCACTGCTCCGACGGCGAGAGAGACCTTGCCCTTGGGTGCGGACTCATTCGCAATGGCCACAGCGGTGGGCAGGACTCCGCCGACTCCGATACAAGTGATGAACCGGAAGACCGCGAAGACCGTGAAGTTCGGGGCAAGGGCGCACAGGATCATCCCGACGCTGAAGATGCCGAGCGAGGTCATCAGCAGCCGTCGCCGGCCGAGCCTGTCGGTCAGCGTTCCGGCAGCCAGGGAGCCGAGCAGCATACCGATGAGTGCGATGCTGCCGACGGTGCCGGCGAGACTCTTGGTCACACCCCAGTCCGGGTTGCCGAGGAAGCCCGGCAAGGTGGCGCCGTAGACGTAGAGGTCGTATCCGTCGCAGAGGAGAGCGATCCAGCAGATGAGGAGGATCGCCCACGTGGGGGTTCGCAGCTGTGTCATTGATCTTCGCCTTTGAAGTGGTGGTCTCGGACAGGACGGGTGGAGTAGGTCGCGGGCTCAGTTCGAACGGGCGGCGATGTGGTTCTTCAGAGTGCCGAGCTTGTCGACCTCGACTTCGACGGTGTCGCCGGGCTGGAGGAGCCATTCCGGCTGACGCGTGTAGCCGACGCCTTCGGGGGTGCCCGTGGCCAGGAGGTCGCCGGGCCGCAGAGTGAAGGTGCGAGAGATGAGCGACAGCGTCGAGGCCGGAGAGTAGACGATGTCAGAGGTGTTGCCGTCCTGGACGGTCTCGCCGTTGACCCGGGTCCGGACGCGCAGCCCGTCGGCGAGGCTGCCGACTTCGGAGGCAGGCACGATCGGGCCGAGCGGCCCCGAGTTGTCACCGTTCTTCCCGAGGATCCATTGGGAGGTGAGCTTCTGTGCGATCCGGGAGGTGACGTCGTTGAACGTCGAATAGCCGACGATCGCAGCCTGCGCTTCGTCCTCATCGGCATCGGCCAGGGTGGCGCCGACGTACGCGACGATCTCGCCTTCCCAGTCGAGGCCGCGTTCGTTGGCGGGCACCGGGATTTCGGCACCGTCGACGGTGAGGCTGCGGGTCCAGCGCGCGAAGAGTGTCGGGTGCTCGGGGAAGGCCTGCTCCTTGAAGCTGCCTTCGGCGTGGTGGGCGCGATAGTTCAGCCCGATGCAGATGACCCGCGCCTCGGGCAGCACCGGGGGCACGACACGGTAATCGGCGATGGCGACGACTCCAGTGGGCTCTGAACGATCGGCTCCTGCACGATCGGCTCCTTCACGCTCGGCTTCGCTTTCCGCCGCGAGGTGCGCATCGGCAGCGGACCAGAACTCCCGGAGTTCCCCGATCACACGTGCCTCGGTCGCAGACACCTGGTCAGCCACGTAGACGGTGCGGTCGGGAGCTTCCAGTCCGATGAGCTTCATTGCGTCTCCTCGCAGGGTAAAGAGCTTAAACATATGTATGTTTTGTATGGTTAAATAGAAATATGGCACAGATCACTGACGATGTCCAGAACTCCGCCGAGGCTCTCCTCCCCCGATCGGGCAGCCGTTCCCGTCCGCTGTCGCGCGGGGAGCACCTGGCCGAATCGATCCGCGACGCCATCCGTGAACGCGAGCTGGGTGCCGGCGACTTCTTCGGCACGCTTGAGACCATTCGCGAAGAGACCGGGTTGGCACGGACCACCGTGAGCGAGGCGGTCAAGCTCCTCCGTGATCGCGGTGTCCTCGTCGTCAGGCCCGGTCGAGGCGGAGGTCTCTTCGTGGCGAAGACGACCCCGATCGTGCGTCTGCGGCATACGCTCATGCGCGTCGAGGGCGATCCCGCCTCGGCCGCGGATGCCATCGAACTGCGCGAGTCGCTCGAAGAGCTCATCGCAGTGAAGGCCGCGATCCACCGGTCGGCTGCCGATTGTCGGCAGCTCGAGGGGATCCTTGCCGAGATGCGTGCGGCTCAGACGTGGGATGACTTCATGCAGTGCAACTGGAAGCTGCACGCGGCCATCGCGGCGATCTGCCCGAATTCGATGGCCCGACCTGTCTACGAAAGCACTCTGGGGTTTCTCTCAGGTGCTCACGCCGAGCAGGACGGCGAGGTCGACGCGAGCTACTGGGGCACTCGCCTGCAGGTGCACGAGGACCTCGTCGCCGCTATCGCCTCGGGTGATCTCGAGGCAGTGCGGGCAGCCGTCGCCGACCACGCCTCCTCACGCAGCTGAGTGTCGAAGGAGAGACGCAGATGATCGATGAGAACCCCACCCCGTTTCGGCAGTTCATGTATCCGCCGGGACATCCGCGCATCGACGACCTCAAAGGACTCGATGCCTACGAATACCGCGAGGTCGCCAAGACCCCGGGCACGTTCACCGGAGGTCTGATCGCCGGGTGGGAGCCGCTCTACCTCAACGACTTCACCGGCATCACCGCGGACGGGCAGGTCATCGACGGCCTGTATCCGCTGACGCCCGCGGATCCGGGCGAGGAAGCGCCTGTCGCCGACATGCTCAGCGCTGCCGAGGCACTGTTCGCGGCCTGCTCCGCCGACGAGGCGGAGAAGCTGCGTTATCCGGTCGACGCGGTCGAGTGGCAGACCTGGGCCAATCCCGAGTTCATGCAGTTCGACACCGGCCTGCGACTCGAGTTCGCCTCGGAACAGGTGCAGCAGGCTGCGCTCGGCCTCGTTCGGGCCAGCCTGAGCGACGAGGGGTTCGCACTCACCCATTCGATGATGCTCATCAACGGATTCCTCGGCGAGGTCGTGGGACTGGAGAACATCCTCGGCGAGTTCTCCTACAACTTCGCCGTCTACGGCACTCCGGATCTCAGGGCTCCCTGGGGGTGGCAGCTCTACGGTCATCACTGTGCGGTCAACTGCCTCGTCGTCGAGGGGCGGATGACCATCTCGCCCGTCTTCCACGGGGCCGAACCGAACGAGATCGATGCAGGACCGCACGCCGGTCTGCGTTCGTTCGACGATCGTGTCGACGCGGGCACCGACCTCATAGCGTGCATGAGCGAGAGTCAGCGCGCCGAGGCGGTCATCTACGAGCAGATCGTCGATCCGGCAATGCCCGAGGGGCGCATTCATCCCGGCGATGAGCGCCATCTTGCCGGGGCGTTCCAAGACAACCGGGTCATCCCCTATGAAGGGGTGCGGGTGGGCGCGCTGGACGCTCGGGCACAGGAGGCCGTCGTCGATCTTGTCGGAACCTTCCTCAGGATTCTGCCCGAGGGACCGCGGCGTGCGAAGGTGCGCGAGGTGAGAAATCACCTGAACGAGTCGTACTTCAGTTGGATCGGCGGGACCGAGCCGGGGGATGTGTTCTACTACCGCTTCCAGTCGCCGGTCCTCCTCGTCGAACTCGACCACCACTGCGGAGTGTTCCTCGACTATGACGTCCCCCAGCGTTTCCATGTGCATACGCTCATGCGTGTGCCCAATGGCAATGACTATGGCCGTGCCTGGGTCCGTCAGTGGCAGCGATCGAGGACCTGAGGGCGAGTCGGGCATAGAGTGGCCGATGGCGGCTCGACCGCCTCGCCCAGTTGCCACCGACCGAAGGGGTCACATCAGTGAACACGTCTGCCGGTCTCACCCCCATCCGCGGCGCCCTGGGCCTGTCGGTGGCGATGGGCATGGGCCGCTTCTTCTACACCCCGGCCCTGCCGCTCATGGTCGCGGCGCTCCATTGGGGCTCGGCGCCCGGGGCGTGGATCGCGACCCTGAACTATGTCGGCTACTTCATCGGCACCCTCGTCATCGCCCGCGGCTGGGTCGAACCCAACCGCTTCGTCTACCGCCTCAGCCTCATCGTCTCCACCCTCGGATTGGCGGCGGTGGCACTGACACCGGACCTGCTGTGGCAGGGCTGCATCCGCACCATCGCCGGGATCGCCTCGGGGCTGATCTTCGTGTGCGTGACCCAACGGATCCCCGCGAACTCTACCAAGCCCCGCGACGGCGGCATCTCCTACGGCGGAGTGGGCTTCGGCATCCTCGTCTCCGGGACCATCGTGCTCATCGCCGGCAGCGTCGCCGACTGGCGTCAGCTCTGGCTCATCTGCGCGGCCGTGTCCGCCGTGTTCTCCGTCATCGCCTGGACCTGGCCGATCCCGACTCGTGTCCCGGTCGCACCTTCAGCACAGCCGCAGAGCACCGACCCAAACCCCGACACCCCCGCCGAGGCGGTCTCCCCCTTCGACGCCAACCGCCGCCGAGCCATGGCCATCCTTTCGACCGGCTATTTCTTCCAAGGTGGCGGCTACATCATCATCGGCACCTACCTCGTCGTGCTCGCCGGTCCTGTCTTCGGAGCCACCGCAGCCGCCTCGACGTGGCTCATCGCCGGGATCGCCACGGCGGTCTCTCCCCTGACCTGGTCGGCGGTCGTTTCCCGCATCGGCACGGTCAAGGCGCTCACCGCCTGCTACTGCCTCCAGGTTGTCGGCGCCCTGCTCGCCGTCTTCGGCTCGACCCCGATCGTGCTGATCTTCGCCGCGGCACTCTTCGGCTTCACGTTCATCGGGGCGGTGATGATGACGATCGGCGTCGGCACGCAGATGGGAGTCGCGAACGCCTCGGCGAAGCTGACGTCCTGGTACAGCATCGGTCAGATCGTCGGGCCCGCCATCGTCGCCGCCGTCCTGAGCGAGCACATCGCCGCCGCCTTCATCGCCTCGGCGATCGCGTTGGCCGTCGCTATGGCCCTGACCCTCATCGGCGTCCTCACCGCGAACATCGACCGCTGACCGCCCGAACCCAGCGTGATTGGCGACGACGGCAAGCGTGCTGCTTCCCCGCACCGTCGGGCACGCTCGGGCGTTTGCGAGGCGTGTACTTGATGAGTGGCCCACCGGCGCAGATGCCCAATCGCGAACGCCCTGGTACCCGCGGAGAATTTGGATGCGAGGGCTAGTCAGATCGCAGACACGATCGCCGCCATACCGTCCGAGCCGTTCTAGGCTGATCTTGCCTGCCGAACTTCAAACTGACGGTTGCTCCCAACTTCACCACTCCGTGCACTACAGCAGATAGGGAGCCAGCGCGGAGAGCGCGACAAGCACCAACCCACCGCCGATGCGTGAGGAGATCGAGAGAAACGGGAGCAGGTTAAGGCGCTGCGAGGCCTGAAGCACCGCCAAGTCACCGCTCGAGCCGAAGTCGGCTAGGCCCAATCCTGCCGAGATGGCTGATTCGACCCAATAGAGCTTGACCAGCCAACCGACAAATCCGGCCACGACCGTCGCAACCACTACGGTCAGCAGAGTCATCGTCATATATCCCGGGTCGGAGACCAAGGAAAGGACTTCGTCGATGTTGATGGCAATGATGCTGATGGCCACCAGGATCGCTGGAATCATCGCATTGGCGACGAAAACATACCAGAGGTCGACGGACTCCTCCACATATTGCGGCAGCGGAACGAAGATCTTGGCCAGCGCACAGATGAGAATGAGGAAGACATAGGCATGCAGCACCGGGAACAGATCGCTGAGCAGGTTCGACACCGCGAAGAGTGCCCCGGCGATGAAGAAGCCCATCGCAGCCAGCTTGATCGCCGCAGTCGGCGACGAGAGCTTCTCGGCGGTTTCCTCAGGGAGGCGAACTCCCTGCGCGAGGACTCCGTTGCCGTTGAATGCCTTGAACTTGTGCCCGTGCTTTTTGCCCAAGTTGTTGAGTACCGCAGCGATGATGATGCAAAGGATGTTGGCTACCGCGACCGCCGGGACCAGCGCGGTCAGGTACTCCGCCGGCGACTTGTCACCGTTCTGTGCAAGGATCTCCGAGATCGGAATGGCACCCGCAGCGACACCGCCGCCTAAGACCGGGCCAGCGACGAAGAAGATCGCATAGCCGGCACCGACTCCGGTGACCGCGCCGATGAGTCCCAGCAGACCGAAGCACACGACGATCGTCGCAATGATGGGGATGAGGATTCGGGCACCGGCCTTGATGAGCAGTCCGCGCGGCATCCCGAGGATACTGCCCGTGATCAGCGCCGCCACCACGAACTCGCCGAACCCAGAGGTGTCGTAAAAGCTGGTAACCAGCCCCTCGATCGACCCTGGCAGGACTCCGAAGTACTTGAAGACCGCAGGTATGAGTATGCAGAGGATGACTCCCCCGCCGATGACTTTGAAATAGGGGATCGAGTTTCCGACCCACATGAGCACGCCACCCAAAGAGATGACAACAGCGAAGGCCGCGGTCATCCCCGTCCCCTCGGCCGTCAGGCTCACGGCGACGAGGGCGATGATCGCCATTGGGATGAACGCAAGGACCGGCAGCCCCATGATCGTCCGGTCGACTTTACTCGTGCTCTCCTGGGTGGCCTCCGCCTGGACAGAGTCCTCTTTGACTTCTCGGCTCGTCATGATCGTTCCGGTCCTACCTGATAGACAAACATCATTGATTGCATACAGTTCAGTGTATGGTGTTTCCAGAATCCGCTCCATTGCTGGGAACAATTGAAAGCATACAGTACATTCTGAGATAATTGTATGCAACTTAGAGTTTTGGAGGAGAACCAGTGAACGATACGACGACGAAGCCTGCGGGCACGGGACCCCTGCGCGGAGTCCGGGTTGTGGAGATGGGCCAGCTCATCGCCGGGCCTTTCTGCGGACAGCTGCTCGGCGACCTCGGCGCGGAGGTCATCAAGGTCGAGGACCCGAAGAACGGCGACCCGATGCGGCAGTGGGGCCAGGCGAGCGTCAAGGGCTCATCGCTCTGGTGGTCAGTCCTGGCACGCAATAAGAAATCCGTGACGCTGAACCTGCGCACTCCCGAGGGCCAGGCAGCCGCCCGGTCGCTGGCCGAGTCCGCCGACATCGTCGTCGAGAACTTCCGTCCCGGCTCCCTCGAGAAGTGGGGGCTGAGCCATGACGAGCTCAAGCAGACCAACCCCGGTCTCGTAATGCTGCGGGTCTCTGGATTCGGCCAGACCGGCCCCTATTCCACGCAGGCCGGCTACGGTTCGATCGGCGAAGCCATGGGCGGTCTACGCTACGTCGTCGGCGACCCCTCCACTCCCCCGTCGCGGGTCGGAGTCTCGATCGGTGATTCTCTGGCGGCCCTCTTCGGCACCATCGGCGTCCTCGCGGCTCTCCAGGAACGGCACAACAGTGGACTCGGGCAAGTCGTCGACTCCGCCATCTACGAATCCGTCCTGGGCATGATGGAATCCCTTGTCCCCGAATGGGCGGAAGAGGGAGTCCAGAAGGAACGAAGCGGCTCGACCCTGCCGAAGATCGCCCCGAGCAACGTCTACCCCACCGCTGACGGTCAGTGGCTCATCATCGCCGCCAATCAGGACACGGTCTTCCGGCGCCTGGCCCAGGCCATGGGCAATCCAGGTCTGGCCGATGACCCCGAGTACGCCACCCACACTGCCCGAGGCGAGCGCCAAGCCGAACTCGATGAGCTCGTCGCAGAGTTCTCCCTCCAGTTCACCGCCGATGACCTCGTCGCTCGGCTCAATGAGCATTCCGTCCCGGTCGGCAAGATCTTCCGGGTCGAAGACATGCTCTCGGATCCCCAGTACAAGGCCCGACGCTCCGTCATAGAGGTCGAGAGCGACAATTACGGATCAGTGACGATGCAGAACGCCTTTCCTCGCCTCAGCCGCACCGACTCCGCCGTCCGATGGGTCGGCCCCGAACTCGGTCAGGACACCGAGGAAGTGCTCGCCGCGGTCGGCTATGACCAGAACTCCCTCGCCGATCTGAGAGCCAAAGGAGTGATCCGCTGATGTGGAATCTGCCGGAGCACGCAAGCGTCGTCGAGGTCGGGCTGAGGGATGGCCTCCAAGCCATTGAGACACCGCTGTCGACCGAGGCCAAGATCGACATCGTCACCGAGATGATCGCCGCAGGGTTCAAAAGGATCGAGGTCGCGTCCTTTGCCCATCCGAAGGTTCTGCCGCAGTTGGCCGATGCCGAGGCCGTCCTGGCCGGTGTCCCCCGCCCGCCGGATGTGTCTTTCCGCGCCCTCGTTCCGAATACGCGCGGATCCCACCGCGCCGCCGCCTGTCAACTCGACGAGGTGACCTTTGTTGTCCCCGCCGAAAGCGGGATGGCCCTGAAAAACCAGGGAACGACGACCGACGGTCTGCTCGACCAGCTAGCGGAGATCCGCGACGTCACTCGCGCAGCGGGGCAGCGGCTCATCGTGGCTGTCGCTTGCGCATTCTTTTCGCCCTGCTTCGGGCCAGTGTCGAAGGCAGCCCGCGACACGGTCGTGAGAAGAGCACGCGAGGTCGGAGCCGACGGCGTCTACCTCGCCATGACTAGCGGTGAGGAGACTCCGCTGGAGGTCTTCACCGGGATCAGCGAAACCAAAGCCGACTTCCCCGAACTAACCGTCGGCGCCCATCTGCACAATCGCAATGGCTTTGCCCCGGCGAACGCGCTGGCGGCCCTGTCGGCCGGGGCCGATTGGCTCGAATCCTCGGTGGCCGGGCTCGGTGGGGACATGTGGTTCCCCGGTGATCCGACCGTCTTGGGCAACATGGCCACAGAGGATCTCATCCATCTACTCGACGGCATGGGCATTGCCACCGGCATAGACTTAAACCGTGTCAGACACATATCTGAAGGGCTCATCGATGAGACGAAGTTCCCCGTCAGCTCATTCGTTAGCCGGGGCGGCACCCGTGAGGAACTCGCCAACGCCTCCTGGGACTAGTCAGTCATGACTGCAGACGACAACATCATGCCGCCCCAGTTCGGCGAAGCACATTGGAGTGAGGTCAGCTCCCGCATTCTCGGTCTGGTGGTCTCCGGGGATTTGCCACCGGGAGCATGGATCCGGGAGAACGATCTGGCCGGCCGCCTCGGCGTGAGCAGGACCCCTATTCGTGAAGCCTTTCGCGAATTGGTGGGCGTCGGTGTCGTCGAAGTCGTGCCGCGACGAGGGACGCGAGTGCGCAGCTATGACGCAGAGGAGATCGAGCAGATCTATCGGTCACGCGCGGTCATTGAGCCCTATGTCATGTCGGAAAGCGTCGGTCGCCTCACTGAGAAGGATTTCGCCGCCCTGGACGCGCTCACTGAAGAGATGAAGAGTCTGGGCTCGGATGCTGCGACGCGGCATCGTATCGCCACGGTTAACAACGACTTCCACGCCATCTTCATTCGCAACAGCGCGGCTCAGTCGCTTATCTCGACGACGTTCAATCTCATGATCCCCATCGTCGTGGCAAAGCTGTTCTCCTCGTATTCGGGCAGTGATGTGTCCTCGAGCATGAACCACCATGATGAGCTCATCGCCGCGGCACGGGCCGAGGACAAGGAGTGGGTGGCAGCGGTGAGCAAAACCCACATCATCAGCGGGCTTAATCGCTTCAAGGCTATGTTGAGAGATCAAGCGAGCGACGACGAGGGCAAAGCATGACCGTTGCGTACCTGGTCTGGCACGGGCAGGCGTCGTTCGGCACTGGACCGTGTCTCGGCTCTCGGCGAGGATCAGAGTCATATCACCGGCGAATACTTCGCCTATCACGCGGTCAGTCCCGAACGCATCGTTCAAGGTGAGCTGCTGCGTCAGCGTCAGACCGCGGCCAGCGGTCGTGCGGGGTCAAGTCTTTGAAACTCACAAGCCAACTCCGCACCCCACACCCACGAAACACCCCTGGTGAGGTGGCACACAGACACCCGTGCATGTAAGACTACGTAGGCGATTGCTGTTTCACCGATCACATAAACCGGAGCAGCCTCACCGAGAACGACTGCCTCCCATCACGGAGCGCGGAGAAACCGAAGGAGCTACCCATGTCAGCAGCACCCGGGCTCACCGGTCATTGGGACATCGATCCTGCCCACTCCCGGCTGGGCTTCTCCACTCGCCATGCGATGATCTCGCGTGTGCGCGGAGCATTCAACGACGTCACCGGTTCGGCCGAGATCGCCGATGATCTCTCGGCGTCGACCGCCACGGTCGTCATCAAGACCGCGAGCGTCGACACCCGCAGCGAGGACCGGGACAATCACCTGCGCTCGGCGGACTTCTTCGACGTGGAGACCTACCCGGAGATCCGATTCGTCTCCTCGGCCATCGACGAGGTGGACGAGAACTCCTTCATCGTCACCGGTGAGCTGACGATCCGCGACATGACGAAGACCGTGTCGGTTCCGCTCGAGCTCATCGGCATCGAGACCGACCCCTTCGGCAGCCTGCGCGCTGGCCTCGAGGGCACCCGCCGCATCGACCGCAAAGACTGGGGCGTGACCTGGAATACGAAGCTCGATTCCGGCGGCGTGCTCGTCAGCGACAAGATCACCCTGGAGTTCGAACTCTCCCTGATCAAGGAGGCCGACGAGGCCGCCCCCGCCGATTCCGCGGACGATGCTGCCGAATCCTCAGAAGAGACCACCCCGGCCGAGGCCCCGACTGACGAACCGACCCCGGAGCCCGCAGACGAATCCAAGAACGCTGAGTCCGCGGACGCCGAGAAGCCCGCCCCCGAGGCGGCGCCCGATCCGAAGGCCGACCCACAGTCCCCCGAGGCGCCTCCCGCGCCGGAAACGGACGGACCCAAGCCGGCCCCCGAGACTCGGACCGCCCCGAAGGCCGACGACATCCTTCCTCCCCCACCGCCCGTCGCGCCCGCCGAAAAGCAGGTCGGGCAGCCCGTTGACAAGCGGGTCGAGCCGCAGCCCAAGGAACAGTCGTCCGGTAAGCCGCTGGGTAAGCTCTTCGGCCTCCGCTGAGCCGAACAAGCCTCCACAGCAGTCCTCACCGCGGGTGGGATCGGTGTACGTACCGATCCCAACCGCGGCTATTATTGTGATCATCATCGTCTGACCAGACAGAGGAAGTGGGACTGCCATGGCCAAGCTGACGAAGATGGTCTCTGCCATCGGGTCCCTCAAGGACCTCAACTCCGCCCGGGCAGAGTTCGACGATCCCGCGAAGACGATCCCCGCCGAGGCGGCCTTCCCTCCCGACGACATCCGCCCTGCTGCCAGCAAGGCTCGCACCCTCCTGCTGAGGGTGAAGAACAATGAATCCCTCGCCGAGGCGGTCCCGCAGTCGCGTACGAACAGCCAAGGTGACACCTTCGCCGTCCTTCATGTGCCCGGTACTGGTGACTTCGCTGCGGTTCTCGTGTTCAACCCATCGACGCTCATCGAGTCGGGGCAGACCTTCGGCGCTATTGCCGATGAAGGCGGTTGGCCGGTCATCGTCGCTATGGCCGAAGAGTTCCTCGGCATCCGCATCGACCACATTGCCGAGCTCGAATCAGAGGCACTAAGCAAGGTCATCGACGAGCTCGGCGGTCTTCAGGTCTACAGTCGCACAGCCTTCAGCGTGACTGGAACCGAGTTCGTCGAAGGCACGAACAACCTCGACGGAACGGCAACACAGGTCTTCACTGCGGCCGACCCGGTCGATGATGCCGGCCAGACCCGCACCCGCAACCAGCGTGCAGTCCTCCGGGCGCTCATTCAGGCACTCAAGTCCGGCGGACTGGTCAAGGACCCGAACAAGGGCGCGGCCGTCCTCGGGCACTTCGCTGCGGGCATTCGGCACAATGCCGAGTTAACCACGCTCGAGCTCGGCAAGATCGGCAATAACCTCCGCAGCCTGCAGTCAGATGACATCGCTGTGGTCACCGTGCCCTCCAACTCGAGTCGAGAAGACGACGGCAATGTCAAGGTCGATTTCGACCCAGAGGCTGTGCCGGCACTTAAGCAGGCACTTGCCGGTACCGAACTCCAGGACTTCTTCCGATACCTGGTGTCGCTGGGGTATTAGGTTCCGGGCTCCACGGAGTCGCCGTGCAGCGACGATCCGGGAACTGCTGCGGCGCTTGTCGTCGCGTAACCCAGGTTCAAGGGACCTCGTCTCTCCCAGTAGCCAGTTACAGGTTCCATGATGGTGATGAAACACCGAGACGCCCGGGACCATGACTCAGTAGTCACCGTGCGAATAGATGGGACCCCGAGACTCACTGTGTCGCCGGGACGAAGCCCGTACACGACCCAGTAGCTGGTGTCCTGCTCGAACCCGATCTTGTTCCCGACGAGGGTCTTCCCATTGATCACGACCTCAAAACGCATATAGTCGGTGCCCCTGGGATTAACGTAGTTGCTGCGAAGACTGAACGTGAGAACGTTGGATTTCTCGTCCGACCAGGTCATTCTCCTACTAGCGAATGCTCCCACTCCCAACTCGCCTGCCGGAATCTGGATTTCGCTTCGGGGACAGTCGACTAGATGGTCGTTGGACTCCATTGACAGGACCCCGGCCCATAAAGGGTGGTCCAGTACGTCGCTGTCCTGTCCGATCCACGAAGGCACAGCGGCAACCCGAGCTTTCACCTCTGTGAGTGACTTCCGAAGGATAGTGCTCTGTTTGTATAGGTTGTTCCAGTTGTTGATTCCGGGGAAGTTGAGTTCGGGCCAATTGCGCTCGATGAGTTCGGTGAACATGATGCCGGATCGGCGTTCATCCTCCGGACCGGCAAGCCCAAGCTCGACGATGGCTCGCATGTTCATAGGCGAGATCGAGTCGAAAGCCGGATCAGTTTCACTGTAGGTCTCGGCCAGCCATCGCCCCATACGAACTTCCCAGTAAAACATGTCTGAAGCCACGAAGTCGTGCAGTGCACCCGGGTAACCGAAACGTTCCAGGGTCGAATCGAGTTTCTCCGCGTAACCCTTGAACTCCTCGTCCCCGAGGTTGATGCTCTTGAGCCGTGAGTTCATGAGGCGGTTGATCAGATCGATAGGGTCTCTGTGCTTAGTCGACCCGTAGTACGCACGAATCGTCTCTTGGGTATTGCCCTTGAAATGCAGCCCCGTCTTCTCACCGAAGTTCTCGACGTAGCGAGCGACCAGCCATCGTCCGTGTTCGACAAGCGAGTTCTTGTCAGCGATGATTTTATCTTCCTCAGTGACTTTCGCGCCCTGACCATACAAGGTCGGGACATGGTTCACACGCGCGAGCGCAAGGACCTGACCCGCGAGATCTTGGTCCATCTGCATGGCCTGTGCCCAGTTGCTGGTCACATTGTTTGTGAAATAAGTGAATGCATCGACTCTGTCCTTGTACTCGCGCAATGCCGCCAGCACAACCCACGAGTCGAGTCCCCCAGACAAGGACACGAAGAAGCGATCGGTGCTCTCAGCGAATGCACTCATTTGGTCGATCCACAGCCGGTTGATCTCAGTTGCGCGCTCTTCAAAGCTCATATTGGTGAAGCGATTGCGTGCGCGAGGGAGGTACCGGTAAGCGCGCTGCGATTCGCAGCTCGAGCATATGGTTCGGCAGGAGGGCCAGGATCTCTGGATACAGAGTTTCGTCCCAGGCAAACGACAAAGGCAGCGCGGCCCAGGACCTCGCGGCGTTCAGCTCATTCGGATCGCGAGCTTGGGCTCCGATCAAAGATGCAAGTGGATGAGCGTGCGTAGAAACGGCTGCCGTCCAGGAGCGTAATAGATCGTTCGAGTCCCATATGCGTCGTGAAATACCCGGACGCAACCATCCGCCTTTACGATGACCAAGTAGCGACCGCCAATTCGATCGAGTGTTTCGAGAAATCGATCGTAGCTTTCACCCATTTCGGTGCCCAGCATCTCAGCGATGACTGCTAGATCGCTAGTTGGTCTTGTTCCGAAAGAGCACGGAGGCACATAAGCGGCAATGCCATAGATCACCTGAGTTGCACAACTTTAGTTACCCACCGCCGAAGACCGAATTTACGATTTTTCCAGCGCCTTGAGCATGTTCTCGACGGCCTTGGGCACTTCGGGTGTGAACGTGATGTCTTGGCCACTCACGCGGCCGGTGAACTCTCGCAACGGCCGTAGACTCGTGATGATCTTCTTCAACGATGCCCCAGTCGCCTCTTGCATGAACCTCGATACGGCTAAGGAGGTGAACACGAGCGTCAAGTGCGCCTCGATCGCGTCCCTTTTCCGGTGAAAAATCGGCCTGGCTCTCAAGTCGGTCTTCGACATCCGGAAAGACTGCTCGACATGCCACAAGTCGTGATAACTGCCGATCACCTCAGCAGCCGACATAGTCCCGGCTGGAATGTTCGTGACATAGCCTTTGAACCCTGTCAGCTTCATCGCCCGCTCGTAAGCTTTCTCGTCGAAGGATTTCTCCTCCTCGGTGACCTTCACAAACCGGGCCTTCTTCGCCGGCTTATCCCCATCGATGATCGCCAACGCCCGGTTACGCTGCAGGTTCAACGTCTGCTCATCACGCATCGCTCGTTTGCGGCGGTATTGCCACACCACTCGCCACGCATCCGGATGCTCTTCTGCTGACCAGACGGGTTCGCGTCTCTTCTTCACCCGGTCTGGGTCGAGTCGCTTCACTCCCTTCGGGGTGATCGTGTCGATGATCTGCCCATCGGTGGTGTACTCACCATTCCACCGAAAATGGGTAGCCAGATCGTGTGGGGCTTTCGTCTGCCTGGACCCGACGATGAACCGCAAACCGGCATCATCGAGTTCCTTGAGGTTCTTGGCTGAGAGCATCCCGGCATCGGCGGCGACGACCATGTCAGTGACGTGATGCCGTTCTTGGAAGGCTTTGATCACGGGAATGATCGTGTGAGTCTCGGCCTTCGATCCTTCGAAGCACCCGATCTCGAGTGGGAACCCAGTCCGGTCGACGAGGAGCCCGACGACGATCTGCGGGTCGACACGGCGTTCTTTCGAGTACCCGACCTGACGCAGAGCATCTTCCTTCTCAGCCTCAAAATATAAGGTCGTGACGTCATAGAGCAGCAGGCTGATGCCGGTAGTGGCGACACTGTGAGCGAAGCATTTCTCAGCGATCTTCGCCCGGTAGTCGCGTTCGTTGGCCCGCACTAGGCAGTTGAGGAACGTGTTGCGGTGAACAACCTCGACACCGAGCTCGTCGAGGACTCTGACACTGTCAGACTTCGACGTCGGCTCAACCAACCTGGCAGCAACGAGCTGGAAGAACGCTTCATCGTCAATAACGTCGAACCCGAGCCTTTCGTACACGCTGCGGATCGTGTCGATAAGAAGCCCGGACCTGCTGGACTTCACGACTGCCGATGACACCCGCGGTTTGTCCGCGGTATCGAAGTCGAGTGTGGCCTGTCCGGGGTCCCGCAGTTTAGCTTTGCCAGCTTCGACGAGAGCGGCGAGGTCCTCGGGCGTGTGGGCGGACCCGAGGTGCTCGACGATGCGGTACTTCCCGCCGGTCTTATCGGCGATCTGTACTGCCGTGGCGCCCGACGCGGTGGGTACCTTGCGCACGAATGGGCTCATTCCCCCATGATACGGCGAGAATTAGTTACCCAAACCTGAGACCAGCAGCCGCCTGACCAGGGTCGATATGTTCGGGAACCCTGAAAACCTCATCCACTTGTGCAAGTCAGGACAAAGGCAGCGCGGCCCAGGACCTCGCGGCGTTCAGCTCATTCGGATCGCGAGCTTGGGCTCCGATCAAAGATGCAAGTGGATGAGCGTGCGTAGAAACGGCTGCCGTCCAGGAGCGTAATAGATCGTTCGAGTCCCATATGCGTCGTGAAATACCCGGACGCAACCATCCGCCTTTACGATGACCAAGTAGCGACCGCCAATTCGATCGAGTGTTTCGAGAAATCGATCGTAGCTTTCACCCATTTCGGTGCCCAGCATCTCAGCGATGACTGCTAGATCGCTAGTTGGTCTTGTTCCGAAAGAGCACGGAGGCACATAAGCGGCAATGCCATAGATCAGAACCGATACTGAGTTCGAGCGAAATATGCCGGGCATGCACTCACTATCGAACCAGAGATTCATGCCTCCGAAACGGAGATTCCGAAAATGCGGAGGAAAGTCGTACGAGAATGAATTTTCGTTGGTGACTCGAATTCCAATAAGGCCCCGAGGATATAGCGTATTGATGACGACATAGCCCGCCCATAGTTTCTCGAAGCGCAAATTTATTTTCCGACGCCACGACTACTCCATTAGTATACTCGATGAACGTTCGACAACCCCCAAATCAGCGCCGGAGACGAGCCTCCCAACAACTGAGGCTAGCCGAAATGGATCCGCGAATCGCCCGCAGACCGGCTGCAGAGTGACCTAAACACCCGCATCAGACAACGACGGCACCGAAGGCTCCGATCCGCATCAGCGAGTCACGCCAACACCCGCGTTCATGTAAAATCAACCTAAGGTTCACATACAGGATTGTGTACCTGTAGGTACGTCGCAAGGAATGCATGATCGATATAGAACCGCTCCTCACCGTCGTGTTTGAGGCTCCCGAGGATCTAGACAAAGAGTCAACGACATATCGCAGACTAATCGCCGCACGCCTACACTGGGACTCCAAGTTCGAGCTCCGCATCGTGGACCACTTGATCTCCACCAGCGACGTCGTCGACATCTGCGGGACGATATCCAGCGACTATGTCGTCTTCATGCGCCACAACCATCAGATCTCGGCTGACTACCTACAAACACTGCTCAAGCATCTAAACTCTCGGACGGTATTTCTCGCTGAGCCGCACCTGTTCACTGGGGCAATTCCGAAAAATCCTAGTAGCACACGCGTCAATTCCGACTATCACTACCTTCGCGACACTGACATTTACGGAGTCGCTTTCAACACTCAGCGTCTTGCTGATGCGCTGGAGGCCATTGGAGATCTCGACCGAACCGGTCTGTACCTTGGCTACCGATTGTATTGGACGATCAACAACGTTAAGCCCCTTCCTACTGGTTACTCAATCGCCTCAGATACCAAGGCGGCGATCGGCATCCAGCTCGATCCACGCTCCAAGCGACTCGTACCGCTTCTGCCAAATACTTCACTGCAACTTCGTGTGAAGGCCCTTAGGTACTTGGTGCTCTTCCTCCGCGGGATACGCGAGTCGGAGCAAACCGCTGTTACGATCCCTCATCTCCGTGATGTAGTAAGCATATACCGACTGAACGAGATCACCAGTTACTCCGAACACATGCATTCGTTTGAGTGCGCCTGGATCTCATGGCTCGCCGCGCCAGAGGACAACGAGCAGCTCTTTAAAGAATTGTCTACGGAGGATTCATACATCACATTTGGGCCACCGGATCGCGTAGAACCCGGGGACACCGTACTTCACAAAATTCAGTTCAGCGACCGCGTGCTCGCGGTAAGCAAGGCCTATCGTTCGCGAACCATTCGTCCGGAGCTGAACGAACCTGGGTATTTCGACTTCTACCAGACTCCTATTACTCCACAGTCGAAGATTCTATTCTTTGATCGCCCCATGCAGGCTGACGACAACGCAGAGTATCTGTATGCCCACTTCGTCGAGCATTACCCCGAATTCGAAAACGTCTACTTCGCTCTTAACCCAAAGAGTCCCGACTGGAACCGCCTCACCGCACTCGGGTTCAACCTCATCCCGTTCTTTTCCACTGAGTTCTACGAGACCTTCCTCCGTTGCGACCTCGTCGTCGCATCCCAGATCTATAACCTTCGCTACAAGGGAAAGACGCTTTCAAACTCGCGTTTCGTCTATCTTCAACACGGAGTGCAGATCAACGATATGTCCACCTGGGTCGAGTCAAAGCTATATGACATCTTCGTCGCTACCGGCCAGGTGGAGGCCGACTACCTCAAGAAGGTCGCACCCAAAGAAACTCTCAACTCGGGGTTACCTCGACTACAGACTTTAGACAGGGCAGCCGAGAACTCAAACGACTTGCTGTTCATGCCCACTTGGCGATTCAACCTCCATCAGGTGTCTCCGGAATCCTTCAGAAAATCGAACTTCTACCGCGCGGTGAACGCTGTCCTCACTGATCGCGATCTCAACGACTACCTCGAAAGCACCGACCGCCGTCTCCTATTGAAGCTACACCCAAATATAGGCAAGAGAGCCAATCTCTTCTCATTCTCATCGCGAGTTGTCGAATCGAAAGAAAGCTATAGGACAGCGATTTCAGCAGCCGAGTTCGTTTTCACGGACTATAGTTCTGCTGTCCTAGACGCAGCGTATATCGACACCCCAATCGCCTACTACCAATGGGACTCTGAAGAGTTCTTTCTAGAACAACCGTACGAAGCTCGTCTGGACTACCGGAACGATGGTCTCGGGCCGGTATTCACATCCCACAGCGACGTTGTCGACTACATCGTTTCCGGTAGTTATCGGGACGCAGCCGCATTGTACTCAGAACGTAAGCGGCACTTCTTCGAAGGTGTGCAAACCGAACGCATTAATGACACCATCATCGAGAGGATGCTCAAGCTATGAGCCGGGCAAGCGCAAGAATCCGTAACTCGCTCTCATCTTCCGTCAAAGACCTCGCTTACGCACCCAGTCTGAGAAATGCCACGCGGAAGATCCTAAACTCCGAGCGAGCAGAGCCGATCCGCGATACATTGAAAAGGCGTGGCCTAGAGGGTCATATGAATCGCTACACGTCCGAGTCCCTCCCGGCAGGACAATTCTTCGCGAAACTGACAATCGACGATTGGGAACGTTTCAACGGACATTCCTTTCAGCTCCTCCAGGGCGATCGCGTCGTCTACGGCAACGAGATCGAGCCACCTGCCAAGGGGTTCCCGCTGGAATATCGCAACTTCGTGGTCAGCTCCTCGAAGACTTCGGATTTTCACCTGGATATTGACAGCAGTTACACACTGCAGATCGGGCACGGCGCCTTTTCCACTCCACAGCAAAGGGACTACGACAAAAAATATAGAGTCCGCCAACACGGAAAGGTTTTCTATTCACTAAGAGGTAATACCTCCTCGCCCTCAAAGGTCATCGTGACCTTCCCGGGATTCGGACCCTCCACTTCGCGAATCTCCTATGCGGTGAGCTATCTAAAAGATCTCACCGACAGTGAGCTCGCAGACACACTGATGATCTGTTTCCAAGACCGCTATCTCGCCGCGGGCTCCTACATGCTCGTCGATAGCGCTGGGCGATCACTCATCGAAGATGTCAACGCCGTCATTAGCGGCTTCTTGCAGAAGCACGAAATTGACGACAGTGAAATGCTGATGTTCGGTGCGTCGAAAGGTGGGAGCATCGCGATTCAATACGCGGATCGCTTCCCGAATGCCCAACTCCTCCTTGCTGTGCCTCAGATGCAACTTCGATACTATCTGAATAAGCCGTTTTTCCGTGACAATCTATTCAAGCAGGAAGGACTGCACAGCATCCCCCAGCCCGAGACGCTACTTCGGCGGTACTTTTCTGAAGGTCGGGCTATTCATTATTTTTATACACACGAAGATGAGCAGAGCAACTTCTCGCTGATTGAGACTGTCTCTGATGTGGAGAACTTAACGAAATACCGATTCGACGGCAAACATGGTGATGTAGCTAGGAAGGCACTTCCATCGATGCTGGGAATCATCCGTCGATTCCTCGCTAAGGGGCAGGACAGCCGTACGGTCCCTGTACTGTTCGAAAGAATCCACCATGGCGAGCGAGGCGTCGGCTTTCAAGCTCGCATCGACGACGGTCAGACCGCTCAGTTGCCTGCTAACTGGTACCTACAAGGCACGCTTGGCCGTACCCGTTTCATGCAGAGTTTGACCGACCACCTATATCCTTTCGTTAAATACACTAACGAGAAACAGCGCCTCTCGCCTGAAATTGACAATCTTGTAAGTATCGACCGCCTTGTCGCTCTGGATCGCACCGGCATGAGGTGGGAAGGCAACATTGCAAGCTTTTCAGGACTTGCGCCTGAGACTCCGGCGTACGTCACGAATACCGTCCCGCAACTTCGGGTAGATACCAGCGGTCCCCTTACACATACGATCGTTTCGGACGACAGAGTTGAGAGATTCCGATATATTTCGCGTCGCGGAATGGGAGGTGAGGACTGTATCGAAATCTACATCGTCGAGAACTTGGACGATGTAGACATTCCGGATATGTGTCAAAGGTCGTCTGCTCGTTTCATCGCAGCAGTGGAGACCGCCCAAGGTGACGAACTGGTCGACCTCCTAGTCAGCCGACTCCACATCGTCTCTAGTTGCGCGACTGTAGCCGCACATTACGGCCCCGGTCATTTGGCACTGCAGAGTCGGACAGTCTTCGCCTCATCGAGTCAAGTTGACGACAATTCAACTAGTGCCTCACTGTCGTCAACAGGGGACAGAGAAGCGGTTCGGCTGCGTGAGACGTGAGTCTTCGGATACGTCACTTAGCAAGCTGATAAATCTCTTCGACGATCGATTCGTAGTCGGCATTGCGGTAGTGGAAGGGCTGCGGTCCCCACTTATGGTCTCTTGCGATTCGAACGTCACTGCTTGCTCTCACCACGGACGACCTTGTCAGTGACTGTGCTTCTCTACGATACCGGATGTAGTCGGCATTCGCGGACAGGGCACGGTCGGCATATTCCTCTGCTTCGGTCGGTTTCACGGCTCGCAGGCTCTGCCATGCGTCGCCGACACCGCGACCGCTTGAAAGACCACGACCGGCCTCACGTGCTCCGCGTTGGAGCCGCCGCCATCCCCGGCCGAGCCTCGCGAGTCCGTCGTTCTGTGGGTGGGGAGCTCCGTCAACGGCGCCGGCCCACTCGATGTCGAGAAGGATGGTCTTCTCCCACAGTTGCGCAGCTTTGAGCTCCTCGATCAGCATCGTAAAGCCTGATTTCCACCGAGAGAAGTGCTCGTCGGTGCCGAACTCGATCAGTCGAGCTCCCTCGCGACGTGCAACGCGCGCAGCACCACAGGACTCGACCTCAATCGAGTTCGTCATAGTGGAGTCATCGCGGAACTTCCAGAAACCGCGTCGTTCATCGACGAGGTCGAGGAGGACGACATCGAGGTCTTCTGCGTTCTTAAGGATCCTGGCGATGCCGGATCCTTTAAGGTCGCTGGTGACCATCCGCTTCTGGAAAGCCGAGTTCAGATCACTGAGATCAATACCAGCTGTGCCGTGTGGCGACTCCAGACTCGTCACCGAGTGTCTGGCCACGTAGGCCACGACCTCAGCTTCAGGCATGAACTCTGCAGTATCACGGCTCACACAGGAACCGAAGATGGCGATCTTCATCGGTTCGAATCCTGGTGGACGGCAGGCACCTCGTCTTCTTGCCGCAGGCGCTGTCGCTCCTCATAGCGTTGATCAGCGATCTTACGCGCGCGAGATGCCAGCCGCCGACCTGTGAAGTCATCGGCAGCGGCAACCGACGACGCCCGATCGCTCGGATTCGCCGCCCGCAGAACGACCCGCTTCTTACTCGGGTTCAGTCGCAGCGGCGGAGCGTCGGAGATTCGTGGGGCGCTGACGGCCTGAGCGGCAGGTTTGGGCAGTGCTGGGAACTTGGCCTTCGGCATCTCGGAGTCGAAGGATGTGGGCCAGACCTGTTCCTCGGCGGCCGCCAGCATCGGAGTCGGAGTCTCTTCGACTTCCTCGACCTCATGATTCCGCTTCACATGGCGAGCAGCGACGATCTTCTGCTTAGTCGACCGTGCCGCGTGGCGTGGAATCGGATTCCTGATGAGTTCGGGCTCGAGGATGTTGATCTCTTCCTTGACAGCATTGCTCATCACATCTGAAAGGAGTTTGTCGGCAATGTCCTCCTTGCCCTTGGCAACGTTCCATGCCCACCAACGGTACTTCTCGGCCACCGCTTCAGCAGGGCCATTCATGAGGATCTCGCCTCGATGCATCCATACGGCGCGGGTGCACAGCTCCTGGATCACCTTGGCCGCGTGATTGACGAGGAGGACCGTGCCGGCTTCCGCTAAGAGTTCGTCCATCGCCCGCTCGCTGCGCTCGGCGAAGGTCGCGTCTCCCGTCGAGAGTGCTTCATCGATGAGAAGGATCTTGGGTCTCGCGGCCAGGGCGATGGCGAATCTCAGTCGGGCGCCCATACCTGAGGAGTACGTGCCCATGGGCCGGTGTATTGCCGCACCCAGTGCCGAGAGCTCAACGACATAGTCAAAGGCCTCAGCTGCTTCCTCGGGTGAGAGTCCCATCGCCAGACATCCGAGGCGGACGTTCTCACTGCCCGACAGCGCAGGTTGGAGTGCAGCGCTGACTCCGAGGAGCAATGGCTGATAGCGGACGAGGATCCGACCCCTATCGGGCTGTTCGACTCCAGCGACGTTGCGGAGGAATGTCGACTTTCCCGATCCGTTGGCACCGACGATGCCGACCATTTCGCCCTCGCGCGCGACAAAGTTGACGCCGCGCAGGGCGCGAACCGTGGTCTGGCCTTGGCGACCGACGACGGCATTCGTCAAACGGCGCAGGCCCTTGGCCCGTTGGCTCGGGTCATTCGTGTTGACGGTATAGCGAACTTGAACGTTCTCCGCAATGATGTTGGGTTCCTGGAGCTCAGATTCGACCATAGCTCTCCTCCCCTCTCCAGAAGAACAGGAAGCCGACGATGAGCAGTCCGAACGCCCAGAAGATTCCCACGAACCAGAGCCACGGGTCCGTGTCGGCACCGTAGAGCAGAGAATTGCGCACGATCGTGAGGTAGGCGTGCATCGGATTGAACTGCATCGCAGCCAAAAGGGCCGGGTGATCCGACAGCCGGTCTTCGATGGAGAAGAAGACACCAGAGCCATAGAGCCAGAATCGGCTGACGATCGACATGAAGTTCGTAAGGTCAGGAATCTTGTGGCCGATTCGAGCTAACAAGCAGGCGAGTCCGACGTTGAAGATCGTCTGCAGGATGATGACGGGAATGACGAGGACAACTCGCCACGTGATCACTTCTGCGTCTGGAAGGATCAAGATGAGAACGATCATCACGGCGAGAGTCGGAATGAAATCGAGAAAGTTCCGGACAACAACGGAGATCGGCAACGCTGCACGGGGGAATTGGAAACCTTTGATCATCGATGCTCCGGAGCGAATCGCTCCGGTTCCACCCGTCATCGACTTTCCGGTGAATTGGAAGAAGAACACTCCGATGACCAGGTAGCCGAGGAAATTGTCGATACCGCGGGAGGACTGGAGGATGAATCCGAAGATGAACCAGAACGCGAGAACTGACAGGAGCGGGTTGAGGAAGAGCCACCCGTAGCCGAGGAGGTTCTTCCTCGTTGATCCGCTCATCTTGGCCCGCGATT
Organism: Brevibacterium atlanticum; assembly: GCF_011617245.1. Classification (NCBI taxonomy): domain Bacteria; kingdom Bacillati; phylum Actinomycetota; class Actinomycetes; order Micrococcales; family Brevibacteriaceae; genus Brevibacterium; species Brevibacterium atlanticum. The sequence continues at coordinate 725,173 of NZ_CP050152.1, read as the reverse complement.
CGGCGAGGATGAAATGCCGGCGACTCCATAGGGCCGCCAGATAGCTGCGCAGGCTGGTGCGTCGGCCGACGGGAACGAGTCCTTCGCTCGAGACCGAAGGGATCGAACTCAGGCCGAGAGGGTTCTTCGCCTCGACCGTTTGCGACTTCTCACTCACTGCGCGGCAACTCCTGTGAGCTGGGAATAGACCTGACCATAGCGGCGACCGATGTCCTTCCATCTCCGTGTCGCGAGAACATGTTCACGTCCATTCTGTCCGAATCTCCTTCTTGCGCCCTCGTCGGAGGCGAGCTCCGACAGCACATCGGCTAATTCTCTCGGATTTTCCGGGCTCACGCACACTCCTGCATAGTCCGGGAGGAGTTCCCGCAGGGCCGGCAGGTCGGAGATGACGATCGGTCGGGCCAGGCCCATGGCTTCAATGGGTTTGATCGGGGTCACCAGTCGGCATACCGGTTCGTCCTTTCGAGGGACAACGATGGCGTCGAGGGCGAGCTGATGTTCGATCGCTTCCGCTTGAGTCACGCGTCCGGCGAATACTGCGTGCTCCCCCAACACACTGGCACGTTCGCGCAGAGAGGGAAGTGCCACACCGTCTCCGGCGATGAGCAGTCTGAGGTCGACCCCCTGGCTGCGCGCGAGAATGACAGCGTCGACGAGGTCGTCGAGTCCTTCGTAGCCGACGATCGAGGCGGCTGTGCCCACCCACGTTCCTGCGTCAGGCAAACCCAGGCCGGCCCGCACCTCGGCGGGGGTCCGGGCGACGTCGGCGTCAACGACGGATTCCGAGACAGAGTTCGGAATGAGAGTGATCGACTCCTCCGACACTCCCCCAGCAATGAGATGCTCACGCATCGTCTCACCAAGAGTGATGACGGCGTCGGCAGCCGAGGCGACCTCGATCTCCTTCGCACGCATGAGGTCGAAGCGCTGGCTCGCCCGACGAGCCTCACGCTCAGCCGGTGTGCCTCCGGCGGCAGCCCAGGTCTCTTCGAGGACGCCGCGGACTTCGTAGACCCATGGCAGTCCGGTCGCCTTGGCTGCGGCACCGGTGGCCAGTCCGTTGACATAGTGCGTGGTCGTGTGGAGAACGTCGGCTCCGCGGCTCTGCGCTTGAGCCGCGAGCCAGCTCGCCTGGTCATCGAGGCGCGCGGTCGGGGTGGACAGCGGGCGGAGGGGAATCTGCCGGAGATAGTCGACACCGTCGACGGTCTCGACCGGTCCCGAGCTCACTCTTCCGATCGTCACCGGGTAGGACGGCCGAGTTGCCGCGGCCACCTCGTGACCGGCATTCCCCAGCGTAGTGAGGATCGCATGTGACCGGTAGGCGTATCCGGAACGGGTGTGCGGCAGCGAGTTCGTCAGCACGAACAGTGCAGAGGGCAGCGGACTCGGTTTCGTCTGCTCAGCCGGGCGTGCCGTGATGTGGCTGTTCACGTCGGGCCACCAGCCGGGCTGCAGACTCCGTCTCTCTTCGATGAGACGGGTTCGGCGTGCGCCTGCAGGCAGCACGGCGATCGCTCCGTCGATGTCGCCCTTGGTCCACCGGATGCGCGAGGACAGTGCTGCCGCTCGGGGAACCGCCTCGGCGATGGTCTCGGCCTCGTCGAGCAGGCCGAGGTTGAGGGCGATCTCGCCGAGCAGTCTGGAAGGTGTTCGCGAGCAGGTGACGAGTTCCTTGGCGGTCGTCTCATGACCGAGCAGCCATGCGGACGCGGCCCGGCCGGCGTCGCCGGGAAGCCGACCGATCGCTCGTCCGACGATTCTCGAAGCCGGCCCCGGCAGGCGGCGGGCGAGCTGCATGCCGAAGAAGACGCGGTCGTCGGTGATGTGTGCAGCCGTCGTCGTGACGACGTTGGTGATCTGGCGGGCGAGGAAGCTGAGGTTCACGAGATGGCCTGCCTGAGGATGCGTTCGTAACCATGGCCCATCGCCGCGGCCGAGGCGTGCCGGACGACCCATTCGCGCGGTTCCATGCCGCCGGGTGCGTTCTGGCCGAAGGCGTCGCTGGACTCGATGCGCTCGCGCATCACTGTCATGGCGGATGCGACGGCATCCACATCGCCGGGGGCGGCGACCTCGCCGGCCGCAGTGCCGATGATGATGTCCGCAGCCTCCCCCGCGACGACTCCGAGGACTGGTATCTGCCGGGCCATGAGCGAATAGAGTTTCGACGGGACCGTGTATTCGTAGGACTCGAGCGGACTGAGGCTGACGAGTCCGGCATCTGCCCACTCCCAGTGGGCGGCGAGCTCTGCTCCCGCGTGCTGAGGGAAGAACTCGACGGGGACGCGATTGATCTCGGCATCGTCCTTGAGCGCTGCCGCGTCCACGCCGTCGCCGACGATGCGCAGACGAACCCCGTCAGTCCGTGCCAGGGCACGGATCGCGGTGGACAGGTCCTGTGAGCGCCCGACGGTGCCGACGTAGAGCAGGTTGAGTCCGCTGCGTCCTCCTCTGCCCTTCTTCGTATCGGAAGAGGGCGCGGAGAGATCCGCGGCTTCGGACGAAATGACGGGAATCGCGCCGGTCGCAGTCAGTCCCGAGGCGCCGGCGAGTTCTGCCGGAGAGACGCCGCTGCGCACCACCTCGGCGGTGACCCCACGGGCCTCGAGCCTCTGCTTGAAGCCATCGGTGGTGACGACGACGACGGCGGCCCGCCGTTGAGCACGGGTGAAGAGATTCGGCAGGACGTCCCGCTCGAGACGACCGGTGATCGAGCTGGGCAGGTACCGACCGAGAGCACCGGTGACCAGGTTCATCTCCGGGATGAGGTCAGGCCAGGCGTCCCGCACTTCGGCGACATGCGGCACCCGCAGCAGTCGTGACAGGGCGTCCCCGGCGATCAGGAACGGCAGGGCCGGGGTCGTCGAGACGATGACATCCGGTTTCATCCGACCGCGCAGCCGGTCGACGACGGCAGACCAGGCACCGGTGGCAGACACCGTCTGGTCGAGCAGCTGTCGGACCATCGACGAACCGCTGTGCAGATACGGCACACGAAGAATGCGCTCACCGTCGACTCCGGTGTCCCACGTGCCGCCGAGACGTATGTCGACTCGCTTCCGTCCCCGACCGACTGTGGAGTCGAAGAACCTGTCCCGGTCAGGGTACGGATAGTGCGGGTGCGGGGCGACGGTGATGACATCGTGTCCGGCCGTGCGCAGGTGATCGTTGAGGATCCGCCACCGACGCTGCGGGGCACCGACTTCCGGGTAGTAGTAGTGACTGAGCAGGACGATCCTCATGCGGGCACCGCCTCGGCGGAAGTGCGCTTGCGCAGCCACAGCGGCACGAGGGCATAGAGCCCGAGCAGGAAGACCCAGAACACATGAGAAGGATACGTCGAAGCCGTGTTGCCGCCCATCAACGTCGGCACGGAGAGAATGCACGCCAGCACGCTCAACGAGGCGTGGAACAGGGAGACGGCGCCGTGCGACCAGCCGGCCTGCTGGATGCGCTGGTAGATGTGTTCGCGGTGCGGCAGAAAGATGTTTTCGCCGCGGAAGAGTCGCAGGACGAGAGTGAGCCCGACGTCGAAGAACACGAAGATCATCGGAGCGATGATGACGACGATCGGCACGCCCTGGACGAACAGCCACACAGCAAGGACGAAGACGGCGGCACCGATCCCGTAGCTTCCGGTGTCGCCGAGGAACGCCTTCGCCCGGCCCAGGTTGAACGGCAGGAACCCGACGGCCGCACCGGCCACCGCCAACGCCAGGAGAGTCAGGTCGTTCTCACCGAGCCATGCGCCGACGAAGGCGAACCACCCGGTGGTGACGATGGTCCACCCGGCGACATAGCCGTTGAGACCGTCGACGAAGTTCACCGCATTGACGGTGCCGACTCCGATGACGGCGAAGGCAAGAGCATGGGCGAGGCCCTGAGTGGAGAACATCGCGATGGTGGCGCTGAAGATCAGTGCCAGAACCACCTGTCCGATGAGACGTCCTGCGGGCCGCAGGGAGTCGAGGTCGTCGCTCATCCCGATCGCCGAATAGCACCAGGTGAGCACCAGGAATCCGATCGGCAGCAGGACGCTGCCGACTCCGAACATCCCGTGTTCGATGATGCTCCAGATCATCGCCACCACCGTAGCGACGGTGATGCCACACCCGATGGCGATCCCGCCGCCGCGCACCGTCGGCTGTGTGTGAGAGGAGCGGTGCGAGGGGACGTCGACGATGCCGGCTCTGCGCAGAAGCGGGAAGGTGATGAGCGCACTGAGCGCCGTGGCCACCGCGGCCACAACGACGATCAGCAGCGGCTGAAGACCCATCAGTGGCCGACTCCGGCGTCCGGGGCATCGGCGGCGAGTTCAGCCGAGGGCGCATCGATGAGTCCGGTCAGGTGTGCTTCGAGCTCTGGACGATGGGTGAAGACACGTGGATCGCGCGACTCGGCCACGAGGTCTCTCAGCGCGGCGAGATCGATCGGGGAGATCGGCACCTGCGTGATCAGAGGATGTTTGGGTCTGTTGTCGACCTCGCCAGGTGACAGCAGTGCCTCGGTGAGTTTCTCGCCCGGACGCAGACCCGTATAGACGATACGGGCATCACTGCGACCCGAGAGTGCGATGACGCGTCTGGCGAGGTCGTCGATCCGGATCGGTTCGCCCATATCGAGCACGAGTGTCTCGCCCGGTTCCCCGATGGCAGCTGCCTGCAGCACGAGTTCGCAGGCCTCATCGGCAGTCATGAAATAGCGGGTCACTTCGGGATCGGTGACCGTGACAGGATCACCGGCGGCCACCTGTGCCACGAACGTCTCGAGGACCGAACCGCGCGAGCCGAGCACATTGCCGAACCGCACAGACATGTACCGCCGACCGGTCTCCGCCGCCACCGCGGCGACCGCCCGTTCGATGGAGAACTTCGTCCGCCCGAGCACGGAGGTTGCGCCTGCCGCCTTGTCCGTCGAAATGTGCACGAAGGAATCGACATCGTTCGCCACAGCGGCGTTGAGGAGATCGAGACTGGCTCCCACATTGGTGCGCACGGCCTGTTCCGGGAAACGTTCGAGGAACGTCAGGTGCTTGAGAGCCGCTGCGTGGAAGATGATCTCTGGTTTCGCCTCGGCGACGAGGGCGTCGATGAATGCCGGATCGCGCAGGTCGCCGAGGACGAGGTCATCGCTGGTCAGCAGCGCGGACCCTTCGAGACCGAGTTCCGTGGCGTGCAGACCGGACTCATCCCGGTCGGTCATGACGAGCCTGGCCGGGGCGAAGCGAGAGACCTGGCGGCACAGTTGGGAGCCGATGGAACCGCCGGCGCCGGTGACGAGGACGACCTTGCCGGTGATCGCTGTGGCGATGTCGTCGATGTTCGTCGAGATCGGTTTGCGCCCGATGAGGTCTTCGAGGCTGACATCGCGGAATCCGCGATGGCGCAGGCCTGCCACAGCATGAGAGTCCGGTTCGTGCCGGGAGACTTGGGTGTCCGAGAGCTTCGGCATGATCTTGATCTCGACCGGACGGGATTCGAGGTTCGAGGCGATCCGAGAGAGCTCTTCGGGCGGAAGGTCGGCGATGGCGATGATGACGACGCCGGCACCCGTGCGATCGACATGGGCGCCGATATCACTGATCGGCCCGAGAACGCGGGTGCCGTTGTAGCGCAGGTGACGTTTCGCCGGATCGTCGTCGAGGATGCCGACGGCGACATATTCGTTCCGGGTGTCCTGCGCGATCATGTCGAGCGCGAGCGTTCCCTGGTTGCCGGCGCCGACGACGAGGGTGGGCCGGGAGGATCCCGAGGAGGTGAGCGTACGCTGCCGCAGGTTGCGGCGCACCCAGTTCTCGAGGCTCTTGGCCACGATCATCATCGCACCGGCTGCGATCGGCACACTGGTGGGAATGAGCAGGCTGCTGGCCAAAGCGAATTCGGCCACCCACATCAGCCCCACGCCGAGGGCGACCGTTCCGACGATGGCCGCGAACTGGTCGGTCGATCCGCGACGGTAACGTCCGCGATAGATCGCCATCGGTCCGCCGATGAGGAAGACGATCAGAGCGATCGCCGAGCAGACGAACATCCCGGGAGCATTGACCAGGTAGGTATGGAAGTCGTATCGCACCAAAGTCATCGCCACCACGAGGAAGGCGAAGACGAATCCGTCGATAAGCGAGAGTGCCAGGACTCTGCCGTGCCGTCTCATCGGGGTCCGTGAGGGAATGGGCTCAGGAGTGCTTCCCACTGTCCTCTTTTCATCCGCTTTCATGACGTGGGGCGGTGCCTGCACCTGACGGTGCGAACTGCACCGTCGGCGCTTCTCCTGCCCACTGCAACGTCACGATTGTACTATTGGCCCTAACAGGATTCACACATCATGGACGATGCGAACATTAAGGATTGATTTCAGTTTCAACTGCCTGAAACAAGGTTCTCTGCCGTTTACCTGCGGGCCTCATTCAGGTCGTTCGACTGTCATATTCTGTGCTTCGCAGCCGCGTTTCTGATCTGATCCCTGGCCCCAGTCTGCCGCCGAGAGGACCCGTTCGTGCCCCGTTCACCGCTTCGCACCGCGAGGACCGCTCTTTGGCATCTGCGCAAGGGCGGTCTGTCGCAGATGGCACAGTGGCGACGTCGCCGATCGATCGCGCAGGGTGCTGCGGAATCCTCTGCCGAGGTGGCAACAGGCAGCCTGTCGGCAGAAGTGCTCGCCGAGCTGTTCCCTGCCCTCCCGAAGCCCCACCGCACGCCCGTCTTCGACACCCTCGAGGTCGGGGTCATCCTCGATGAGTTCTCGGCCGAGAGCTTCGGCTACGAATGGGCGACCAGACCGCTGTCGATCTCGGGCTGGTCGAGCGAGCTCGATGGGCTCGACTTCGTCTTCGTCGAGTCCGCGTGGAACGGGAACAACGGAGAGTGGAAGTTCAAACTCACCGGTCCGTCCGGCCCCGGCCCGGAGATCACGGACCTGCTGGCCGAATGCCGCCGCCGCAGCATCCCGACGGTCTTCTGGAACAAGGAGGATCCTCCGCACTTCGAGGACTTCCTGCCGCTGGCAGAACTCTGCGATGTCGTCTTCACCAGCGATGTCAGACTGGTCCCGGAATACCGTGCCCGGCTGGGCCATGACCGTATTGCGGCACTGCCATTCGCGGCACAGCCCGCGATCCACAACCCGTCCCGGCCCGCCAGGAACGCCGGGGCCAGGGACATCGCCTTCGCCGGAATGTACTTCGCTCACAAGTACCCCGAGCGCAGAGCGCAGATGGACCTGCTGTTGGGCGCTGCCGACGCAGTGTCCGGGCGGATGGAGCACGGCCTCGAGATCTTCTCCCGGTTCCTCGGCGACGATGAGCGCTACCAGTTCCCGGGCGCCCTCGCCGAGAGGGTCGTCGGTTCCCTGCCCTACCGGAATCTGCTCACGGCCTACAAGCACTACAAGGTCTTCCTCAACGTCAACTCCGTCACCGACTCCCCCAGCATGTGCGCCCGCAGGATCTTCGAGATCAACGCCGCCGGCACACCGGTCGTCACCACTCCCAGCGCGGCCACCCGTGAGTTCTTCCCGACCGACGAGGTGCCGCAGCCGGAGACCGCCGAGGACGCGGAGTGGGTGCTTCGCGCCCATGTGCGCAGCCCCGAGCTGCGTGATCGCAGCGTTCACCTCGCCCAGCGCCGCATCTGGGCCGAACACACCTACACCCACCGGGCGATGACGGTGATGGATTCGCTCGGTCTCGACTATGCACGGCCGTTCCCCACGTCGGTGTCGGCGGTCGTCTCCACGAACCGGCCCGACCACCTCGGCGAGGTTCTGACCACACATGCCGAACAGCTGCACCAGGACAAGGAACTCGTCCTTGTCGCACACGGCTTCGAGGTGCCTGCGGATCTGCGGACCCGGGCGACGAATGCTGGCATCGAGCACCTGCAGATCGTCGAAGTCGACTCCTCACAGCCGCTGGGCGTCTGCCTCAACCGCGGCATCGAGGCGGCCTCCGGTGAGGTGATCGCAAAGATGGACGATGATGACGTCTACGGAGCGCACTACCTCGGCGATCAGCTCGCGGCACTGCGCTACTCGAACGCGGAACTCGTCGGCAAGCAGGCGCACTATCTGCATATCCGCGGCCGCGACATCGTGATCCGTCGGTTCCCCGAACGCGAGCATCGCTTCACCGACCTCGTCATGGGCCCGACCCTGATGACCTATCGGTCGACGCTGCTGGACAATCCCTTCGCCGAACGCACCCTGGGCGAGGACACGGAACTTCAGCAGCGGCTCATCGCGGACGGTGCCCGCATCTATTCGGCCGACCGGTTCAACTTCGTCCAGGTCCGCGGTGACCATGCGCATACGTGGAGCGTCGATGACGATCTGCTGCTGGCGAACGGCGACGTCCATGCGTTCGGATACGCCCCGGGGCACTACTGCTTCTGAGCTCGTCTGCGGAACTCTTCGTATGCGGCAGATGAACTGTTGGTGAAATAGGGGAATTCGGCCTCCGGTGCCCAGTAGCGTAACCGTCAAGCTGTGAAGTTTCGGCAGTGGAACGCCCTTGAATCAGAGGGTTCCGCTGTGCACGTTGGACACCTGGAGCCCACTTGACGACCACCCCGACCGGGACCGAGGACATCGGTTCCGTCCGCGACAATGTCTCTCGCGTCATCGATGAGACCGCATCGCTCAATGCCGACCTCGCCCAAGAGCTCATCAGTGCCTATGACCGCGAGTCGAAGCTCCTCGGCGGCATCGGCAGACGCGAGAGGGAGATCGCTCGGCTGAAGAACGAACTCGCGAAGCGGGATGCGAAGCTCGCCTCGGTCAATGAGCGGCTCGAACGCCTGCTCGGTTCCAAGGCGATGCAAGTGCAGCGTGCGTACTGGCGCCTTCGCCGTCCCCAGCGTGGAAGCGCGCAGCAGGCAGGGGGACGCCGATGAAGGACGCTGACATCACCAAGCGGCAGGCCGAGCTCGATTCTCGGATCCGGAAGCTGAAATCGACCCGCACCCGGCAGAAGTCACTGCATGTGCACATGCAGTCGGACTACTTCCTCGACGGGGTTCTCGGGCGGCACCCCTACATCGACCTGGCGGCGGACCGAGACGAATATCTGGAGCGCCAACGAGCCTTCGCTGCTCCGGTCGAGAACAAGATCTCTGCCCTCATGGCAGAAGCCGAGCAGCTGCCCACGAGCTCCGGACAGCATTGGGATCCTCGCCGGAAGCTGCGCATCGGGATCATCGCCGACAGGTTCCTCTTCGATTCACTCAAAGACGCCGCCCACGTGGTGCCGATCGATCCTGAGACCTATGCCGACGACATGGCAGACATCGACCTCCTGCTCATCACGTCTGCCTGGCGCGGTCTCGACGACGAATGGTTCAACGTCGCCCTGTCCGGCTCTCCGGCGCGTGAGAACCTCGAATCGAAGGTCGTGCCGTTCGCCCGTGAGAACGATATTCCGATCGCCTTCTATTCGAAGGAGGATCCGCCGAACTACGTCCAGTTCGCGTCCCTGGCGAAGTTCGCCGACCACGTGTTCACCAGCGCCGTCGAATGCGTGCCGAAATACCGCCAGTATCTCAACGACCGAGTGCCGGTGTCCGTTCTGCCCTTCGCGGTGAACTTCGTTCATCACCACCCGCTCGGGAGCATGCGCCACACCGGATGCGAGTTCGTCTTCGCCGGATCCTGGTTCGAACACAAGTACCCGGAACGGAAGTCATCGGCTCAGCGGATCTTCGACGGACTCCTGTCAGCCGGGGCCGACCTCACGATCGTCGACCGCAACCTCGAGCTCGACACCGCCAAGTTCGCCAAGGCTGAGCGGTATCTGTTCCCCGAACGGTATCTGCCGCATCTGCACCGGCCGATCGATCATGAGGCACTGCTCGATCTGCAGCGGCTCCTTCCCGTGGGCATCAACCTCAACTCAGTGGTGAACTCTCAGTCGATGTATGCCAATCGCATCATCGAGCTGCAGGCGATGGGCACCTTCGTCGTGTCGAACTACAACGCCGGAGTGAACTCCCTCTACCCGCAGGTGTGTATGCCTGACTCGTCTCTCGACATGGAGCAGACGTATCGGGCCCTGACGCAACGCAGCATCCGCGACGCTCAGGTCGCGGGTATTCGCGCCGCTTTCACAGCGAACACGGCCTTCGACCGCATCGACACGATCGCCGAGGCGATGGGGCTCGATTCCGGCGCTCCCGAACACACTGTGCACATCGCCGGACTCACCGAATCCGCGTTCGAGGAGTTCCGTTCGACGCAGACCTACACAGGCCCGATGGTCGCGCTGGAGAGCGGCGGGGACAGCATCGTCGACAGCGACGGCGACGTCGTCATCGATCTCACAGGGCGCTCCGGTTTCGGCCCCAACCTCGTTCAGGACGCGGTGAACGCGTTCCGCTATACCGATGTCGACGAGGTCCGGATCTTGCCGATCGATACCGCTGAGCCTCTCTACGAGTACGTCGATCCGATCGACTCCGACCAGCAGATCACTGCCACATGGCACCCGACCGGCAGCCGCCTCGGTGATGGTGTCGGACCTGGACGAACCACTCTGGCGATCGCCTCCGATCTGGTCCTCGAACGGGTCGAGACGATCGCGGTCACGGCAGAACCCGAGATCAGCGTGGTCGTGCCGGTGTACAACAACGGCCCACATCTGAAGTTCAAGTGCTTCGAATCCCTGCGTCGATCCTCGATCTTCGACCGCAGCGAGATTTTGCTCATCGATGACGGGTCCACCGACATCGCAACGCCGGCGATCCTCGACGAGCTCGACCGCGCCTACCCCAACGTTCGAGTCCATCGATTCCCGGCGGGCGGATCGGGCAGCGCCTCACGTCCGCGGAACAAGGGTCTCGAACTCACGCGAACCCCGTACGTGACCTACCTCGATCCGGACAATGAGCAGACGAACGACGGTTATGCACTGCTGCTTCAGATGGTCGGCGAACGCGGCTTCGACTTCGCCATCGGCAATATGGTGCGGTTCAAACAGAACCGGACCACGGTGAAGAACGCAGGTATTCTGCGTCCCGTCGTCGGCGATGACGGCGTTCTCGAGGACAACGCTCTGTCCCGTGTGAAGTTCCAGCCGATGAGCATCCAGGCGCTCGTGGCGAACACCGAGTGGTTGAAGAGTCTCGGCATCTATCAGCCGATCGGTGCTGTCGGGCAGGACTCGTACTTCTTCCAGCAGATGCTCTTCCATGCTCGGAGGATCGGTCTGACGTCGACGCCGATCCACACCTACTATGCGGCGGTGACGAATTCGACGGTCAATGCGATCGGTCCGCGCTTCTACGAAAAGTATCTGCCTTTGGAAGAGGACCGGTCGGCATGGCTGCGGGAGGTCGGACTGCTTGAGGACTACAACGCGAAACGGTTAGAGCCCTTCGTCAAGGGATGGTTCGTCCAGAAGCTCGCCTTCGCCGCTGCCGAAGACATCGACGAGTGCAAGAACCTCATCCGTCGCCTCACCCAGTTCTACGGCAAGACGTCGTGGACGGACTCGGAGCTCGCCGAACTCCATGCCGTGACGCATGTCTGAGGCTCTGCTGACCGAAGAACCCCAGGGACAGACGGATGGGCATGAGGCCGTCGAGGAGCCGCCGTTCCAGAGATTGGGCACCCTGTTGCCCGGAGACCGCATCGAGCGCCGTCCGGGCCTCTTCCAGCGCTTCGACTTCCACGCGGGCACGGTGACTGTGCCCGCCCTCCTGTGGTCTCGAGAGGAACCGAGCGAGCGACTCGTCATCGCTTTCAACGGAGCTGTCCGACGCACACCAGAGAAGGATCCCCGGGAGATCTTCCAACGGCGGACCTGGGTCGAGGATATCGACGCCGATGTCCTCTTCATCGCCGATCCGACCCTGCGCCACGACAATCGGATCAGCATCGGGTGGGGACAGGGCGCTCCCGGCGGATTCGCGCTGCCGGCGATGGCTCAGACTGCGAGGTTCGTCGCGGAGTGTCTCGAGATCCCGGCGGCGGCGCGACTGTACTACGGAACCAGCGCCGGAGGCTTCCAAGCACTCCAGGCAGCCGCCCGAGACGATGGCTGCCGCGTCCTGGTGAACAACCCTCAGTTCGATTGGACGAAGTACCTCCCGATGCCCGTCGCGACGATCGCCCGCGAGATCTATGCTGGGGCCGCCCCGGAAGCGGTCGCAGAACGATTCCCCGACCGGACATCGACGGCCCACGCGTTCGCCGAGTTCGGGCACGTCCCACGCACACGCTGCCTGCTCAACGCCGCCAGCGAGAACGATGCGCTGGCCCAATTGCCGGCCCTCATCGACACTCTTCCTGCACACTCCGGTGAGCGATCCTGTTTCGACGTATCGCTGTACTCCGATGCCCGGGGCGGCCACAATCCCCTGTCGAGATCGGCCACGGCTGCCGCGATCAACGCGATCCTCAGCGAGGCGACTGATGAGTGAACGGGTCGAAGTCGACGCCCGCGAGTCCGTCGCGACCCGTGCGGTCCTCTCGACTGTCCCCGACGTTGCTTCTTTGAGCGTGGACGGCTCTGCTTCCGGAGACCCACGCCAGGACGCGGTCCTCGACGGCCTGCGTGCCTCCGCCCGGCTGCTGGCCGAGCACTCCGGAGACAGTGAGACGGCCGTGCGGAAGATCTGCACCGAGCTCAACGGCCTCACCGCCTCGGCGACGGTGTGCCGCGTCCTCTTCCACGCTGCGGTGGCCGAAGGGTCGTCGTTGCGGTCCCGGTTCGTCGCTGACCTGCTGGCCAGCCACCACCGCCCGCAGCTGGCGCGCTTTCTCACCGACAATGCGATTGCGACCGGGGCGAAGCCATGGCAGCGCAGACGGCTGCAGCCACTGATGCAGGACGCACCGAACAGCGATTTCGGTGAGGGGACCCGCCGCTCGTTTGATCTCACCGTGGCTGCCGACGGTACGGCGACGCTCGATGCGACTCTGGCATCGGACACGGACTGGCTTGCTGCTCTCGTCCGTCAGCTTGATGAGTCCCCCGTAGGCATCCACCACGACGTCATCCGGATTCGGACTGCTTCTGCCGCGCTCGCACGTGAGTCACTGAGGTCTGTGTTCGAGACCCTTGCTCTTCTGCCTGTCGTGCCTGTGGTCGTCACGGAGTCCATCGACGCTGTTTTGGAGACTTCCGAATCCGTGGGGCCGGCTCTGCTCGATCGCGCAAGGACTATTCTGCTCACGCCGAACCGATCGGGGCAGCAGACCATCATCTCGATTCGCGGTCACGAGCTCCTCGACGCAGGTCCGACTTCGGACCTCGTGCTTCCCTCAGATGCCGACGTCACCGCCCTGGGCGCCGCGCTCGGGTTGACCGAGGTCGTCGAGTCTCCGGCACTGCACAAGCACATCCGCGCCATCGTCGACGCATTCCGCATCGAGTCATCCCGACTGCTGCCCCTGGCTTCGACGACCGGTGCCTTCATCCGTCTGCTGCGGTTCCAGGACACGCGACGCCGGAACGCCCCGATCCGGAATCTGCTGACCGGCCACCTGCTGGCCGCCGGCTTCTACGCCGAAGCCCTGTCCCTCGTCGAGTCCTCGCTTCCCGACGAACGCGGAAAGGTCTACCGAGCTCGTCGCATCCGCGCTCTCTTCGGCACCGGTCGTTTCAACGAGATCGTCGAGACCGCGGATCATGCCACCACATCCACGGCTGACAGGCCGCTCATCAGTGAGGCCACCGCGGCCTCGGCGATGCTGCATGAGCTCGCCTCCGTGTCCGAGCACACTGCGGTCCCGTTCACTGCCGTACCCGGACGGATCCTCACCATCCTCCACGCGAGCGCGCCGGATCAGAGCGGCGGCTATGCCGTCCGGGCACACAGCGTGCTCAAGACCATCGTCGGCAACGGCTACGAGGTCACCGCACTCAACCGCCCCGATTTCCCCGAAGCGACCAACTCCTTGGACCCGGGCGCCACCGCCGAGGTGGTCCACGACGGCATCCGGTACCTGCGAGTAGGCAGCGATTCCGCCCGCGCCGACGGTGAGTTCGCGTACATGCGGGAGGCCATCGACCACTTCGCCGAGGTGATCCGCCGGGAGCGTCCGTCAGCAGTCCATCTGCGCTCGACCTATGTGTCGGCGCTGCCGGGTCTCATCGCGGCCAAACGCTTCGGACTTCCTGTCGTCTACGAGGTCTCGGGGATGTGGGAACTCGTCTACGAGGCCGCGAACACCGCCCGCATGGAAGGGCGTCGAGCACGCACCGTGGTGTTGGAGAACGCAGTGCTCGAGCACTCGGATGCCGTCGTCACGATCACCGAGGCGATGCGCGAGATCATCTCTTCCCGAGTGCAGACGCGCGAACCGATCCGCCTCATGCCCAACGCCGTCGAAGCCACCGAGTTCACGGCAGCGGAGAAGGATCCGGACGTGCTCTCACGTTTCGGCTGGAGCACCTCCGTTCCCGTCATCGGATATATCGGCAGCTTCGTCGGCTACGAGGGACTCGATGTCCTCGTCCGTGCAATCGACCTTGTGCGCCGCCGCGGGATCCCGGTACGAGCACTCCTCGTCGGAGACGGGGCCGAATCAGCACGGATCCGCGCCCTGGCCGACGAACTGGGACTCGACGAATCGACGCTCATCTTCACCGGACGCGTCCCGCATGAGCAGGTCGCCGCGCTCTATTCGGTCATCGATGTCTGTGCCTATCCGCGGCTGCTCACTCCGGCGACCCGCGCCGTCTCTCCGCTCAAGCCGTTCGAGGCGATGGCCGCGAAGAAGGCCGTCGTCGTCTCCGACGTTCCGGCGCTGGCGGAGATCGCCGGGCATGGCGAGCGCGGTCTCGTCGTGCCGAGCGGAGATCCAGAGGCCCTCGCCGAGGCGTTCATGACCGTCATCGCGGATCCGACGGCGACCCAGCACAGGATCGAGGCTGCCGCAGAATGGGTGGAGTCGGAGCGCAGCTGGTCGGCCGTCGGTGCGGTGATGGACTCGGTGCTCGCTAGGCTGACGTCATGACACGGACGATGCTGTTCTATGGGCATGTCGCCTCGAACTGGGGCGACCTCGCCATCAATGCCGGTGCGCTCGAGCTGATGCGGCGGGCAGATATCGATGTCGAGGACTCGACGGCCGTCCTCCTTGGTCCCTCCGACCAGTTCCGCAGACAGTCGAGCTTCACGCTCAAAGGCATGGAGCTGCTCACCGTCCCGACGGATGGAACGCAGCGGGGCGGCCGTGATGAAATCGAACTGCTCATCGACTACGTCGCCCATCCGCAGCGGTTCGCCGACGACACCGGGATGGCCGATACCGACTTCATCGTCCTCAACGCCGGCGAGCACCTCTTCGAATCGGCGACCGGTGAGAACCTCGTCGACCTGGTCTGGCGGGTCCTCCCCGCGCTGGCTGCGCAGTCGGCGGACAAACCAGTCGTTCTGCTCCCGTCGACGATCGGTCCTTTCCGTACGGCGTTCGGGACCGCCCTCGAAGAGTTCCTGCATCACGGATTCGCTGCTGCGGCCTTCCGCGACACCGAGTCCCGACGGCTCGAATCGACGCGGATGAACCCCGAACTCCCGGTCCTGCTCGATCCAGGATTCTTCGTCCCTGGTCTGCGAGCGCAGGCGGAATCGGAACGTGACGAGGACGTTCTCGGAATCGTCCTCCGGCCCGAAGATATGGGCATCCGGCCGGGATCACGACGGTCCGCCTTCGTTCAGAACAAGCTGCGCGAATCCCAGTTCCAGCAGTCCCAGGCTTTCCAGTTGTTTGCGTCGATCGCCGAAGACCATCTCGCTCACGGCGGGCGGGTGAAGATCATCGTGCAGACCCGAGCCGACCGGGAGATCTCCACGGCACTCACCGACTACCTCAGCACGGTCGCCGGTGGTGAGAGGGTCGAACTCATCGATCCGCAGGGGTTCCGAACCTTCGTCGACGAACTCGGCCGCCTCGGCTTCTTGGTGACCTCTCGATTCCACTCGGTCATCCTCGCGTCTGCTCAGGCGGTCCCGAGCGTCGGTGTGTACTCGGAGACTCACGGGCACAAGATGCCCGGCATCTTCGACCTGCTGAAGTTTCCTGACTGTGCCGTGCGATTGGACGATCGGTCCATTGCGACGGTGCGCGAGGAGGTCGACGCAGCGTTGTCCACCGTCCGCGGCTCCATCGACGAGATCCACAACCGGATCCGAGCGAATAGGAGCCTGGTTCGCCGGTGGTTCGACGACGCGATCGCCGCGCAGGACAGGCCGCAGTTCGACTCATCCGCGCTGCAGATCGAAGCGCTGTCATTGCTGTACCGAACGGGTCTGGATCGGGCTCAGAAGGAGTCCCTGTCCCAAGTCCTGCAGGCGATGAGGGACCTGCAGGATCCCGGCGCGGACTCCGTTGACGACACTCCCGGCGCAGAGCCGCGCTGATCGAGATGGCAAGGAGCTGATGAGATGATCGCACGCACCATCCCCGAGGTGGGGCACCACCACTTTGACTCTGTAACGGACTTCGCTGGCCCTCGTCCGGGTGCGTCGACTACGTACACGATCGTGCTCGACGGCATTCCCGTCGATCTGCGCTACGACGACCGCGGATTCGACACCACCATCGTCTTCTTCCACGCGGCGATCACCAAGGCTGTGCGCCGCTACCCGGTGTTCTCCGGTGCCACGTTCTCCGAGGACATTCCAGCGAATCGCCTCTTCATCAGCGACCCGTCGCTCTACGTCGATTCCCGGATCAAGCTCGGCTGGTACGCCGGAAGCAGTCGGCAGCCGACGCTGCAGGAAGCGCTGACCGAGATCCTATCGAAGTTCGAGGGACCGAACCGGCGACTGATCTTCTTCGGTGCTTCCGGGGGCGGATTCGCGTCGCTCTACTTTGCCACATACTTCCCTGGGTCGACGGCCGTTCCCGTCAATCCTCAGACGGCGATCCGTGAGTATGTCCCAGTCATCGTCAACAGGTATCTCAATTATGCGTGGGGCGGACAGTCGGTCGATGCACTGCCGGTGTGCACTGATGTCATCGATCTCTACCGTCGCCCGGTTGGGAACTCAGTGCTCTATGTGCAGAACTCCGGCGACAGTGATCATATGGTTCACCACTATTCGCCGTTCTTCGACGCTCTGCCGGACGACCACCGGGTGAAGTCCCACCTCGTCGATGCGGGCGAGGGACATGTGCCGCCGAAGCGGGCGCTGTTGGGTCAGATCCTCAAAGAGGTCGTCGGCAGCTGAGCTCGCCGACTCAGACGATGTTGAGCTTGAACGGAAGAGTGTTGGCCGCTGTCTGCCCGACGAACTGACGCAGTTCCACCGACCATTTCGCGGCTCGGAAGTTCTGCCTGATCGACCAAGAACCGTCCTCACCGCATTCGGTGGTGCCCATGCTCTTGAACTCGTTCTTTCCCTTCAGCCACAGTTCGATCCGGCTGCCGGGAGTGCCGACCCCGATGAACTCTGTCGCCCCTGCTTTCCGCGATTTCCCCGGCAACGGCGAGCGCAGGTAGAAGAACGGTTCGCTCGCACCGAAGATGTCGGAGTTGATGCGGATGCACTTCTGCTTGAGCGCCCGTGTCCGTCTGTGCAGATCGAGCAGCGCATATTGCTGCGGCTGGGTGCGACGCCAGGTCAGCCCCATGGTCTCCGGGGTCGACTCGTGTTCGACGACGCCGGCGCGAAACGCCTCGAGATCGATGCCGAATGGGCTGAGATCGTCTTGGGTCAGCGGGCGCATCGAGTCACCGAACTGGGCGATCCGCGACTCATAGTCGCCGTCGCCCTGCCGGTGATAGAGGTAGAGCCAATCATCGGTCTCGGTCTCGACCTTGTGAGCCGATCCCCCACGCTGGACCGCAGTGGTCAGCCACTTCCGGTGAGACGAGAGCATGAGGTCACCGACGTCGGCCGCCGAACCATAGAAGGTGGAGTTCGGAACATGGCTGGGGTAGACGAGTTCGCCGCGGTTGCCCCTCGGCGCGTCGATGCCCACGCCCCGTGGGGTCGTCGCCACTTGGGCGCCGTTGACACCGGGTTCGAACGCCTCGAGGTGAGAATCGTGGAGGCGTGCTGAGATCGCATCATCGTCATCGAGCATCTGCGCGTGGATGGGACGCTTCGGATGCGTCTCAGCTCTGATCGCTGCCCTCACGGTGTCGCCGAGGCGTGAATGATCGGGGACGAAGTGGAAGCGGACTGTGTCGGTGAGACCGTGCGCGTCGAAGACGTCGTGGACATCACCGAGGATGGACGGCGGCAGGTCGGAATCGAGCAGCACCGCCCAGACGAGGTCGCGTTCGCCCATGGCCGCCACACTGGCGGCTGTGATGCTGCTGAAGAGCCCGAGCCGGGTTCGCCACCAGACCGGGTCGAAGATACCGACGCCCATGCGGGTCACCAGCACCGTTCGTGAGTGCACTGCCACGATTCTTCCCGTCAGTCGGCGAAGGCCACGTCCGGAGCGAATTCGGCGATGCGATCGCCGACGCCGAGCAGCGATTCGATGGCGGCCACGGACCGTTCGGCGGCACGGCCGTCACCGTAGGGGTTGACCGCCTTCGCCATGTCTTCGTAGGCGAGGGAATCGTCGAAGAGACGGGCCACCTCGGCGACGATCGTGGTCTTGTCGGTTCCGACGAGTTTGACGGATCCCGCGGTGACCGCCTCGGGGCGCTCGGTGTTCTCTCGCATGACGAGGACAGGCTTGCCGAGGCTCGGGGCCTCCTCCTGGATGCCGCCGGAGTCGGTGAGGACGACGTCGGAGGCGGCCATGACGGTGGTGAATTCGCCGTAGGACAGCGGCTCTGTGACGAGCACATTGTCGAACTTCTCAACCCGGGGCAGGACTGCTTCGCGCACGAGCGGATTCCGGTGGGCCGGGAGCAGAATGAGCAGTTCGGGGCGTGCCGCGGCCAGCTCGGCCAGCGCATTGCCGATGTTCTCCATCGACGAGCCGAGGTTCTCTCTGCGGTGAGTCGTTACCAGCAGCTTCGGTCGGTCGGTGGCGACGTAGTCGGCGACGACCGGGTCGGCGGGAGCGACGTTCATGTCGACGGCGATGTGGAGGGCGTCGATGACGGTGTTGCCGGTGACGACGACGTCGGCGGGGTTGATGCTCTCGGCGAGCAGGTTGTCGCGCGAGCGTGCGGTCGGGGCGAGGTGAAGAGCCGAGATCTGGCTGGTGAGCTTTCGGTTGGCTTCTTCGGGGAAGGGGCTGAGCAGGTTGCCCGAGCGCAGTCCTGCCTCGAGATGGATGACAGGAATTGAACGGTTGAAGGCAGCGATGGAGGCACCCATGACTGTCGTGGTGTCTCCTTGGACGAGGACCGCGGCGGGAGTCTCGTCAGCGAGAACTGTGTCGAGCTCTCCGATGACGCGGGTGGCGATGCCGTTGAGCGTCTGCCCCTGCGCCATGATGTTGAGGTCCACGTCGGGGACGATTCCGAAGAGGTCGTTGACCTGGTCGAGCATCTCCCGGTGCTGTGCTGTGACGACGGTGCGGGAGCGCAGGGTCGCGCTCGATTCGATGGCCCGGATGAGAGGGGCCACTTTGATGGCTTCCGGCCTGGTACCGAAAACGGTGAGGACTGTGGGGGTCACGCACATACTCCTGGTCGGGAGAACCGCGGGGCCGCCTCGGCGGGCGGGGTTCTCGCATCAATGCCGATGTGGGTAATGGTATGCAGTTCCGTCGAAGTTGGACATACCGTCTCCGGCCATCTCATCATGGCTGATCTGCAGTCGCCGACCGAATCGGTGAACCTTCACAATTCGTTCACCTGAAGTTGCCGCTGCGGTCACCACAGCAGTCACTTCGTGCGTCATTGTGGTCAGGTTGCCTCGAGTCATCCTCGGGTAACATCAGTAGTCGTTCACCTTCAGTTTGGAGCACCTCGCACATGCCGCCCACCGTCACGTCACAACGCCCTTCGGTCGCCGTCATCGGTCTGGGTTATATCGGTCTTCCGACTGCCGCTGTTCTGGCCAGCTCGGGCGCGGATGTGGTCGGCGTCGACATCAACGCCGATGCGGTGGCGACCATCAACGACGGCAAGGTCCCGTTCGTCGAACCGGACATGGCGACCACGGTAGCCGGTGTCGTGTCACAGGGTTATCTGCGGGCGACGACCGAGACTCCGCATGCGGACAACTACATCGTCGCGGTGCCGACGCCGTTCAAGGACGGTCACGAGCCGGATCTGTCGTACATCGAGGCGGCGGGCAAGCAGATCGCACCTCTGCTCGAGGGCAATGAGCTCATCATTCTCGAGTCGACGTCTCCTCCCGGTGCCACGGAATTCCTCGCTGAGACGATTCTGTCGGCTCGACCGGATCTGACGCTCAAATCGGGCAGCGCGCAGACGATCTACTTCGCCCACTGCCCCGAACGTGTCCTGCCTGGTCGCATCATGATCGAGCTGCGTACGAACGACCGCATCGTCGGCACGCTCAACGGCAATGCCGGCGAACGTGCTCGGGACCTCTACGAGTTGTTCTGTGAGGGCGAGTTCCTCATGACCGATGCTCGCACCGCGGAGATGGCGAAGTTGACGGAGAACGCCTACCGCGACGTCAACATCGCCTTCGCCAATGAGCTGTCGGTGATCTCAGACGGACTCGATATCAACGTATGGGAGCTCATCAAGCTCGCCAACCATCACCCTCGCGTGAACATCCTGCAGCCGGGCCCTGGTGTCGGCGGCCACTGCATCGCCGTCGACCCGTGGTTCATCGTCGCCACCGCGCCGGACCAGTCATCGCTCATCAGGACCGCTCGCGAGGTCAACGACGCGAAGCCCGGTTTCGTGCTCGACAAGCTCCTCCCCCAGGCTCGCCGCATTGCCGACGTGCAGATCGCAGCTCTCGGTCTGGCATTCAAACCGAATATCGATGACCTCCGTGAGAGCCCTGCCCGTCAGATCGTCGGTCAGCTCGCCGACGAGCTCCCTGACGCCAAGATCATGGCTGTCGAACCGAACATCGACCGGCTGCCTGCAGAGCTCGCGGAGCGCTCAAATGTCACCCTCACCGAGGTCAACGAGGCCATTCGCGCCGCCGACATCGTACTGCTGCTGGTCGACCACAACGAGTTCACCCGCATCGACCGGACCCTGCTCACGCAGAAGATCGTCCACGATACGCGGGGTGTGTGGGGGTGAGCCTCTCTCGATCTGCCTGATGACTGCGCCGCTGAGATTTCTCAGCGGCGCAGTTGCATTACGGGCAACAGGGTCGGGCTGCGGCGGTCGCGGCGTAAGGTGGCATGAGAACCTCATCCACAGGACGACACCACCTCGTTCCTGTTGATGAGGCCCCCTACGCTGTTGCCCGCCGATGTGCTGAGGAGAAGAATTGACCGCTGAACCGATCTGGCGTCCCGACCCCGACCAAACGCCACGCCCGCAGATTCTCGACTTCACCGAGTTCGCCAACCAGCGCACCGGCCAGAACATGGTCAGCTACGACGATCTGTGGCGCTGGTCGGTAGACGACCTCGACGGATTCTGGGGTGCCATCTGGGACTTCTTTAACGTCATCGCCGACGAACCGTACACCGAGGTCCTCGCCGATCGATCCATGCCCGGCGCCACCTGGTTCCCCGGCACCCGCATCAACTATGCCGAACACGCACTCCGAGCCGCCCTCGACGACAACCTCGCTGACGAACCCGCGATCATCACCGTCACCGAAGACGGCCGCAGGTCCGAGACCACTTGGCGGGAACTGCGCCGGCAGGTCGGATCCGTCGCTGCCTGGCTGCGCAGCCTCGGCGTGGGTGAGGGCGACCGGGTCGTCGGGTACCTGCCGAACACCCACCACACCCTCATCGCCTTCCTCGCCTCCGCCTCGATCGGTGCCATCTGGTCCGCCTGCGCCCAGGACTACGCCGCCGAAGGAGCCGCCGCCAAACTCGGCCAGCTCGAGCCCACCGTCCTCTTCGCCGCCGACGGCTACCTCTGGAACGGCACCGCCCACGACCGCCGCGACCAGGTCGCGGACCTGGCGTCACGCATCCCGAGCCTGCGGGCAGTCGTGGGGGTCGGCAACCTCGGCGTGGGTGCTCTGGATGAACACCACACGATTGCGAACCTCTCCACCTGGGACGACGTCGCCTCCGGCGATACCCCGCCCGAATTCGTGCGCGTCGATTTCGACACCCCGCTGTGGGTGCTCTACTCCTCGGGCACGACGGGAATCCCCAAGGGGATCGTGCACAGCCACGGCGGGGTGGTCGTCGACCACCTGCGCATGTTCGGCCTGCACATGGACATCAGGCCCGGCGACCGCTTCTTCTGGTACACGAACACGAACTGGATGATGTGGAACTTCGTCGTCTCCGCACTGGTGGCAGGAGGCACCACCGTCTGCTTCGACGGCAGCCCCCTCTGCCCCGGCCCGGGACGGCTGTGGGAGATCGCCGCGGACACGCAGGCCAACGTGCTCGGGCTCAGCCCAGGAATCCTGCTCGCGGGAATGAAGGCCGGGCTCGAACCCGGTCGGGATCTCGACCTTTCGCAGCTGCGGCTCATCGGGGCCACCGGGGCGCCCGTGCCGGCTGCCTGCTTCCCCTGGGTTCGCGACGCCATCGGCGAGCGCGTGCAGTTGGCCTCGACGAGCGGGGGCACGGACGTGGTCAGCGGATTCGCCGGCTCCGCACCGAACCTCGAGGTGTGGGCGGGTGAGCTCTCGGCGCCGAACCTCGGCGTGGCACTCGAATCCTGGGACGACTCTGGCCATCCACTCATCGGCGAGGTCGGGGAGATGGTCATCACCGCACCGATGCCGACGATGCCCGTGAAGTTCTGGAACGACCCCGACGGGCAGCGCTACCGGGAGACGTACTTCTCGATGTTCCCCGGAGTGTGGCGCCACGGTGATTGGATCACCATCACCGACCACGGCAGCGTCATCATCTCCGGGCGCTCGGACGCCACCCTCAACCGGCACGGCGTACGCTTGGGCAGCGCGGACATCTACGACATCGTCGACGACATCGCCGAGGTGGCCGAATCCCTCGTCATCGGTGCCGAGCAGCCGGATGGCGGGTATTGGATGCCGTTGTTTGTGGTGTTGGGTGACGGGGTTTCGTTGGATTCTTCTTTGAAGGAGCGGATTGCTGGGGATCTGCGGTCGAAGGCCTCGCCGCGGCACGTGCCCGATGACATCATCGCTGTTCCTGCGATTCCGCACACTCGGACGGGCAAGAAGCTTGAAGTGCCGGTGAAGCGACTCATCCAGGGCCATCCGTTGGAGAAGGTGGCGAACCCGGATGCCGTGGATTCGTTCGAGGCGTTGGAGTATTTTGCGCGGTTTGCTGAGGGGTGAGGGCTGAGAGGTCGAGCTCCCAGGGATAGTGGATACGCAGATAGGCCAAGCTACCTCGGGATCAACGTTGATTGGACGACTTCCGTACGATCTCGACGCCGACGCGCATGCCGCGGAGTCACAGACCAGGGCGGGCCGAGAGTAGTTCTGGCACCTGCGATGTCGCCTTCAAAAGTGAGAGAAGATCGCGATCCAACATCGCCGCCAATCGCAGAAAATCCTCATAGACAGCCTGCGAGCTCACCCGCCTCCTCTGTCCCGACAGGGGAAGACCGTTCACCAATGGTTCGTGGTGAGCGACCCTATTTCGCAAATCATTGATCCGCGAAACAACGGCCAGGGCGTATTCGCGGTTCCAGCGCTGCTCATCAAGGCGTGCCTGTGCTCGGCCGCCCGGAAATGATCTATCCAGGACTCCCCTCCAGAGGACTTCGTAGTCGCATCTGACACGTCGTGGCTCCCGGCCTGCGTGATCCCCCTTATCAAGCAGTCCCCGCCAGAACCCGAACGTACATTGTGCGACAAGTTTTCCGGGAGTCTTAGGTCCACTGATTCGACGCCATGCGGTGCTGAGCGCAGATGAGGAACGGTCATCGAGAGGAACTTCCGTGTTTGCGTACCACTCAGCACCCCATTCGCGTTCCAGTTGAGTGCTCATAGCATTTCGGAGTGCTACCTCCAATATCGCCAGATCTGCGAGAAAACCGACGGACACGGCACGATCCCATAGATACAGTTCACGTCCAAGATCGACATCTCCTGATGCCGCGGAAAGGTATGTGCTCATACGCGTCGGAGTGATCGACTGGTCGAGAGCTGCAATCTGCTGAGGAGACAACTCCACTGGATTCTCCATCTGGCTTGAACTATCCTAGAAAGGAAGTCCCCGGCATAAGCCTCTGTCGAACCTGAGTCGGCATGCAGCTGGGGTTTTTCTTTTGATCAGTGTAGGCAACTGTACGTTGCATCGGGATATTGCTCGACTATCTCGGGGTATATCACCTGCCTCTTCACCTTCTTCGGATGCCCGCCTCACTGCTAGTCGCCTGCCGAACAAATAGACCCGACCCCGTACTCCACTGATCGTGGATGTACGGGGCCGGGCCGCCTCGGCGAGGATTTGGGTTTCATTCCCCGTCGATGTGTTCGGCGCTGGTCTCCTTCGTGTTCTCGACGTTGGCGACGACGTCCTCCGACTTCAGGCGGAACTTGATGCCGACGTAGAAGACGACGAGGGTGACGATGACGACGGCCAGCTCGCCCCAGCCGAAGGTGAGTACGCCCAGGGCGCCCTCGCCGTAGGTGCCGAGGTAGCTGAGCACGGCCAGGCCGCCGAGCCACAACAGCATCCACCAACCGGACCGGAACTGCAGCGGCGGGATCGTCTTGCGGTCGCTGAACATGTAGTGCAGGCCGAGGACCACGTAGCCGAGCACCATCGCGAGGAACAGCTTCCAGTTCGTGTCCCATCCGGTCCAGAACACGATGAGGTTCGCGGCGAGGAAGCCGAGGAACGGCAGGATGTCTCCGCCGGGGATGCGGAACGGACGCTCCTGATTCGGCAGCTGCCGGCGCAGCGCAGCGACCGTGATCGGGCCCGAGCCGAACGAGATGACGGTTCCGGAGGTGATGAACCCGACCATCTTCGCCCACGACGGGAACGGGAAGAACAGGAAGCAGGCGACGATGAACGTCACCAGCAGACCCAGCCACGGGATTCCGCGCTTGCTCAGCTTCGTCAGCGCCTTCGGGGCGTTGCCGACGCGCGCCTGCGAGTACGACAGGCGGGGGCTGAGCGCGGTGAAGATCAGGCCGGTGTCGGCAGGAGAGACGACGGCGTCGATGTAGAGGATGATCGCCAGCCACATCGCACCGAGCATGATCGCGATCTCCGCCCACGGACCTGCCGAGTTCGAGAACGACAGTCCGCCCCAGCCGTCCTTGAGCAGCTCGGTGGGGATGGCGCCGATGAACGCGACCTGCAGGAGGATGTAGATGATCGCGGTGAGCACGATCGATCCGATGACGGCGAACGGGACGTTCTTCTGCGGGTTCTTCGTCTCACCGGCGAACTCCACGCCCTGGCGGAATCCGAGGTAGGAGAAGATGATGCCCGCCGCCGGCAGGGAGGCGAAGATCGGGGCGATGCCGTTGGGCGCGAATCCGCCGAACTCGGGCATGTGGAAGTGTCCGGGGTTGAACGCCAGCAGTGCGAGACCGATGAAGACGAGGACGATGACGGCGAGCTTCCACCACACCAGCACGTTGTTGAACTGCGCGAAGAACTTCACACCGAACATGTTGATGATGCAGAAGACTCCGACCATCGCGATGGACACGAAGATGCCGGGGATGGTGAGGACGAGCACGCCTTCCTTCGTCTCCATCAGCCACGGCATGTAGCTCGACGCGTACTGGACGGCCGCGAGCACCTCGATGCCGACGGTGCCGGCCGCCGAGAGCCACGTGATCCACCCGCTGGTGTAGCTGGCGAACGAACCGAACGCATAGTGCGGGTAGCGCACGACACCCCCGGCGACGGGGAACATGACCCCGAGTTCGGAGTAGTTGAGTGCGACGAAGATGATGAGGATCGCGCCGACGGCCCAGGAC
Source organism: Brevibacterium atlanticum (assembly GCF_011617245.1). Taxonomy (NCBI): domain Bacteria; kingdom Bacillati; phylum Actinomycetota; class Actinomycetes; order Micrococcales; family Brevibacteriaceae; genus Brevibacterium; species Brevibacterium atlanticum. The sequence goes on along the minus strand of NZ_CP050152.1, from coordinate 699,296 downwards.
AGGATCGCGGCCGGACCGGCCATGCTCGCGGCGTCGAAGGCACCGAAGAGCCATCCGGAGCCGATGATCGATCCGACTCCGGTGAAGAGCAGGCCGGTCTTGCCGATATCGCGCTTGAGGCCTTTGTCGTGGACGACCTTCACGCTCGTGGGCGTGCCGGACGACAGGGGACTTTGTGAGGGCACCTTGGCCTCCCAGGGTAGACAGCAGTAGTTCCGCGGACAGTCTTCTCCTGAAGATGCGTGATGTCAATCACATAGCTGGGTTATCTATCGAAGGCAAGAACGCAGACGGCCGCGGACACGGCTTTCCGTGTCCGCGGCCGGATGGTGGACCTCAGCCGCCAGGGCTTAGCGCGCAGTGCTCAGTCGGATGTGTTCAGCCCGCGTTCGCCTCCGCGGTCAGATGGGCGCGCGCCTCGGCGAGCATGGCCTCGCGGGTTGCGAGCTTCACGCGCTCTCGTCCCTCGGCCTCGCCGAGTGCCTTCTCTGCGGCCTCGAGACGGTGGTAGCCCTCCCAGTCCGCGTAGTCGACGCCCTTGGACTCGAGGAGTTCGACGATCGACTCCCGTTCCGGATACACCGGTTCGGTGAGCGCACCGGCGGCCTGATCCTCGAGGATGTGCCCGATCGTCTCCAGGGCATCACCCTTCGTGTGCCCGATGAGGCCCACCGGTCCGCGCTTGATCCACCCGGTCGCATACACGCCGGGGATGACGTCCGCCTCGGCGGCCTGCTTCTGATCGTCGGTGTCGACGACGCGACCCTCGTGATTGGGGATGACGCGCTTGGCCTCGTCGAAGGGCAGCTGCGGCAGCTTCGTGCCCGCATAGCCGACCGCCCGGTAGACGGCGTCGATGTCCCAGTCGTGGAAATCTCCTGTGCCGTTGACTCCACCGTTGCCATCGAGCTCCTGCCGTTCCGTGCGCAGCCCCGTCACCCGATCCTCGCCGAGGATGGCGACCGGTGCGTGGAGGAAGTGCAGGTGCAGGCGGCGCTTCGCTCCCGTCTCCTCGCGCATCGCAAAGTCCGTGAGCGTCTTCGTCACCTGCTTGACCTGGTTGCTCGCCTCGATCGCGTCAAGCGAACCCTGATCGAACTCGTAGTCCTCGGGGTAGACGATGATGTCGACATCGGCGACCTGCCCGAGCTCACGCAGCTCCAGCGGGGTGAACTTCGCCTGCGCGGGACCCCGGCGACCGAACACGTGCACGTCGGTGACTTTGGAGGACTTCAGACCCTCATAGACATGGTCGGGGATCTCCGTGGTGTGCAGGTCATCGGCCTGCTTCGCGAGCACTCGGGCCACGTCGAGGGCGACGTTGCCGTTGCCGAGCACGGCGACCTTCTCCGCGTCCAGCGGCCACGTCTGCGGCACATCCGGATGCGAGTCGTACCAGTTGACGAAGTCGGCGGCACCATAGGATCCGGGCAGGTCGATGCCCGGCAGCTCGAGCGGTGCGTCGACGAAGCAGCCGGTGGAGAAGATCACCGCATCGTAGCGATCGGTGAGTTCGCCGAGGCTGATGTCCGCCCCGTACTCGACGTTGCCGAACAGGCGGATGTCCCCGCGGTCGAGGACCTTGATGAGCGCGTTGATGATGCCCTTGATCCGCGGATGGTCGGGCGCGACGCCGTAGCGGACGAGCCCGAAGGGCGAGGGCAGACGCTCGAACAGGTCAATGCTCAAGTCCAGGTCGTGTTCGGCCTTCGTCAGCAGGTCCGCGGCATAGATGCCTGCAGGTCCGGCGCCGATGATGGCCACTCTCAGTGGTGTCGTCATGGGGGTTCCTCGATCAGTCGTCGGTAGTCGTCAGAGTTCGTCAGTCGTCGGTGTTCTGCGGGGGCAGGGCCGCAATGAAGGGATGGTCCTTGTCGATGACCCCGTGCGCGGCGGCCCCGCCCGGGGAGCCGATGTCGTCGAAGAAGTCGACGTTCGCCGCGTGGTAGTCCTCCCACTCATCGGGCACATCGTCTTCGTAGAAGATCGCCTCGACCGGGCACACGGGTTCGCATGCCCCGCAGTCGACGCATTCCTCGGGGTGGATGTACAGGGAACGTTTGCCCTCGTAGATGCAGTCGACCGGGCACTCCTCGATGCAGGCGCGGTCCTTCACGTCGACGCAGGGCTGAGCGATGATGTAGGTCATGGGTTCCTTGCCAGCTTCGGTTCTGGTTTGACCGCGGCGTCGAATGCGCCGGCGGCGTAGGGGCTGTGGGTGACGACATCGCCGATGACGACGATGGCCGGTGAGCGCACGCTTCGGCGGGCGGCGTGGAAGGCAATCGTGCCGAGCGTCCCGATCGTCACTCGCTGGTTCTCACCGTACCCGTCCTCGATGATCGCGACCGGGCAGTCCGCTCCACGTTCACCGCGAGCGAGCACTCCCGCCGAGTGGACGAGGGTGCCGATGCCCATGAGCACGACGACCGTGTGGTCGCGTCCCCCGCCGATCTGCTCGATCTGATCGTGGCCGGTGACCACGGTGTACGCGGTCGCCACGCCCCGGTGGGTCAGGGGAATCCCCGCGAGCGCGGGCACCGAGTTCGCACTCGTCACACCCGGGACGACCTGGACGTCGATGCCGGCCTCGCGGCACGCGAAGACTTCCTCTCCCCCACGTCCGAAGACGAAGGGGTCCCCGCCCTTGAGGCGGACGACGCGACGGCCGAGTCGGGCCTGTTCGATGAGGATCTCGTTGATCCGCGACTGCGGCACTGGGTGATGGCCCGGCTGTTTGCCGACATCGATGATCTCGGCATCCAGGGGTGCGCCCCGATCCTCGGTGAGCTGATCGATGATCGCACGCGCGCCGAGGCGGTCGGCCACGATGACGTCGGCCCGCTCCAGGGCGCGCAGACCGGTGACGGTCAGCAGCCCGAGGTCGCCGGGTCCGGCTCCGACGAGCAGCACGCTGCCCGCCACCTGGGTGGGGAAGAGACTCATGAGTTCGCCTCGGGGGTGTGGATGCCCGCCGCGAGCGTATTTCCCGACTGCGGGTCGATGATGACGAACGCCCCAGCCGAACCGTGGGCGCGGAAGTCCGCGACCGGCAGTTCGGCTGCGAGCTTCACCCTGGCCTGGCCGATGTCGTTGCCGGCGAGCACCTCGGCGGCCTCCGTCTGCGCGGTTGCGAGGTTGCGTTTGGTCTCGATCGTGACGATGCCCTTGACGGTCGTCGTCCCGGTCTTCACCAGCACCCGATCGCCCGTGCGCAGGCCCTCGGAGGTGAAGGGGAACACCTCTGCGGTGAGTTCCCGGCGGGCCGGCGGCAGTGTGCCGGCACCGGCGATGACGGTGCCGCGTGCGGTGTCGATGTCATCGGCCAGCCGCAACGCCACCGACTGCGGGGCACCTGCCGTCTCCAGCGGCCCATCGGCGGTGTCGATGCCGGTGACCGTCGTACGGATCCCGGCCGGGTGGACGTCGATCTCATCGCCGAGGCTGACCCGCCCTGACGTGATCTGACCGGCCACGGCCCGGTAGTCCCGAAAATCATCGGCGTCGAGTCCCGGTGCGAGTCCGCCCTGGGGGCGCAGCACGGTCTGGACGTCGAGGCGGAAGGGTTCGAGATCCGCGGTGGCCTCATCCTTGCTCGGCAGGGTCTCGAGCAGGTCGAGCAGTGCCGGGCCTTGGTACCAGGGGGTGTTCTCCGAGGTGGTCGCGATGTTGTCCCCGGCCAGCGCGGACATCGGGATGATGTGCGGGGAATCGAGCCCCACCTCGGCGGCGAGGTCGGCAACCTCACGTTCGACGGCCTCGATCGCGGTCTGGTCGTAGTCGAGGAGGTCGATCTTGTTCACCGCGATGATGACGTGGCGGATGCCCAGCCGGGAGACCACGGTCAGGTGACGGCGGGTCTGCTCGGTGGGACGGTTGCGCGCGTCGATGAGGACGACGACGGCATCGGCGGTCGTCGCGCCGGTGACCATGTTCCGGGTGTACTGCACGTGCCCGGGGCAGTCGGCGAGGATGAACGAGCGACGATCGGTCGCGAAGTAGCGGTAGGCGACGTCGATGGTGATGCCCTGTTCCCGTTCGGCCCGCAGACCGTCGGTGAGCAGGGCGAAGTCGAATTCGCCGCCGAGGAATCCGCGTTCCCGGCTGGTCGCGGTCACGGCTTCGAGCTGGTCGGCGAGGATCGCCTTCGCATCGTGGAGGAGCCGACCGACGAGGGTGGATTTGCCGTCGTCGACGGATCCGGCGGTGGCGAAACGCAGCAGCGTCTTCGTCTTCGCGTCCACGACGTCGGTGGCCGGTTCTGAGGGGGTGGTCGTTGTCGTCATCAGAAGTATCCGTCCTTCTTGCGGTCCTCCATGGCCGCGGCCGAGATCCGGTCGTCGGCGCGTGTGGCACCGCGTTCGGTCACAGTGGTGGCGGCCACCTCGGCGAGGATCGATTCGTAGTCGGCGGCGTCGGATTCGACGGCGCCGGTGCAGCTCATGTCGCCGACGGTGCGGTAGCGCACGGTGCGGCGGATGACGTCCTCGTCCTCGCGGGGGACGGAGAATTCGCCGGTGGCCCACCACATGTTGTCGCGGTTGAAGACCTCGCGTTCGTGGGCGAAGTAGAGCTCGGGCAGGTCGATGTTCTCTCGCGCGATGTAGCTCCACACGTCGAGTTCGGTGAAGTTCGAGATGGGGAATACGCGCACGTGCTCGCCTGGCAGGTGGCGGCCGTTGTAGATGTTCCACAGTTCGGGGCGCTGGTTGCTCGGGTTCCAGCCGCCGAACTCGTCGCGCAGCGACAGGATGCGTTCCTTCGCCCGGGCCTTGTCCTCATCCCGGCGTGCCCCGCCGAACACGGCGTCGAATCCGCCGTCGGCGATCGCGTCGAGCAGCGGCTGGGTCTGCAGGGTGTTGCGCGTCCCGTCGGGGCGTTCGCGCAGGCGTCCGTCGTCGATGTAGTCCTGGACCTTCGCGACCGTGAGATCGAGACCGAAGCGTTCGGCCGTCTCGTCACGGAAGCGGATGATCTCCGGGAAGTTGTGGCCGGTGTCGACATGGAGGAGCCCGAAGGGGATCTTCGCCGGCCAGAAGGCCTTCGCCGCGAGGTGGAGGACCGTCACGGAGTCCTTGCCGCCGGAGAACAGCAGCACAGGCTTCTCGAATTCGGCGGCGACCTCACGGATGATGTGGATCGCCTCGGATTCCAAGACGTCGAGGGTCGACAGGGTGGCCTGGGTCTGTGTGGTCTGCGTCTGTGGCTGTGACTGTGTGGTCTGTGGCTGTGTGGTCTGGTCGATAGTCATGTGTGGAGTCCGCATTCTGTTTTGTTCGTTCCTGCCCAACGGCCGGCGCGGGGGTCTTCACCTTCGGCGACGGGGCGGGTGCAGGGCTGGCATCCGATCGACGGGTAGCCCTGCGACAGCAGTGGGTTGACGGGCACATCGAAGGCGCGCGCGTAGTCGAGGAGGTCGTCGAATGACCAGGCGGCCAGAGGGTTGACCTTGACCAGGCCGTTCTTCTCATCGAAGGTGATCAGCGGCGTGTTCGCTCGGGTCGGGGCCTCGTCGCGGCGGACCCCGGTGAACCAGAGCTCATAGCCTGCCAGCGACTTCTTCAGCGGGGCGACCTTGCGGCGGGCGCAGCACAGGCCCGGGTCCCGGGCGAAGAGGTCCTTGCCGAATTCGGCATCCTGTTCGGGCACGGTCTGTTCCGGAAGGACGTCGACGATGTGGACATCGACACGGCGGGCCACCTCGTTGCGGGTGGTGTAGGTCTCCGGGAAGTGATAGCCGGTGTCGAGGAAGAGGACGTCGACGCCGGGCAGGTACTGGGCGACGTAGTGCGGCAGGGCGGCATCGGCCATCGAGCAGGCGACGGCGCAGGCGGCGGTGTCGAAGTGTCGCGAGATCCAGCGGATGACGTCGGCAGGGTTGGCTTCGGCCACCCCGTTCTCAGGGTCACCGCCGAGCTCACGAGCCCCCGCCTCGGCGATGGCTTTGAGCTCGTCGATCGGACGCGGTTCGGGACGGTGGCGCTGGGTGTCTGCTGCGGTGGTATTCGCGGTGGTCGCGTTGGTGGCGGTGGTGGCGGTGGTGTGCGTGCTCATGTCAGTTCCTCCTCGTCGACGCGGTGGGCCCATTCGGAGAACGTCTCGGTCTCGGTGCGGCCGGCGAGGAACCGGCGCACGAGTGTCTCGACGTAGTCGCTGAGGTGATCGGCGGTGACCTTGAGGCCGCGGACGGTGCGGCCGAGTCCGGCCTCGTCGCGGTCCTTCGACGCCAGTCCACCGCCGACGTGGACCTGGAACCCGGGGACCTGCTCGCCGTCGTCGGTGGTGACGATCTGGCCCTTGAGCCCGATGTCGGCGGTCTGGATGCGGGCGCAGGAGTTCGGGCAGCCGTTGAGGTGAAGGCTGATCGGGTGGGGCAGGTCGTCGATGTCGGCGAGCCGCTCTTCGAGCTTCGTGATGGTGTCGGCGGCGGTCTGCTTGGTCTCGACGATGGCGAGTTTGCAGTATTCGATGCCGGTGCACGCCATCGTCGAACGGCGGAAGAGGTCCTTGCGGCTGGACAGGCCGAGTTCGTCGAGTTCGGCGACGACGGCGTCGACATCGGATTCCTCGATGTCGAGCAGCAGGAACTTCTGGTGCGGTGTCGTGCGCAGGCGGGTCGAGCCGTATTTGTCGGCGAGGTCGGCGATCTGGCCGAGCAGGGTCCCCGAGACGCGGCCGACGATGGGAGTGACGCCGATGTAGTAGCGGCCGTCCTTCTGCTTGTGCACGCCGACGTGGTCGCCGGCGGTGATCGGTTTGGCAGGGGCCGGTCCGTCTGCGAGCTTGTAGCCGAGGTATTCGGTCTCGAGGACCTCGCGGAACTTCTCCGGACCCCAGTCGGCGAGCAGGAACTTCAGGCGGGCCTTGTTGCGCAGGCGGCGGAAGCCGTAGTCGCGGAAGATCGAGGTGACGCCGAGCCAGGTTTCGACGACCTGCTCGGGGGCGACCCAGGCGCCGAGGCGCTCGGCGAAGCGGGGCACCACGGACAGGGCGCCGCCGACCCACAGGTCGTAGCCGATGCCGTGCTCGGGGTGGTCGACGGCGACGAAGGAGCAGTCGTTGATCTCGTGGACGACGTCCTGGCTGGGGTGGCCGGTGATCGCGGTCTTGTACTTGCGCGGCAGGTTCGACAGTGACTGGTCGCCGATGTAGCGGCGCGAGATCTCTTCGATCGCCGGGGTCGGGTCGATGAGTTCGTCGGCGCCGATGCCGGCCACGGGTGAGCCGAGGATGACGCGGGGGACGTCACCGCAGGCCTCGGTGGTCTGCAGGCCGACGGCTTCGAGGCGGCGCCAGATCTCGGGGACGTTCTCGATCTCGATCCAGTGCAGCTGGATGTTCTGCCGGTCGGTGAGGTCGGCGGAACCGCGAGCGAAGTCGGTGGAGATGTCGGCGATCGTGCGCAGCTGCTCGGTGGTGAGCTTTCCGCCGTCGATGCGGACCCGGAGCATGAAGTATTCGTCTTCGAGCTCATGGGGTTCGAGCTTGGCGGTGCGACCGCCGTCGATGCCGGGCTTGCGCTGGGTGTACAGGCCCCACCAGCGGAAACGGGCGTGGAGGTCGGAGGGGTCGATCGAGGCGAACCCCTGCTTCGAGTAGGTTTCCTCGATGCGCGCGCGGACGTTGAGGCCGTTGTCCTCGGCCTTGTCGATCTCGTTCTTGTTCAACGGTTCGTGGCCGTCGACCTTCCACTGACCGTTGGACTTCTTCGGCCGGGCAGGCTTCTTCGCGCGCGCACGTGAGTCGGATGCGGGCGCGCTGGATGCGGGCGCACCGTCAGCGGGCGCACCGGCTGCGGCCGAGTCGCCTGTGGGGTTTGTGTGCTCTTCCACCTTGGTGGACATGGATCGTCTCCAAACGCTGATGGGAGTCAGTGATAGGCCACGCTACAAGAGGAAGTGATTGCTCAACACTTTGCCTTACCTAAGTTCTGACACATTGCGACACATGACGTCATAGAAAGGCGTGAATTTTGAGATTCACCGCGAGGTTGCGTTAATGGACCGTCATCGGGTGGTCGCGTCTGGACGGTCGGGTCAGAGCGCCGAGACGACTCGGTCGTAGATGATGTCGACGAGCAGGGCAGGGACAGCGAAACCGGACTCGGCGGGGATGCCGGCATCGGCCGCCTGACCCGATTGCGAGGTTGTCGGATCGGTCGGCTGGTGGGATGACTGGGGGTGTTTCTGGGCGTTTCCTTGGGACGTTTCGGTGGTGAGCAGGGGTGAGCTGAGGATGTTCTGTGTATCGGCGATGAGGCCTCGGGCGAGGTCGTCGAAGAAGCCGGGGGCGAGGAGATAGTTGGCCAGAACGAGGCGTTTCACCGCGTGTTCATTCTGCTCAACAAAGCTTTTGAGAGGGGTCCCCGCGCCTGCGAGGAAGCCGACGTCGACGGGCCGTCGGAGTTCGTTTGCCAGCAGCTCGCCCATCTCGCGACAGGAATCGTTGGCGCGTTCGTCACTTGAGCCTGCCGCGGCGAGCACGACCTCGTCGTCATCACGCAGGGCGGGCAGGCGCTCGGCGAGGATGCGGGCCAGCCGCGGGTCGGGACCGAGGGTCTTCGTCAGGCGGATGTCACGGGCGGGAGTTCCGGCGGTACGGGTGGCCGCCTCGGTGGAGTCCGCGGTTCGGGTGGCCACCTCGGCGGGGTTCGCGTCATCGGCACGATCGGACTTCAGCGCAGGATCGATGGTCTGCGCATGATCGACTGCCTCGGCGAGGTCGACGTGGACGTGATAGCCCGGCGAGAGAAGGAGGGGGACGAGAATGACGGGTCGATCGTGCGGAAGGCGGTCGACCACCTCGGCGACGGTGGGCTCCTGTACATCGACGTGTCCGAGCATCACCTCGTCGACGAGCCCTCGCCCGCGGAGATCTCGCGCGACCTCGGCGGCGAGGGCCTCGATGAGGGCCTGCCCCTGGGCCGATGAGGTCCCGTGGGAGATGAGACCGAGCGAGGGAAGCCCCCTCGATGACCTGCCCGTCACCGCAGTCGCCCCTGCGACGACGTGACGCGAGTGCACGACCGGGCGCGGGTGCACGACCAGGCGGGGGCACACGACCAGGCGGGGAACCGGACAGCAGCCGACACGACGCCCCGCCTCGGCGAAGGGCCGACGACCCTAGAGCCGAGGTGAGCACGGGCGACTCCGGTTGCGTTCATCCGAATAGGGTATCCGACCCGCGCCGCTGCCGATGACTGCGGTGTCATCTCCGCCCTCCTCGTCGGGTTCCTCGCTCAAGGCCGCGCGCACATTTCGACCCGTCGACGATTCCACATCCGCGCTGCCGCTTGATCGACGACGTGCGGCCGCCTCCGACACGTCGCTCAAGGCCGCGCTCACATTTCGACCCGCGCCACGCTCCGCCACCCTCGTTCAAGGCGGCGCGCACGTTTCGACCCGTCGACGATTCCACATCCGCGCTAGCGCTTGATCGAGCGGAATCGCAGCGCCACCTCGGCGGGAAAATACCGCGTCGAGCGGGGCGACGATGGCCACGACGCCCCACTCGGCTAGGCGACTCAGCGCCGCTTGTACACCTTTCGGGCCACGATGACGCCGATGAGCGAGAGCAGGGACAGTGCCGCGTAGTAGAAGCCGGGCACGGTCAGTTCGCCCGTCGCACTGAGCAGTGCGGTGAGGATGAGCGGGGCGAAGCCGCCGAAGATCGCGACGCCGAAGCTGTAGGCGATGGTCATGCCCGAGCTGCGGACGCGGACGGGGAACAGCTCGGACAGCAGCGCCGGCATCGGGCCGAAGTAGAAGACCATGAACAGGCCGACGATCGCCTCGCACAGGGTGAGGACGGCGATCGAGGGGTTCGCTGTCAGGAGCATGAACATCGGCCACGCGACGATGATGCCCACGATCGTCGTCGGGATCATCACGGTCGTCGGCCCCACCTTGTCGGCCAGCCTGCCGGCGAACGGTGAGCCGATCAGGGTGATGATGCCGGCGACGACGGCGCCGGGGAACGCCGCCCACGGTTCGAGGCCGAGGTTGTCGACGGCGAACTGCGGCAGGAACGTGATGAGGTAGACCGAGATCGTGGCCATGGCGATGATGAGGAACGCCGAGAACAGGCGACCGAAGTTCTGGCCGAGGAGGACGCGCAGCGGGTTGTCGGTCTTCTCGGCGGCCTTGAACTCGGGGGTGTCGTCCATCTTCGAACGGATATACCAGCCGACGGGGCCGATGAGCAGACCGATCGCGAAGGCCACTCGCCAGCCCCACGAGTGCAGGGCCTCTTCGCTCAGTGCCGAGCTGAAGATCCACGAGATACCTGCGGCCAGGAACATCGAGATGCCCTGCGTCGCGGTCTGGAAGGAGGCGTAGAAGGCCTTGCCGCGCTTGGCGTTCTCGGTGAGGAAGGCGGTGGCCGAACCGAACTCGCCGCCGGCGGAGATGCCCTGGATGATCCGGGCGATGATGAGACCGATCGCCGCCCACACGCCGATGACAGACTCGCCGGGTAGGACGACGATGATGAATACGCCGAGCGTCATCAGACCGATCGTCAGCGACAGGGCTGACTTGCGGCCGTGCTTGTCGGCGTAGCGTCCGATGAGAACGGCACCGAGCGGCCGGACGACGAAGGTGATGGCGAACGTCGCCCAGGTCATCAGCTGCGCCGACAGCCCCTCGCCCGGGTAGAAGACCACAGCAATGGAGGTCGCCATGAATCCGAAGAGGATGATGTCGTACCACTCGAGGGCATTGCCCAGTCCGGCCGCGAGGACGGCCTTCCGCGCCCGCGACTTCTCTTCGCGGGAAACCTCGATCGTCTGACTCATTGCACGCCTCTTCTGGTAGTTCCTATCGATGATGTCGATCAGAGATGCAGGCTCCGTTGCATGTCATCTGAACGCGGTGAATCTGATCCGGCCCCCGCGCTTTCAAAGAGTCACCTTACTGCTGTTTTTGCTCACGCTCACCGATCATCTCAATCGGCGGCCACGCACTCTACGCCATGGCACAAACGTCATTGCCCGTTGCCTCTATCTTTCGGCAGCCTCTCAACAGGCCGATGTTGTCCGCGCCGAGGACTCTGGGAGCTCTGCTTTCCGAGAGAGCCGAAGCGCAGGAGCGGTAGTCCCGAGAGCTCTTTGCCTGACATCCGTGGTCGATAGTCAGTCATACCTCTGTGCGACGCGTGCGAACGACTGAAATGAACGCTTTACCGGGCGGCGGGCCTCAGCCCGGCTCTTCCTCGGCTTCTCTCGCCTTCTCGGCCTTGGTGAACGCCTGGTATTCGCGAATGACCTCGAGTGCCGGGCCGTCGGCGCGCAGTTCGCCCTTCTCGATCCACAGGGCACGATTGCACGTGTCCTTGATCGTGCGCATCGAGTGCGAGACGAGGAAGACCGTACCGGCATTCTCACGGATCGACCGGATGCGACCTTCCGACCGGTCACGGAACTTCTTGTCGCCGACGTTGAGCGCCTCATCGACGATGAGGATCTCATGCTGCACCGAGGTCGCGATCGCGAACTTCAGCCGCTGGGACATACCCGAGGAATAGGTGCGCATCGGCAGATCGATGAAGTCCTCGAGGCCGGTGAATTCGACGATTTCGTCGAACTTCTCATCGATCTCGGGCCGGGTGAGCCCCAAAGCCAGGGAACCGAGGACGATGTTGCGAGCACCGGAGAGATCCGGAATGAGAGCAGCACCGACGCCGAGGAGGTTCGGCCGAGACGTCGCATAGATCGCACCCTCCGACGTCGGGGTCAGCCCTGTGATCGACCGCATGAGCGTGGACTTGCCCGAGCCGTTGCTGCCGATGATGCCGATGGATTCGTTCTTGTGGGCGACGAAGCTCACACCCTTGAGCGCATGGACCTCCCGCAGACCGCGGCGCTTCATCATGACGTCTTTGCTGCCGAGCTTGAGCTTCTTGCCGGTGGCCAGAGTCTTGTACCGGACGTGGACGTTGTCGCAGACGACGACGGGCGGATTGTTCCGAGTCACCTCGGGGAGGCTGCCGGTGTCGAACGAATTCTCGTCACTCATCGCGACCGAACCTTTCCTCGGCCTGCCAGAAGAACACGAAGCCGATGATGAAGATGCCGAACGCCCAGATGGCCAGGTGCCAGAAGTAGTCGAACGGAATGACACCGTCCTTCATAAGGATGCCGCGGGCGATCGCCAGGACGTTGTTGATCGGCTGCCAGTCGGCGAAGGGCTGCAGGGACGGATTGATCTTATCGACCATCACCTTGAGATCGAAGAAGACGCCCGAGGTGTAGAAGATCATCCGGGAGATGAACGGGGTGACCTGGGACAGATCACGGAAGTGGACAGTCGCGCGAGCGAAGATGAAGGCCACACCCTGGTTGAAGATCCAGAACAGGAAGACCAACGGGATGAAGAGGAACCAGTCCCAGCTGGGCTTCGCACCCCACAGCATGACGAGCACAGCCATGAAGATAAAGGTCGGAATGAAGTTGAGCAGGTTCTGGAAGACCGTGGCGATCGGCAGCACGATGCGTGGGAACGGCAGCGATTGGACGAGTGAGGCATTCGAGATGATCGACTTCGCCCCACCATTCATCGAGGTGTTGAAGAACTCGAGGACGAAGACGCCGATGATGACGAACGGAGCGAAGTCTGGCGGACGTGCTGTCGCGCCCTGCATGATGAAGCCGAAGACCGTGCCGTAGATGAGCGCCGAGAAACCGGGACGCAGAAGCACCCAGAGCATACCGAGGCGGTTGCGTTCGTTCTCGGACTGCATCCGATACTTCGCCAACGTGTACGTGAAGTCGCTGCGGTTGATCAGCTGTTTGACGTACTCGGGCAACGACGGCCGTCCACCCACTCTCTCGAGTCCGTGCTCGGCAGCAAGCCTGGCCATATCCATGAACAGAAGATTCTCTCGTCGGCGACTGGGGATTGAACAGATGAAAAGTCTACGTGATGAGACTAGCGCAGACTCACAGTCGGCTGTGAGCCTTGAAGTCGAAGTCGGGGTCCTCGATCTGGGCACGGGTGGGGATGTGGCTACCGCCGAGTACGCGTCGGGCGGCGGCCTGCATCGGCGGCCAGTTGAGTGTCTCGACACCGATGAGCATCGACTCCGGCCCCGGACCGTCGAAGTGGAAGACCTGGAACTTCGCCCCGGACGGGTCATGTCGGATGATCGTGTCGGTGGCGTCCGGGCTGGTCAGGCCCGCAGTGAAGACCTTCTCCGGGCCTTGGAAGCTCCAGTGCCAGGGCACGTCTGACCAGGTTTTTCGTCCTGTTTCTTCGAGTGTCGACGGGACGCCTGCGGCGGTGTCAGCGTCGCTGTCAGGGTCACTGTCGGCCACCTCGGCGGGGGCGTTGGCAGGGGTATCGGTGAGGAGTTCAGCGAGGAACTGACCGTGGCTTTCGGCCACCGGTTCGCACGCCCAGGGGTGATCGAGAGCATAAGGGCCGGCGGTGACGATCGCGCAGTCGCCGGCGGCGAAGATGCCCGGATGGGATGTTGCCAAACTCTCATTCACCTCCCACGCCTCGGCGGGTCGGTCGCCGTCGATGGGGATGAGTCGGGGCCGGGCACCGACGCTGGTGATGAACAGGTCATGAACATCTGCGGGAATATCGTCCGGGCTCGAGGTGTGCGTGACGAACTCGACACCCGCGGCCCGATGTTTCTCAAACAGCGCTCGTCGCACAGGAGCGGAAAGCTGTCTGCGCAGCGGTTCGTCCCCGCGCAGGTACACGGTGGCCCGATGTCCGGCGGCGACCGCCGAGGTGGCGACCTCCATCCCGAGGTAACCGGAGCCCAGGACCCCGATGTCGAGCGGCTCCGTGGCCCGCTCGACGCGGTCGAGGATCCATTCGGCATCGCCGAGGTTGTACACCGGAAGCGCGTCCGGATAGTTCGGGATCCGCGGGCGGTCGGCCTCCATCCCGGTGGCGAGAATGCAGTGGGTGAAGTCGATCGACTCCCCCGACGCCAGCAGGACCGTCCCGGCCGTCGCGTGATGGTCGGCAAGCGGGTGGGGGTGTCGCTGGGTTTCGGCGGTGTAGCGGGAGTCGGGGGCCGCCTCGGCGAGGGTGATCTCCTCTGCCCGGTCACGGACGAAGGTGATGTGCTCGGTGGATTCGAGGTGGTACGGCAGGTGGTGGCGGGCGCCGTCGAAGAGGTGCTTCGACAAGGGCGGACGCTCGCAGGTCTCGCCGGCGCGCGGATCGATGACGGTCACCGCCTGTCCGCGCGCGTTCAGCTCTCGCGCTGCCGTGGTCCCGGCCAGTCCCCCACCGATGATGACGATCCGCTTGCTCATTCCTCCATGCTAATCCTCGCCGAGGTGGCGCACTCAGTCCTCTTCCACGAAGTCCTGAATGATCTCGGGTGAGGCGTGGATGCACACCATTCTGAGGTTCTCGGTTCCGATGCTGCGGAAGCGATGGACCGTTTCGGCTCCGACGGTGACGATCGAACCGGCCTCGGCGGAGAGCGTCTCATCATCGGCGTCGATGCGCACCTGCCCGGACAAGACGACCCATGTCTCGGTGTAGGGTTGCCAGTGCAGGTCGGGCCCTTTTCCGGGTGCGGTGTCGACCCAGAAGAACGAGACGTCAGCACCATGTTCAGCACCCACGAACTTGGCCGTCGGCGATCCGGGCAACAGCAGCCCGCGGCGCTCCGCGACAGTGATCATGCCGGTTTGCTGGCTTTGCCGTCGAGCCGGAGCATGTCGGTCTCGTCGCTGTGGGTGCCGCCGGAACCGACGTGTTTGGCATCGATCTGCGGGCCCTTCTTGATGACATGGACCAGCGCCATGCCATGTCCGCGGCCCAGCCCGTAATCGGACTCGAGCCAGTCGAGGATGACGCCGGCCTTGACGGAGTCGTCATCGAAGCCCTTCTCCTTCGCGAGGCCGATGAACTGGCGCGGGGTGAGTCCGGTCTTGTCTTCGATGGTGTCGAGATAGGCCTGGAACGACATGGGAAACCTTCCAGGCAAGTGAGTCGAGCGACTCTGCTCGGTTGCGGTGCAGGTCAGCGATCTGCACGGACCCAATTTGAATCATAGACCGCGATCGGTCGGGGGTCTATGACAGCCGCGGGGCGCGAGTGCGGCGTCGCCCAGGCGGGACGCGTGCGTGGTGCGGACCGTCGTGTTTAGACTGAAGTCATGGATGAAGAAGCCAACGTCACAGTCAACGACATCCCCGACGGCGCCACGATCGTCGATGTCCGTGAGGACGATGAGTGGGAGGCCGGCCACATCGAGGGCGCGTACCACGTCCCGCTGGGTGAGCTGCCGTCACGCCTCGACGATCTGCCCCTCGACGACGACATGTACGTCATCTGCCGCACCGGCGGCCGGTCGAACCGTGCCGTGGCCTGGCTGAATCAGAACGGATTCGATGCGTTCAACGTCGAAGGCGGCATGGGTTCCTGGAACATCGACAACGGCAAGCCCATCGTCTCGGAGACCGGCGAAGAGCCCTGGGTCAAGTGACAGCTTCGGGTCACTGACGGTGCGCGACTGAGGACGCGCACTCTGCACGAGACACTCTTGATAAGACGGCGAGCGCCGGGCTGCGGATGTGCTGCCCGGCGCTCGTCTGTTTCGTTCCGCGTCAGAGTTCTCGCGTCAGAACTCCGAGGTCAGAGTTCTGTCGTGTCACTGCCTCCGCCAGTGCGCTGACCGGTCACCTTGGACTTGACGATCTGAGCCATGGCCGAGAGCTTTCCGCCGGTCAGGCCCCAGTGCTGCGCGGAGTCGCTGGTGACCTTGATGAGGCCGAGGTTCGGGTCGTTGCGTCCGTGTTCGAACCATGCGGCAACGGAATCGTCCCAGAGTTCGTCGACCTTGGCCGGGTCGTCGACGAATTCGACGCGACCTGCCACCGAGAGCCAGTTCCCCGCCTCGGCGACGGTGATGTTGACGTGCGGATTCGTACGCAGCGCGGTCGCCTGGTCTCCGTGCAGTCCGATGAAGAACCAGACGTCGGCATCCGCGGTGACCTGCTGCGGCACCATCGGGTGCGCGAGCAGCTTGCCGTCATTGAGCGCGGTCGTGAGCATGACGATTCTGCTGTCGTTGAGGATGCTGACGACATCGTTGAGGTCGAGATTCTTCTGGTCGTTGCTCATAGTGCTCTCCCATCGAGGGGTTGGGTGGGGTGTGGGGATCGTGCTGGCTGTCATGATTCGGCCCGGTGTCGTACTTCACGGCTGTCGTCGCACTTCATGCCCGCTGTCGCACGTCAGTCGAGGTCGGATTGCGATTCGTCGACCGCCGTGTGTGATCCGTCGGGATTGCGGTGCAGGGTCACACCGATCTCGTCCGCCACTTCCTGCAGGCGCTCGTCGCTTTCGTCTTCGGCGTAGCCGACCTCGACGCCGGAATCGACGTTCGAGGTGCCGCCGATCTTCTCGGTCGCCTCGTCGAGCTTGGCTGCGGCATCTCTCGCTGCGGATTCTGCCGCTGACTCATCGTCCTTGTTCCTACTCATGATGCTCCTTCCTCACGTGGTGATCACGTGACTGACGGGTGCGCCACCGACGTGCCGGTGTCGAACTCTCCGTCATTTCGCTAGGGCGTGTCTCCTTTATTGACCATTCCAGGACTGGCACGGTGGAGACGTGACTACACAGCAACGACACCGAGTCTTCACTGATGAGCAGTGGGAGAAGATTGAACCACTTCTGCCCTCGAATGTCGGCAAGAGAGCCCGACCATTTGAGAACAATCGCCGAATCGTCGAAGGAATCGTCTACCGCTACCGGGCCGGCATCGCCTGGCGCGACCTGCCACGTGAGCACTTCGGGCCCTGGCAGACAGTATGGAAACGCCACCGCCGCTACGCCGCCGACGGCACCTGGGACCGAGTCTTAGCTCGGGTGCTTTCCGATGCTGATGCTGCCGGTGACATCGATTGGAACATCTCCGTCGATGGCACCATCAATCGTGCTCACCAGCACGCGACGAACACGACCCGCCCTGACCAGGACACAGGGGGCTACGTCGAATTACAAGAATCTGCCTGATTCGGAATGTGAACCCGCCGGGCACGGCATCGGTCGCTCACGTGGTGGGCTGACGACGAAGATCCATCACGCCGTCGACGGCAAGGGTCGACCTTTGGCTGTCGTGGTCACCGGCGGACAGCGTCACGACGGGGTGATCCTGCCGCAGGTCCTGGCTGATATCCGAGTACCGCGGGCTGGCGGTGGTCGTCCTCGCACGTGTCCGGACGCCGTTCTGGCGGATCGCGCTTATGGGTCCAAAGGCAACCGCGACTACCTGCGTTCGCGCGGCATCCGGGCGATGATCCCGGAGAAAAAAGACCAGATCGCGACCAGGAAGAAGCGCGGCAGCAAAGGTGGCCGGCCGCCAGTGTTCGACGCCGGTGTCTACCGGAACCGCAACGTCGTGGAGCGCTCGTTTGCCTACGTCAAGCAATGGCGGGGGTTAGCGACGAGATACGACAAGCTCGCCATCACGTATCGAGCGGCTGTCGTGATCAGCGCGATCCTGACATGGCTCCGCCAATAAAGGAGACATGCCCTAGCTTAGCTTACGATGTAAACATCGAAAACGTCTGTGGACGAAGTCCCTGACCACCTCCCTGTCTGTCTCGCCCGATCGGAGATCTCATCTCGCCGGATCCGGAATCTCGTCCGGCCGATACTTCGGCAGGCGTGAGGCCGGCAGTGCTGCCGCCAGGCTGATCCCGGCGAGGATGAGGAATCCGAGCTTGAGAGTGCGCAGACGCTGCTGCGAGTTCAGGTCCACTGCGTGCTCGATCTGCTCCGGGGTTGCTGTCGTGCCAGAGAGGAGCTCCCGCAGTTCGTCGTTGCTGACGAAGTTGGCATTGTCGAGGTCGACCTGGGCGACGAGCTCCGGCGGGAGATCGGGATGATCATCGGCGGCCGATGCCAGCCCGGTCGACAGCACCGTGACCAGCAGGGCCCCCATCACCGCGGTACCGACGGCCGAAGCGAGATTCTGCGCCGTTCCGCGGATCGACCCGACGTCACCGGCCAGGTGCTTCGGAGCGGCCGTGACCAGGACGTTGAAGACCAAAGTCACCAAGGCACCCTGGCCGATGCCGAAGACGATGAGTCCGAGGATGGTCGGCAGCGTCTCCCAGTTGTTCGTCACGACGAACGCCAACCACACCAGTGCGGCGGTCGTCAGCCCGAACGAGAACAGCGCAATGGTGCGTGGGGCGTAGCGCTTGTAGAAGCGGACGATGAGCGTGGCGGTGACGAAGACCGTGAGGTTGAACGGCAGCATCGCCAGCGAAGTGTCGAAGGGCGTGCGCCCCTGTACGACCTGAATATAGGTCGGGACCGTGAAGTTCACGGCGGCTTCCATCGCGACGATGACGAACATGGCGTAGACGGCCGCACGTTCACTGGGCCGCCCGAGCACGCTGATGTCGACGAGCGGGACCTTCCCAGCTGCCTTCCGTTTCTTCGTCCACATGAAGAACAGCTGTCCGAGCACGATGCCGACGACGATGAACACCGGCGCCGGGGACAGCCCGGCGATCGCGAACAGCGCCGCCTCCTCGGCGCGGATGATGCCCCACCCATTGAGGTTGTTGAACCCCATCGTCAGCAGCACGACGGCCGCACCGATGAGAGCCGAGGCGACGAAGTCGATCCGGATCGAGGCATCACCCCGATCGGACTTGAGTGTGAAGGTCAGGGCGAAGACGACGACGGCAAGGCCCAGCGTGATGAAGAAGATCGGCCGCCACCCCACGAAGGTACCCAGCGTGCCGCCGATGAGGAACGCGCTCATCCCCGAGAACGCCCGCGCCGAGCCCAACGACCCGACGGCAGCCGCCTGTTGGGCACCGCGGTAGTTCTCCGCGATGAGCGCGACCAGCGCCGGGACGATGATCGCAGCCGCAGCGCCGGCGAGCAGCTGCCCGGCGATGACCCAGGTGACGGTGTGCGAGAAGATCATCAGCAGCGAGGAGGCCGCGAAGACGACGAGCACCACCCGGAAGATGAGCACCCATCCGACGCGCTGTCCCAGCTTCGCGCCGGTCATCACGAGTGCAGCGACGGCGAGACCGTAGACGACGATCGTCGACGAGGCGACCGTGGGCGGAACACCGAAGTCCTCGACCATTCCGCCTAAGGAGATCGGCAGCGCCGCGACGTTGAAGGACATGAGGACCTGGGCGAGGAAGAGCCCGACCATCGGGGCCCAGGACCGCCGCTCCTCCGTCTCGTGCACTGCGGACTCGGTGGTCATCATCGTCCTTTCCGTGGGCGTTGCGTGACAGCATCCGAGGCGAAGAGGTTCATCCCCAGCGCACGGGAGATGTGGAAGCAGGCGCGCTGACCGCGCACACTGTTGCCGGCGGAGTCCGACCTCGGCGAATAGGTGCCCAATGCACCCTTGCCCGGGGCGATGGCGACGATGCCGCCGGAGACCCCGGATTTCGCAGGCAGACCGATTTCGAAGAGCCACTCCCCGCTGTTCTCGTACATCCCGCACGAGGCGAGGAGGGCCAACGTGTCGCGGGCGACCTCGGCGGAGACGACGCGAGAGCCGGTCAGCGGGTTGATTCCGCCGTCGGCCAACGTCGCGCCCATCACCGCGAGGTCGTGGGCGGTCACCAGCAGCGAACACTGCCGGGTGTAGATGTCGACGGTGTCGAGCGGGTCGGTGATGATGCGACCGTAGCTCTCGAGCAGCCTGGCCAGAGCTTTATTGCGCTGGTTCGCTTCCATCTCCGACTGGTAGACCCGACCGTCGAGGCGCAGCTGCCGGCCGGCGAACCGAGAGAGACCGGAACGGATATTCTCCCATCTCTCCGCCGAGGTGGCCCCGGGCATGAGTGCGGTCGTGGCGATGGCGCCGGCGTTGACCATCGAGTTCAGCGGTTTGCCGTCGTTGAGTTCGATGGCCATCACCGAGTTGAACGGGAGTCCCGTGTTGTTCACACCCACGCGTTCGTGGACGAGCTCGGTGCTGCGGGACCCGCAGACGAGGGCGAAGACGAAGGCCTTCGAGATCGACTGGATGGAGAACTCGAGGTCGGCATCGCCGATCTCATGCACGGCCCCGGCCGATTCGATGAGGCTGAGACCGAACCGACTCGGGTCAGCCTCGGCGAGGATCGGAATGTAGTCGGCGACCTCTCCGTCGTCGAGTCCGCGGTAGCGCTGGTGGATATCGGCCAAGGTCGCATCGATGAATGCGTCGGTGGGCAGGCCGCCGGTGAATGCACGCTGTCTGATCGATTCCGTCTCGGCCCCGACCATACCTGGACTCCTCACCACATCAGTGCGGGTTGGTGTGGGGCAGGCCTCTCGGCGCCTGTCCGCAGAGTGATTTCACTCTATCCCAGCGTTTTCCACTTGAACAGGGCTTTTCCGGTTGCCCAGACTTTTCCGGTTGCCCCGGCTTTTCCGGTTGGCTGATCATTCTGCCCGGCCCGTCCGATTGCACAGGTTTGTCCTTCATGCCCCCTTGCTCCCCGTGCCCGGTTGGGTCTAGCGTCGAGTCTGCGGATCGCGATATCGCTTTCGCGGATCCGTGCCCACCGTCGAACGCGGTGAGAGTGTTCACCTCCGAAAGGAGCAGAAGTCCATGAGCGACGAGAAGAAGAACCTGCCGGAGAACTCACCAGCACAGGACACCGACGACGAGCAGCAGATCGACAGCTCTGCCGTCGGCGTCAGCGCCGAGACTGACGCAGAAGGCAGTTCCCAGACGCCCGCGCAACGACTCCAGCACATCGCCGAGGAGCATGACGTTCCGGTCGAACGAGATCCTGCGGATGCCAAAGCCGCAGCCGAAGGCTCGACAGCCGGCAACGAAGGCTCATCCTCCGGCGACGGAGATCGCGACCTGCGCGGCGGGGACACGAAGGACGACGACGGTTCGGAGCCGCCGGACTGAGTCAGTGCCCAGGCCGAGTCAGCGCCCGGGCCGACGCGTCTCGATATCTCGTTCTGACATGCCCAGAGTCCACGATGCAAGAACTCCGTGGACTGGACTGTGAGAGGTGGCCGAGGTTTGGCAAGGTAGAAGAATGACTACTCGCGCCGGCCAGTTGGCCCAGGATCGGGATCTCGTGGACATCCCCGCCCTCCTCGACTCGTACCATGATCTGGTTCCCGACCCCACAGTGCCGTCGCAGGCGGTGAGCTTCGGGACCTCGGGCCACCGCGGTTCGAGCTTCAATCGGTCATTCAACGAGGCTCACATCGCCGCGATCACCGCCGCGATCGTCGACTTCCGCCGCGACAAAGGCATCCACGGGCCGATCTTCCTCGGCCGCGACACCCACGCTCTGAGCGAGCCCGCGTTCCTCACCGTTCTCGAGGTGCTCGCCGCCGCCGAGGTGCCCGCCCTCATCGACGAACGCGATGGCTTCACCCCGACCCCCGCCGTCTCCCATGCGATCCTCGGCTTCAACGCCGGGAAGTCGCGAGACGACGCGCAGGCCGACGGAATCATCGTCACCCCCAGCCACAACCCGCCTGCCGACGGCGGCATCAAGTACAACCCGCCGCACGGCGGACCGGCCGGCACCGAGACCACGACATGGATCGCCGAACGCGCGAACGCCTACCTCGCCAACGGGTGGGAGAAGATTCCGCGCACCGCGTTCCAGCGAGCCTTCCACCTGGGGAACACCGAGAACTTCGACTACGTCTCGAACTACGTCGACGACCTCGGGTCCATCATCGATCTCGACATCATCCGCTCGTCCGGGCTGAAGATCGGCGCGGATCCGCTCGGCGGAGCCAGCGTCGACTATTGGGCGGCGATCGCCGAGGATTACGACCTCAACCTCGATGTCGTCCACCCCGATGTCGACCCCACCTGGTCATTCATGACCCTGGACTGGGATGAGAACATCCGCATGGACTGCTCGTCGCCGTTCGCGATGGCCGGACTCATCAACTCCCGCGGGGACTACGACATTGCCACGGGCAACGACGCCGACGCCGACCGCCACGGCATAGTCACCCCCGACGCGGGTCTGATGAACCCCAACCACTATCTGGCCGCCGCCATCGACTATCTGCTCGAGACCCGGACCGACTGGCCCTCAGGCGTCGGAATCGGCAAGACATTGGTCACCTCATCGATCGTCGACCGCATCGTCTCAGCCCATGACAGGACGCTGTTCGAAGTGCCCGTCGGATTCAAATGGTTCGTGCCCGGCCTCCTCGACTCGACGCTGGCCTTCGGCGGCGAGGAATCGGCGGGCGCATCGTTCCTGCGCCGCGACGGACGCGTATGGTCGACGGACAAGGACGGCATCATCCTTGCCCTGCTCGCGGCCGAAATGACGGCGAAGACAGGGCAGACTCCCTCGCAGCGCTACGACGGCCTGGCTGCCAACCACGGCACCAGCGCCTACGCCCGTCAGGACGCCCCCGCCACCCGCGAGCAGAAGGCCCGGCTCGGCGCCCTCGAAGCCGCCCAGGTGAGCGCGAAGACCGTCGGCGGGGAAGCAGTCACCTCGGTGCTCACCTCGGCGCCGGGCAACAACGCCCCCATCGGCGGTCTCAAGGTCACCACGGACAACGCCTGGTTCGCCGTGCGCCCCTCGGGCACGGAGGACGTGTACAAGATCTACGCCGAATCCCTGCGCGACGAGGACCACCTGCGGGCAGTTCAGCACGACGCCCGGACCCTGGTCGACGGGGTTCTGAAGTAGACGGAGTTCTGAAGTAAGGGGTTCTCAAGTAGGGGGTGTCAGGCACTGACGAGGTCGCGCCTGCGCACGCCTCCCGGTCACGCCACTTGAACGCGACTCCTGCTCACGCCTCGCGTGCGCACCTCCTGCTCACTCTCAGCCACCTTCTGCTCACTTATCGGTTCGGTCGAAAAACGCGTCGTGCACGACGCGTTTTTCGACCGAACCGATAAGTGAGCGACGACGACACGGCGCCGACAAGGACGAACCTGGGGCCGCCTCGGCGAGAGAGTCATCGTCGAGGACGAAAGCTGTCACGATCACGTATCGCTGATTGATCGGAATTGTCGTATTGGACTCCGATGTGGAGGCCCGAACCTCCGGCGACGCGCCGCCCGGATGCGCCGCCGTCCCCCTCGGCGACGGACATGTTCCCGCACCTCCACCCGCAATGGTTGCGGTTGTGTTTCACCGCTGTCGTGGAACCGCAATATTGCTGTCTTCATGCTGTGACTCGCTCTGAGTTCGTTCCCAGCGATCGTTGCCGCACCCCCAGATTCGGTCGGAATACTGATCTCCGTCAACGACATGCCACCGAGCCACAACGCACCTCGGTGGCAGCACATGAGAAGAAGGGATCGACACAATGAAGTCCACCATCCGCAATCGTGCAGCAGCCCTGGGAATCGCCACCGTCGCCGGACTCGCCGGCCTCGGGCTCGCCGGCGGACCGGCTCTGGCCGCCGACGCATCCACTGCCGGCGCTTCGAGCGAGGCATCGGACTCAGGCGTCGGCACACAGTCCGTGTACTACCCGACAGACACGGTCAAGTATGCCGATGAACTCGTTCGCGCATGGGGGCAGGGCAACACGGACCGGGTCGAAGCCTTCGCCTCGTCCCAGGTCGCTGAGGAGCTCGCTGAGCATGGCGATGCCAACGGCACCCACTGGGACCGCGTCGGCGCCGAAGGTGCAGCGGGAACGGTCTACGTCGACTACGAGAACACCGTGACCGGCGAGAAGATGAGCCTCGGAGTCGCCAACGAAGCCGTGACCAACCCTGACGACGAGTGGGGCACACCGAACGGAGTCCACAAGGTTCAGTTCGAGGACTGATGTGGCCGCACGAAAAGAGGACTGACGCAGCCCTCACGAAAAGGTGACCCGGCGCTGACGAAGAGTCACCGCCGACCGCTCGAACCAGATGAACCCCGCTCCAGGCGATTCCTGGAGCGGGGTTCGTCACGTCGATCACCGGCGGGCACACTGCCTACGCTCACGGCTGTGGCGGGCAACCTGCGCTCGAATCCGGCTGGTCCGGTCGGCACGCTGCCCACCTGCGCGACCCGGGCGGGGCCACCTCGGCGAGGGTATTACAGGTGCGCCTCCGGGGCGTTCTGCACGTAGTCGGCGACGGTGTCGTTCTTGAACGACTCGCGGAGCTTCTTCAGCTCGCCCTCATCGACGTTGACGATCGACTGACCGTCCGGGGATGTGCCCACGCCCGACACGGGAGCGGTGAAGAACTCGATGTCACCAGGGCGGACGTCGCGCATGTCGAAGGCGGTCGAGGAGATGTACTTCGCGTCCAGGCCCGAATCAACGTACATGTACGGAGCGAAGTTCTTCACCATGTCCTGGATCTTCTTCGGGTTCGACAGGGTGTCGGCGGAGATCATCTCGTTCGTCAGCCCGCGGATGAACGCCTGTTGATTGCGCGCACGCTGGAAGTCGCCGTCCTTGAACGACTTGCGCTCGCGCACGAAGGTCAGCGCCTGATCACCGTCGAGCACGTTCTCGCCCTGGGCGAAGGTGTAGCCGTTCTTCTCGAAGGCCTGCTCGGAGTTCACGGTCACCCCGCCGAGGCTGTCGGTCAGGGCTTTGAACCCCTCGAAGTCGATGATCGCCACGTGATCGAGATCCGTGCCGATGAAGTCCGAGACCGTCGACACGGCCAGCGGCAGACCGCCGTAGGACAGGGCCGCATTGATCTTCGCCTTGCCGTGGCCTTCGATGTCGACGTAGCTGTCGCGCGGGATCGACATGACCTGGACGTTGCCGCCGTCCTTGGGCAGGTGCATGACCATGATCGTGTCCGAGCGCAGGCCGCGCGAATCGTTGACGTCGACCTTGTCCATCGGCTCATCGGAGCCGAGCAGCAGGATGTTCGTGCCGCCGTCCTGTCCGTCGCCCTTCTTCTGCTTGCCGAAGACCTGCTCATCGCTCAGCCGGTTGGCGTTGTCGTCGAACGACCGACCGACGTTCCACACATAGAGTCCGATGCCGAGCACGCCGAGGATGACGATGATGAGCAGGATCACGAGGACCTTGCGCCAGACGCGCTTCTTCTTCCGCGGTCGCTGCTGCTCCTCGGGTTGGTGGTCGAAGAGATCGTCGAAGGTGGTGTTGTCCGTCATCGGCACTCCGGGGTTTCGGGGCGGCGCATCACGCCGGGAAAGTGGGCAATCCCGCTTATTGTATAGCGACCGTGGTGACTCAGTTCTCACCTTTCGACTCATCCCCGCGCCCGACCAGGCGGTCGCACGGGAGGGCGAGCCACCTCGGCGAGGGTGTTCGCCCTTGTCAGGTGCCGTGATCGCGGCCCGACGGCACCGTCGTACGCCGACGATCGCATTGTGATCTGACAGTGATGACACCAGCGCCGAGGTGAGGGGACTCACCAGCAATAACGCAGAATTCACCTGGCCGACGTTCGGGACGGTCGGTAGACTTTCCTGGTGTTCACCAACTATCGGGAGATTCTGTCGCTTCCCGGTGCTCTCAAGTTCTCCTTGGCCGGTCTCGTGGCCCGCATGCCCATCGCAGTTCTCGGGCTGGGAATCGTCCTCTTCATTCAGGGCGTGACCGGGTCCTACGGTCTGGCGGGCATCGTCTCCGCCGTGTACATGATCGTCCAAGCCCTTGCCGGCCCCGGGATCGCGCGACTCGTCGACCGTCACGGGCAGTCGCGGATCATGGCGCCCATCGTCGTCGTCCACCTCGCGGCACTGACGCTGCTCATCGTCTCTGTCTACGGGGACTGGTGGCCGGGCCTGATCTTCCTCTTCGCCGGCATCGGCGGGGCCACCGTCGGCTCCGTCGGATCGCTCGTGCGTTCGCGCTGGTCACACATCGTGGACACGCCGAAGAAGCTGCAGACCGCGTTCTCGTGGGAGTCCGTCGCCGATGAGCTGATGTTCGTGTCCGGGCCGGTGCTGGCCACGGTGCTCTCGACCGCAGTGTGGCCGCCGGCGGGCATCATCCTCTCGATGATCACCGTCGGTGTGGGATCGCTGCTGCTCTACGTTCAGAAGGCGACCGAACCGCCGCCGGTCGAGCGGACGACCGAAGCCAAGGGCCACGTGGTCTCGAACCCGGGCATCCTCGCGATCATCTTTGTCAACATCTTCCTCGGTGTGAACTTCGGTGCGATCGACGTCATCGCCGTCGCCTTCGCCGACGAGCTCGGTGTGAAGTCCACGGCCGGCGTGCTGCTGTCCTGCCTGGCTCTGGGGTCACTGGTGTCCGGCGCTCTGTACGGGGCCCGGAGCTGGAAGGCCGCCGTGCACCACCGCTTCGGTGTCGCGGTGTCCTGCCTGGCCGTCGGCGCGTGCCTGATGCTGCTGGCGAATTCGATGGTCACCTTCGGCATCATCCTCGTCATCGTCGGCTCGGCGATCGCCCCGAGCCTCATCGGAGCGAACTCGGTCATCGAACAGCTCGCCCCGCCTCGTCGCCTGACCGAGGCCTTCGCGTGGCTCGGGACCTCATTGGGCTTCGGCGTCGCGTTCGGGTCGGCGATCGCCGGCAACATCATCGATGCCGCCGATGCGAAGACCGCGATGCTGCTGCCCGCCGGTTGCGCTGTGCTCGGAGCAGTGATTGCGCTGTCGCTGCTCAAACTCCTCAACCCCAAGCGGTCGAGTCACGAGGCGCGACTGGAGAAGGACCGCCGGAGGGTCAAGGTCGAGGAGTAGGGGCGCTGCTGGGGCTGCAGCCGGACTGCGTCTCTCACCTTCAACGCGAAAACACCCCGTTGCGTCGGGGTGTTCTGTCATCTGCGGTGAGGGACGCGCGCGTTCGAGCCCAACTCAGCCTCTACGATGAGCCCGGTCCGCGAGCGAAACCGCGGGGCCACCTCGGCGATGTCAAAGATCATTGACATACAGATGTCAAGCATGTTTTACTTTTAAATGTAAAGAAAAGTTGACATCAAGGAGCCCCATGGAAGTTCAGACCTCGGACCTCAAACAGGTTCGCAAGGCCGCTGGGCTCACTCAGGCCCAGCTGGCACAGCTCACCGGGGTCTCGCGCCAGACGATCATCGCGACCGAACGCGGGGACTACGCCCCGAGCGTCTACCTGGCACTGCGCATCGCCCGCGCACTCGAGACCACCGTCGAAGAGATCTTCTCGCTGAAGGAGGAACCATCATGAACAGCACGAGCGACAAGAAGAAGCCCACCAACGAACTCGCCGACCGGATCGCCGGCTTCGACGACCCCTCGATGGGTGATGAACGCGAACGGGACGTCATCCTGCGGGCCTACACACTCGGCGCTGTCGTCTCGACGTATGTGTTCTTCGCTCTCGCGCTCATCTTCGCCACCCTCGGAGCCGGAATATGGAGTTCGCTCATCGTCCTCGGATCCATGGTCACGAGCGTCGTCATTTCGGCGTACTGCAATCGCGAAAACGTCGATTTCTCGATGGCCATGTCTCGCGTCTCGCCGAGGCGGCTCATCATCGGCAACATCGTAGGTGCCGTATTCGCCATCGTCTGGGTCGGCGCGATCGTCTTCCACATGAGCGAAGGATATCCGCTCATCAATGCCGGAATGGGGGCGACAACGCTCGGTGCCCCTACGAGCGCCTACACCATTGTGTTCGCTGCGGCCTTCGGGTTCATCGCGGCACTCACCCTGATGACGATCTCCCGTGTCCGCAAGATCAAGCAGGCCCGCGCCGAGGCGGCCGCCGCCGCTGACATCGAAGACGAGGACTGAGGCGGGTCGCCAGGATGGTGCGGGTTCCGTCGGTTCCGCAGACGGCCATGGGCAACCAGCACCGTCGTCGGAGTCCCTTCCCCGACAGCATCCGTCACCGTGAGCGATTAATCGCACCGCTCGTGAAGCATCAGGCACTGTTAGCGGCACACCACCTCGTTGCACCGGGGTGGTGTGCCGCTGACTGTGTGGGATGCGTGAGGGCCGTGCTGAGGGGCCGCTCTCACGCCCAGTTCTTGTGCGGGGAGGTCTCGCCGAAGCCGGGGTTGAAGACGTTGCACGGGTCGAGCTCCTTGAAGTGAGCCTCCATCGTCTCCGGCACGTGGTAGAGCCGACCGTAGTTGTGTTCGGCAGGCACGGCCGCGCCCCGGGCCTCGAGGAGTTTCATCATCTGCTTCTTCAGCGCCACCGGATCGACGCCCTTCTTCGCCACATGATCCTGGTGGAGGACGTGGCAGAAGAAGTGACCGTAGTACGAGCTGATGTGCAGCTGATCGGCGATCTCATCGGGCAGCACCTCGAGCCAGTCCTCCTCGTCCCGTCGCAGCGCGACATCGAAGGTGATCATCTCCGAGGAGTCCTCGCGATTGAGGTTGAAGTACCGGGTGGCCGCACTCGCGGCACCGAAGCGATGGAGCATCGCAGACTTCGCCTCATCGGAAGTGCAGATGAAGAAGTCCCCCTCGTGGGCAGCCTCGGCGAAGAAGGAATTGAGGAATTCTTCGGTCGCGGCTTTCTCCTCTCCTGCGACGACGAGGAGAAGGTGATGTTCGAAGCGGTCGCGGAACTCGAGCATCCGCTTCGGCAGCTGCTGCGGCAGGAGGCCGAAGGCACGCTGGGCGATCGTGTCGGCGACGGTCTCGCCGAAGAACGGCATCTTCGCGAACACCCCATTGGCCCAGTTCTTCAGCGCGAAGAGCTTGATCTGCTCGCGGCTGCCCGCATGCTTGACGGACACGAACGTGTCCTTGCCGTACTTCTCCGCGAGGTCGAACGACGGCCTACCCATGTATTCTCCCGAGATCGGCAGCGGCCGATCCGAGGTGAGGATCTTCCGGCGCAGCTCCTCGAGTTCGGCCGGGCTGTTCGTGCCGATGTAGAACGTGGTCGTGTCCTTGACCTTGGGAAACGTGCGGGTGCGCACGGCGAAGACCATGAGCTTGCCCGCCGACCCGGAGGCCTCGTGGAGGAACTTCGGATTCGCGTTGTAGCGGGCCGGGGAGTCGACGATCTCGCGCACGTGGTCGGCGTAGTCGGTCTCAAAGGTGTCCTCGGGCGGTGGGGTGACATCGGAGGGGTCCCAGTGCCCACGCTGGAGCTTGTCGAGGATGTGCGCGGGATCCTCGCCGAGGCTGATGCCCAGATGATTGACGAGTTCGAGTTTGCCGTCGGCGGTGACGCGGGCGAAGATCGCGTGTTCCGTGAAGGCCGGGCCTTTGCGGATCTGGCTGCCGCCGGAGTTGTTCGCGATGCCGCCGATGACCGAGGCACCGATCGAGGACGAGCCGATGACCGAATGCGGCTCACGACCGTGCGCGGCGAGTGCGTCCTCGAGTTCGTAGAGCGTCGATCCGGCCAGGCATACGGCCTCACGAGCGTCGTTGATGAGGTGGATCTGGTTGATGCGCAGGGTGGAGATGATGACGATCTCGCGGTCGTAGTCCTGATCGCCGGGCCCCGATCCCCCGGTCAGGCCGGTGTTCGCCGACTGGGGGATGACGATGAGGTCGTGGTCGACGCATACCTGCAGTGCCCGCCACATATCAACGAGGCTGCCGGGCCGCAGCACCGCGAGCACGTTGCCGCCGCCGAAGCGGTTGCCCTTCGCATAGGGTGCCGTCGCTCGCGCCGAGGTGAGCACGTGGCGTGAACCCATGATGTCGATGAAGGCGCTGACCGCCGGTGATGAATACTTACGCTGACTTCCTAACATTATGTCCTCAAGCTAGATAGCGGTTAATTGTCATCCTAAGCAATGGCAGGGAACAGGAGTAGGTGAAGTCTCACGATTCCTGCTCCGGAACCACGCAGATCTCAGAGAAATATCGACCAGACGTAGACGAGCCCAAGGCCGACGACACTTCCGACGCTCGTCGTCACGCTGACGGATTTCACGGCGCCCTTCGTCGTCTGCCCGAGCATCGTCTTGACCATCCAGAAGAAGTTGCTGTGCACGGTCATGAGAAAGAGCGACCCCGAGGCGGCTGCAAGAGCGATGAGCACCGGGTCGACACCGGTCGACGCCGCCACGGGAGCAAGAAATCCGGCGGCTGTGATCGAGGCAACCGACACGGACCCGATCGCCGTATGCAGGACTACGGCGAGAAGCCATGCGAGGAGGATCGGAGACGCAGCATCCGCTTCGAACATGCTCCCCAAAATGTCCCCCAGACCGATGGACTTCACCATCTCAGCCAAGGATCCTCCCAGCCCGGTGAGGGCCAAGATCTCTCCGCTCGCGGCGAATCCTGATTTCAGAGTCGTCGTCACGCATTCGTTGCCTCTGTGCACGAGAAGCAGAACATAGGCCATAAACGTCGCGCAGAACATGGCGATTGTGGGGGCGCCGAAGAAGTCCATGATCGGAATGTCAATCGACATGTTCGTCAGGATCGATTCTGAGGCAATGAGCACGAGCGCAAGGAACACCGGGCTGATCGTCAGCCACAGGGGAAGACGCCGAGGCGCGTCCTCCTCAGGTGCGGAATCGTCGATCGAGCCGGCGTAAGTTTCCTCATCGGTCGCGGCATTCCAGAATCCGAAACGGAGGAACAGCGTCTTCATGATGCCGATGGTGATGACGATGCCGAGGATTGCTGTGATGATGCCGAAGGCCAAGAAGCGCGGAATCGGGATCTCGAGCAGCGAGCTCAGAGCCAAGGATCCGACGCTGGGGATCATCATCGTCAACCCGAACAGAATGCCCGCGCACATCGCCGCCGAGACTATTCCGGTGCCCGCACGTCCGATGCGCCCGGCGACCGATCGTCCTACTGGAGCTGTGATCACGAAGATCACGTCAGAGAAGATCGACTGCAGCACGGTTCCGCTCGTCACACCCAATGCATAGGGCGCGAACCGCTTGCCGGAGACAGCCATCAGCGCGGCGACCAATCCCTCGATCGCGCCCAGTTTCGCCAACAGTTTGCCGAGTAGCACACCGAAGACGATGAGCAACCCGATTTCGGCCATGATGTTCCCGAAGCCGGTCGCTATGATCTCGGCTGTCGGGCCGAATCCCTGGCCTGTCACAAGCCCCAGGTAGCCGGCTCCGATAAGGAGCGCGAAGAGCGGGTTGATCTTCAGCGCCAGAATCAACACGATGACTCCGGCCACGGTGATGAGGGTGTGCAGTACTGTCAGCCAGTCGGCCATTGTTGGGAACTCCTGATTCTTCGTTGAATCCGAACCGTGGGGCGGGTCCGCGCCTTGTGCTGTGATCTCCGACGTGCTGGCTCAACCTCGAGTATCGAGCCACTGAGCGGAGCGCGCGGTCCCCCCGGGGAGGGTGTCCAGGAATTCCCTGGCGAAAGTGTCATGACCGTGGCCGCTGATAGCCTCGAGCGCCGAGTTGACATCGCCGGACAGTACGGCGCCACGCAGCTCGCGGTGCCTGGCAACGTTTTCGCTCGGACTCTCGACGGTGTTGAGGCGGCGGAGATTCAGCGACATGCAAAGCTTGACCTGCATGGTGATCTGTCTATAGCTAGCGACTATCCGAGTGTTGCCGCAGAGTCTGACCAGCTCAGTGTGGAAGGCGTAACTGGCCTCGATGCGGCCGAACTCATCGTCACCGTTCTCGAACTCATCAGCGAGCTTCTCGAGCGCCGAGTCCAGCTCTGTCGTGTCCACCGAGGCAATGTCGTCGGTGAAACGGTAAAGGTGAGTGACGGCCATCTGCTCCAGGCCCTCGCGGAAGGTGAGGATTTCGAAGACGTCATTCTGACTGAGGCTGGCGACTCGGACGCCGGCACGCGGACGTCGGACTACGAGTCCGGAGCCTTCAAGGATCCTCAGGCCCTCACGGACAGGCGCCCGGGAGACTCCGAGGCGACTGCAGAGATGTTCCTCGACCACGCGATCGTCAGGCCCTATTTCCCCGCGGAATACCAATTCACTGATCTTGACCGCCGCGAGCTCCGCCAAGCTTGGACTGTCGATGAGCGAGTCAGTCGCCTGTGATGGTGCCATCGCCTGCATACCCCTTCAGATTCGCCCACGTGCACGTGCTGACGTGCAAAACATCTACTGATAGCCTATTGTAGACAATCGACAGTGATATGCAACACAGAGAGGTGATAATCATGAGTCAGTCAAACGGAGAAGCAAGGGGCACGTCGAAGAACTCCTCTGGCCCACTCGCAGGGATCACAGTCCTCGAGGTCGGAGTCTTCATCGCAGGACCGTTCGCAACGATGCAGCTGGCCGATATGGGGGCAAGGGTGATCAAGGTAGAATCGCCCGGCACGGGCGATGCGACTCGAGCCTCGGGACCGCACATCGACGGCGAGTCCAGCCCCTTCATGCGGCTGAATAGGAACAAGGAGTCCGTCGTCCTTGACCTCAAATCCGAGGAGGGCAGATCCTCATTCATCGCGCTCCTCAGGACCGCAGACGTTCTCGTCGAAAACCTGCGACCAGGATCGTTGAAGAAGATGGGTCTCGGGTATGAGGACCTCAAGGACGATCATCCGGGTCTCATCTACGCCTCAGCATCCGGCTGGGGGCAGGACGGCCCGCTCGCCCCGCTCGCTGGGCTCGACATCATGGCCCAAGCGCGGTCAGGCCTCATGAGTATCACCGGTTTCCCCGACCAGCCTCCGGTCAAGGTCGGAGTCCCTATCTGCGATCTCACGACCGCCCTCTATATGGCCCTCGGCATCGTGTCAGCGCTTTACGAGCGCAGAATCTCTGGGCACGGGCAGCATCTCGATGTTTCGCTCTTCGAATCAGCGGTCTCGCTGGCGGTGTGGGAGGCCGGCAGCTACTACGGGGCCGGCACAGTCGGTCGCCCCAACGGTTCCGCCCATCAAGCCCAGGCGCCCTACCAGGCAATGTCGGCCAAGGACGGTTATGTGACTATCGGTGCGAACACCCAGGCCACTTGGCTGCGTTTCTGCACGGCGTTCGACTTCGCCTTCCTCGAGGAGAACGAGCTGTTCTCCGAGCCGGCGAAGCGGTTGGAGAACCGAGAGGCGCTCATTGCGATCATCGAGGAGAAGTTTGCCGATCGAAGCGTCGAAGAGATCCTCGAGGAGATGAACAGAGTCGGTGTGCCGGCAGCTCCGATCAACGGCTTCGAGCAGGTTTTCAACGACGACCACCTCAATGCTCGTGACTACTTCTGGGATGCCCCACACCCCAGGGTCGGCCCGGTGAGACAGCTGGGCAACCCCATGCGCTTCTCCCGTTCGCGCCTCACCCATGGCGCCGCGGGTCCGTCGCTGGGAGCCGATACGGACCGAATTCTCGACGAGCTCACACCACAGATCGCAACAGCGCAGAAAGCGGAGGTCCAGCGATGACGACAGTCGACGTGATCACCGAGGTGCGTGACTCCGCGCTTCATGTCACTTTCAACCGCCCCGATGCCCGGAACGCGATGACCTGGGAGATGTACCAGGCTCTCGCCGAGGCAGCGGCAAAGATAGACGCGGATCCGCACCTCCGGGCACTCGTCCTTCGCGGAGCTGGTGGGCGCGCTTTCGTCGCCGGTACGGATATCGCCCAATTCAGAGGCTTCTCGGGTACGGATGGAGTCGCATATGAGAATCGAATCGACGAAGTGCTCAGCCTTCTCGCGGCCGTCAGCAAGCCCGTCATCGCTGTGATCGATGGACATTGCGTCGGGGGCGGTCTGGGAATCGCTGCCTGTGCTGACGTGCGTGTCGCGGCTCCCAAAGCCTCGTTCTCCGTTCCGATCGCCAAAACTCTAGGTAACACCTTGTCGGCGAGTACGCTGCGCAGGCTGGTGCGAGTCTTCGGAGAACCGCGCGTGACATCGATGCTGCTGACCGCACGAAGGGTCAACGCGCAGGAGGCCCTCAGCTGCGGTTTCCTCACGTCAGTCGACGATGACCTCGATACAGTCGCCGAGCAGACTGTCGCGAGCATCACCGGTGGCGCCCCACTCACCCAGTGGTCGATCAAAGAGAACCTCAGACGGCTCAATTCCTCTCGCACCCTCGACGATTCAGATGTCATTTCCAAGGTGTATGGAAGTGCCGACTTCGCCGCGGCAGTCGAGGCATTCCTGTCGAAATCACCCGTGGAATGGCAGGGACGCTGATTCACTGCCGTATGGGTATGGTTCGCGGCCGCGATGGCATCAGGACAGGACAGTGTAGGCAGGAACGCCTGTAATCGTCGGTTTCACCCGCGGCCGCAACACACAGTAACCACCTTAGGTACCGAGCACTGCATTCTGGACATCTGGGTCGACAATCGCGGAAATCCCGCCGGGCGACCATAGGGTTCTGCAACCGAGACCGAAGCTGCGGGGAAACAGTCAATCGCCTGACTCGAATCGATCTCACCTCAGCGCGTCTCGACAAGAAGGTTGCGAGGGGCGGTCACCAGGCCTCCACTCATCGCGAGGGGCATCGGACAGTCCGCCGGCCCGGTTCACACACGCGTTCTCGCGCCACGCCGATCGCACGCTTCAGACTCGGCGAGCTCAGCTCTTCACGGGAATCGCGGAATGCGAGTCCCAGATGTGATCCTTCACAAGCCGTCCGAACCCGAGCGCGTCTCTGCACTCCGCACGCTCGATCAATCGCTCGTGTTCAGCAAGGAGCGAGGGGAGGATCTCCGGGTGATCAAGGACAGCCCGGTACGTCAGCCTCGCCAACCGCGGCCCCATTGTCGCCAGGAGCTCATTGACGACTTCGTTGTTCCCGCTCCCGATGATGCGGGCGTGAAATGAGAAGTCGACGGCCGCGAAGCGAAGCAGATCGCCGGCTTCGTATGCCTGTCGCTGCTCACCGAGGAGATACCGCAGATCCACGGCAAGCCGCTCAAGCTCCGAGCTCGCGAGCGCTGACTGCACGGCGCCGGTTTCAAACATTGTCCGCACAGCGAGCAGGTCATGTCGATCCTTCATGGTCACAGACGTCACGATTGCTCCCTTCTTCGGCACGAGGCGGACCAGCCCCCAACGTTCCAGCTCGAGCATGGCCTCCCGCGCCGGTGTGCGACTAGCTCCGAGTGCCCGCGCAAGATCGGACTCAGTCAGCAGAGAACCCGAATCAATGCGACACTCAATGACCTCCCGCGCCGCCCAGGCCGAAATCTTCGATGCCACCGTCGGCAAACCCTGCTCGCTCACCCAAGGAAGTGTCGGAGTCTCTCTCACGCGACCACCTTCAGCCGCGTATCTGCTATCGGTCTCACAATCTCGCTCCTTTGCGAATCAACAGTCCACATGGGCGCCGTCGCCAGGTCGCGCTCGTCCGCTCCACGGGAGGAAAGCGCGGCCTCGGACCCGCCTTATCATACCGGGCGCCCCACCCAATCATGCCTCGTCGGGCAGGGCGCCTCCGAATCTCGCCGACTAGACATTGCGGAAGAACAGCACCGCAACCTCAGGGAAGGTCGTCGACTAATTTTCAACCGGTTCCATCGTGCGCTCCTTGGTTTCCGGGATGAAGATGACACAGACGACAGAGAGTGCCGAGATGGCTGCAAGCATCACGCCGACCCATACGCTGTCGTTCGTCATGATGATCTGCGCTGCGAGCAGTGGAGGGATCGCTCCGCCGAGGATCCCCGCAAAGTTGTAGACAAGCCCCGCGCCGGTATATCTGAACCGAGAGGCGAACATCTCCGGAAGCATTGCACCAGTGGGTCCATACGCAAGGCCGTACAGCACCAATGTGCCGGTGATTCCTGCCCAGAGCGCGAACGCGGACCCGGTGTCGATCAGGGGGAACAGAAGCAGTGTCCATGGCACAGACAGAACCAGCACTGTGCGGATGATCTTGAGCCGGCCGATCCGATCAGAGAGAATCGCCGCCACAATCGTTGCTGCGCCGAACACCAGAGACGAGATCATCCCCATGCCCAGAAGCGTCGTGCGACTGAATCCGAGGTCCCCTGTGCCGTAGTTGGTCAGGAAGGCCGTACCGATATAGAACAGCGCAAAGAGCGTAGCCATAGCGCCAGAGGCGATGAGCACTTCTTTCCACTGGTCACGGAGGACCTCGACGAAAGGCAGCTTCTGCTCCCTGCGGGACGTGACGCCTGCAGCCTGCTGCGCCTTGAACACGGGCGTCTCATCAACTGCCAACCTCACCCACAGGCCGAAGATGACAAGGACCGACGACGCGATGAAGGGGATTCGCCAACCGTATTCCAAGAAGGCAGTGCTGCTGGCTCCGACTGTGGCAGATGCGATGAAGAAAGTTCCGCTGGAGAGGAAGAACGCGATCGAGGGACCCAATTGCGGATAGATCGCCATTCGTCCGCGCTTGCCGTTCGGAGCGTATTCGGCGGTGAGCAATGTCGCTCCAGCCCATTCGCCGCCGACAGCGAAGCCCTGCAAGAAACGCATAGCC
The DNA here is from genome assembly GCF_011617245.1 of Brevibacterium atlanticum. NCBI lineage: Bacteria > Bacillati > Actinomycetota > Actinomycetes > Micrococcales > Brevibacteriaceae > Brevibacterium > Brevibacterium atlanticum. The sequence continues at coordinate 663,104 of NZ_CP050152.1, read as the reverse complement.
GTCAAAATGATCGGTGCCCAGATCCCAATGCCCCCTTCGAACACCCCGAAGACTCCCACTCCGTACCCTGGCATGAGACCGATTCCGATGGTCGAGACACCCATGACCATGAGCGTCCACACCAGTGTGCGTTTGCGTCCGATCTTGTCTCCGAAGTGACCCAGAAGAACGGCACCGACCGGACGGGCGAAGAAGGCGACCGAGAACGTCGCAAATGAGGCGATGGTTCCCACGGCGGGATCGGCCGCAGGAAAGAACACCGTAGGAAAGACCAGAGCAGCGGCCGTCCCGTAGATGAAGAAGTCATAGTACTCGATTGTGGTTCCGATCAGGCTGGCTGCGGCGACCCGCGCCAGGCCGCGCTTCTTTGCTCCGTTCTTTTGACCATCCTGCGTGCCGACGGGTGTCTTGACTGTTGCTTGACTGAGATCAGGCAAGGGTTCTCAACTCCTATTGGATATGCCCACCTGCATCACACGGCGCCTCTCTGTGCCGTCGAATTGCTGTGGGGCTTGGCGAAGATTCGCCGAATGTGTATCCTGGACTCTGGATCCACGTAGTGATGAGGCTAACAATTTGATCGGAGTGCGTCAATGTCTGATACCTGGCGAACGTCCTTCCGGCAGATGCCCTGCCGACGTCACTCCTACGGATCCCACGGTGTTGCGAACTGCCGAAGATGGCAGCCGGCGATCACCGCCGACTTGGCAACTCCTTGCTGCGGACCGGTCGAGTTTGATCGTCCATCGCAGCTCAATTCCAGAACCCGGCTGCAGACTCCGCTCGGCACCCGGTCGACCGTCTCCTTGTGACAGACCACGAGGCATTCCTAAGAGAGTTAGGTGAAACCGAAATCATGAGTACGAGCATTGCCGATCAAGCGCCTCTCAGCGCGGATACGAACGTCCGGTCAGCGGTTGTGGACTGTGACGTCCATCCGATATTGCCGTCGCCGAACTCCCTGCTCCCCTATTTGGATGAGTATTGGGGCGACCAGATGGTGGCGGCCCTATCCCCCAACTATGAGCCCAACTACCACCCACGTGGATCCGCGATTGCACAGCGCCCGGGCGTCTCCGTCGATGATGATGGGCGCGCGGCCACCTCGGTGGAATCTTTGACCAAAGACGTCTTCGCCGACGGATTCGCCGACTACGCCGTCCTCAATTGTCTCTATGCCGTTCAGCAGATTCATCAGCCGAGACGCGAAGCGGCACATGCGCGGGCGTTGAATGAATGGATCGCACATGAGTGGCTCGACCGCGATCCACGTCTCCGCGCGTCGATCGTCGTCCCCATGGGCACACCACGAGCGGCCGCCGATGAGATCGCCTACTGGGCGGACAGAGATAGCCGTTTCGTCCAAGTGCTCGTCCTCGGCCAGTCGGAAGTGCTGCTCGGGCGAGAAATCAACTGGCCCATCTGGGAAGCCGCTGAGCAGGCCGGCCTGCCCGTAGCCATTCATATCGGAGGAGTCTTTAGACAGGCCCCGACGTCGGTCGGCTGGCCGACGACGTACCTCGAATGGTACGTAGGCCAACAAGCGAATTTCGAAGCTCAGCTCGCGTCAATCGTCTCGGAAGGCGTCCTGCAGAAGTTTCCGAACACCAAGGTCGTCGTGACAGAGGCGGGGTTCAATTGGCTTCCACCGTTCATGTGGAAGTTCGACAAGCTGTGGAAGAGCTACCGGCCCGACATCCCCTGGCTCGACCGAGCGCCGTCCGAGCTCATCCGCGAACATTTCCGCTTCACCACTGCACCCGCTGACGGCGCCGAGGAACCAGGTCGCCTCGACACCATCGTCGATCGAATGGGGTCAGATCGCCTCCTCGTCTATTCGAGCGACTATCCGCACAACCACCGTTCCGCCCCCCGCGGCATCGAGACCGGAACCAACGATTCTTCGCTGCTGGACCGGATCTATCAGCACAATGCCGCAGACCTCTACCGCCTTGTCGTCCCCACTTCAGGAAAGGAATGAAACGATGACTACCATCGATCGAGTAGAAGCCACTGGAATTCTGGGAGCCCCCGTCGTCGACACCGGGGTGATCGATGTCGATATTCACCCGACACCCCAGGAAGGAAAGATCAACACATATCTGCCGGCCAAATGGCGAAAGCACATGGACGAGTACGGGGTCCGAACGACCAATGGTCTGCAGTCCATCGGCGAGTACCCACAGATGTACGGTGGAGCGATGCGGGCGGATGCCTGGCCGGAGAACGGTTTTCCCGGCTCCGACCTCGGCCTGATTCAAGAGCAGCTGCTGGATCTGCACAATGTCCAGCTCGGCGTTCTCCAATGCCTGGCACCCGGCGGCCAGACGCTCAACCCGGCCTCGCAGGCGCTGAATCCGGAACTGGGCGCTGTGCTGTGCTCGGCCATCAACGACTGGCAGCTTGAATGTCTCGTGTACCCGGACCCACGGCTGAGGGCGGCGATTCCCGTCACTCTCGACTGCCCGGAGTTTGCCATCAAGGAGATCAAGCGAGTCGGTGACGACCCCGGAGTGGTGTCCATCCTGGGCCTCAGCAAGACGCTCGAACCGCTGGGCAGCCGTCGGTATTGGCCACTGTACGAAGCTGCGATCGAAGCGGGCCTACCGTTCCAATTCCACCTGTCCACCGGCGGCGGACATGCCAACACCGGCACCGGCTGGACGTCTTACCACACCGAATACCACGTCGGTCATGTCCAGAGCTTCCAGTCACAGATGCTGAGCCTGATCCTGTCCGGAACCTTCGACAGGTACCCAGAACTGAAGATCATGTTCGTCGAAGGAAACGTCGTCCACTTCGCCTCACTTCTTGAGCGATTGGAGTACCACTGGAAGACCCTCAGCAGCGAAGTGGATCTGCAACGCAAGCCAAGCGAATACATCCACGATCACATCTGGGCTTCCACTCAGCCCATTGACGAACCGGAGAAGCCGGCACACCTTGCCGACATGATCGAGGAATTCTGCGCAGACAACGTACTCTACGCCTCGGATTATCCTCATTTCGACTTCGATTCCCCGGAAACCGTCTTTCCGCCGAGCTTCCCCCAGGATCTGCGCGAGAAGATCCTGCGCAAGAACGGCCAGAAGTTCTTCGGACTGGAGGTCACCGAATCATGACCAAATATGTCGTCGCCAATGCAACGGAGATAGCCCCCGGAGAACGCAAAATCGTTGAACTCGAGGGCCGGTCGATCGGCGTATTCAACATCGACGGCGAGTACGTCGCCCTGCTGAACCAATGTCCTCACGCCGGTGCCCAGCTCGCAGCCTACGGCACCATCTTCGGGGTCTCGGAAGCGGAGGGACCCGATGAGAAGATCGACTACCAACGTGGCAAGTCCTTGCGGTGTCCTTGGCACCAATGGGAATTCGATATCCACACCGGCCAGTCGTGGTACGACCCACGCAATACCAAAGTCCGCAAATACGACGTCGAAGTCGTCTCCGGTTCTCCAGAAGACGTCGTCGACCCCGATGGCGGAGTACAGAAGGGTCCGCACGTGATGGAAGGCTACGCAGTCGGCATCGAAGATGAGATGGTCGTGGTCGACACCAGCCGCCGGCGCAAAGGAACTCAGAGCAAGAAGCTGAGAACAGCCCCCTGCGCTGTGGCCACGGCCACATCCACCGACTGAGACCGCTGCCGCAGGGAACTGCGCCGGGCATCAATACAACTTTCTCACCTGTGCGCCCGGCGCAGTTCCTTCCGGCCTCAACACAATTGCTCGGCATCTGCTGAGCGAACGAACGATCACTGCGATCGCAGCGTCCACATCCCATCTGGAGGGCACTTATGAATTCCCCCACCGCGCTGAAGACACGCGCTAACAACATCGACGTCGTCGAGCTCGAGACAACCATCGCTGATATCACAGACGAGGCAGACGGAGTACGCTCGATCGAGTTCGTCCATGCCGAGGGCGACGAGCTTCCACCGTGGGAACCAGGAGCTCACATCGATGTTCTCATCGGCCCCGATCTCGAACGACAGTACTCTCTGTGCGGCAGCACAGAGACTCCTCACAGTTGGAGAATTGCCGTTCTGAAGGAACCCGAAAGCCGCGGCGGCTCACAATGGATGCATGAGGAGCTGAAGGTCGGCGATCGAATAAGAATTCGTGGCCCTCGGAACAACTTCAGCCTTGTCGATGCCGACGAGTACATCTTCATCGCCGGCGGAATCGGGATCACTCCGCTCTTGCCGATGATTGCGCACTGCGAATCGAACGGCAAGCCTTGGCGACTTACCTACGGTGGTCGATCGGAGGCCTCGATGGCCTTCATCGATACACTCGCATTGCACGGCGAGAAGGTGGAGTTCTGGCCACAAGACCGCGCCGGCATCATCGACCTGGACACGCTCCTCGCAAACCCCCGCGACAATGTGGCAGTATTCTGCTGTGGTCCCGGGCCGCTCCTGGACGCGGTCGAGAAGCAATGCGAGCGGTGGCCGAAGGGCACTCTCCATGTCGAACGCTTCCGTCCAAGCAAGAATGCATTGTCAGGTGAGAACACGGCGTTCGAAGTCGAGCTCGACGAGAGTGGGCAAGTCATTGACGTCGCAGCTGATCAGTCTATCGTCGAAGCTCTCGAGGCTGCTGGAATTCACATACCGACTTCCTGCAGGGAAGGAACCTGTGGTACCTGTGAGACCGTCGTTCTCGACGGAGTCCCCGACCATCGAGACTCCTTCCTCACCGACCAGGAGAAAGAATCAAACGAGGTCATGATGCCGTGCTGTTCTCGCGCGAAGTGCCCACGGCTCGTGCTCGACCTCTGACAATCATTCCTGCTGTCCCCTGCGACCGGGTCAGCGGCTGCTTTCAGAGCTGGCCGTCACGTCACCCCGGTCGCAGGGTCTGCAGAATCGACGAGGATCGCCCGGGCAAGTGCCTCTGCGGCGAATTCCAGGTGCTCGCGGGAAGTTGCTTCGACCTCGTCTGCGTCACCCGCGCGGATAGCCCGAGCTATCTGATCGTGCTGCGTCCAAGCCTGCTCAAAGACCTCACTCAGATTGAGCACCTGGACCATGGCACGTTCGACAGTCGACCATACCGGCATGATGGATCGACGGAAGAAAGGGTTTCCCGTCGCATCGAGGATGGCCATATGGAAGTCACGATCGGCCGTGAGCAACTGCGCTGGCGCATACTCGTGGAAATGAGATCTGTGCGCATCGACGATCTTTTCGATCTTCGCAATCCCCCAAGTCGGCTGGTCTACGGCGACAGTTCGAGCCGCGCGAATCTCCAATGCGCCGCGCACCTCGAAAACATTGCGCACGTCGTCTGCGGTCAGCGGACTCACGATGACACCGCCGCCCGGCACGACTTCAAGAATCCCTTCGGTCACCAACTCAGTGATGGCTGTTCGCACCGGCATGCGGCTTACGCCCAACTGCTGCGCCAGCTTCACCTGATTGAGCCGTGATCCGGTTTGAATCTCCCCTAAGACGATGGCAAGGCGCAACCGATCTCGGACGTCTCGGACGAGAGCAGTCGTGTCGCGCGGCGGCAGCTGCCCAAGAACACTCGGCCGGTCGCCGGCGCCGTCAGGCGCGACGCCCTGTGGGACATGAAAAGAGATAGTATCCCTCCGCTGCGGCTCGTCGGCGGCGTCGATGGCTGAAGACTCGGGTAAAGCCTGCACAACGCCCATACTTAGGTTTGCTTTCCTTACGTTACCATCGAGTGGCCACCATGGATCCACGATCCGACACTACGAGAGCATCAACACCGCACACTACGCCGGGCACCCTCGGGCGAGAGATGAGCTCGCCCTTCGACCTTTGCATGGTTCGAACGCCGCCGATCAGCAGATCGTCTCTGCCATGGAGTTCACTCGCGTTCGACGCCTTCCATCGGATCGCCGTATTCGTCTGTGTCGATTGGCGGCACGAGACGACCGGCCTCCGCACGGGCCATCGCAACGAGATGTTCACACACGGCCGACACCCGCTCAGTGTTCGCCAGTCGCGAGGGAACGATCATCCAGAAGCTTCGCCTGGCTCTGACACGAGAATGCAGTACAGGTTGCAGACGGGAGTCATGGTGGGCGAGAAAACACGGCAGAAGACCAAGACCGACGCCACTCGCCGCCGCTTCCACTTGGGCGAAGAGATTCGTCGTTCGGAAGACGATGTTCGCTTTGGTAGCCAGACCCTGAGCGCTTTGCAGTTCAGGAAGATCCAGCAGCGACTCGACGAACCACACGATATCGTGAGCGGAAAGGTCGCGTTCCTCGCTGATCGGCGGATTCTGGTCGAGATACCGAGAGTTTCCATACAGTCGCAGATCGTACTCACACAGGTGCGTCATGCTGAAACCGGGCCGCTCCGGTCGGTGCAGAGTCACGGCAATGTCGAATTCGCCGACTGCGTAACTGAGCAGGTTGCTGGTCGTCACGAGCTCGACATCGATCTCAGGATACTCAGCTCGAAGCCGCCCCAGACTTGGTGCGATCACTCCCCCGCCGAATCCATCTGTGGCGACGATCCGGACAGTTCCCTGGGGGCGATGCTTCCGATCACTGACGGCTGCCTGCGCCGCGTCCGCTTCCTGCTCGATCTTCTGTGCGTGGGGCAGCAGTCGCTGTCCCGCAGCCGTCAAGACCCATCCACTCGGCGTCTTATCGAAAAGGCGGACTCCGAGATCCTTCTCAAGTGCGCTGACACGACGGCGGATCGTAGTGTGCTCCACTTCAAGCCTCTGTGCAGCAATTGAGAGTCTGCCGTAGCGGGTGAGGGCGAGGAAATACCTGAGATCCTGAAAGTTCATATTGTGCATTCTTGCACATCATGGATGCCGATCTTCGTCTTGTTCGTGCACCGATCCATACCCAATAGTGGGTAACGGCATTTGTTACCAATGAAGGCAGGAAATGATGACCACAATTGGATTCATAGGTCTGGGGACGATGGGCGGGCCGATGGCGGCCAATCTCGTCAAAGCCGGTTATGAGGTACAGGGCTTCGACCTTATCGATGAGGCCCGACAGAAGGCGACAGACAGTGGTGTTCACGTCGCGTCGTCTGCGACTGCTGCGGCCGAAGGCGCTAGCGTGCTCATAACGATGCTTCCCAAAGGCGAACATGTACGACAGGCGCTCCTCGGCGAAGACAGCCCCTTATCTGTTCTCCCGCCCGGCAGCATCGTCATCGATTCGTCGACAATCGATGTACCGACGACTCGCGACCTCCATGAACGAGGAGGCTCACTCGGCTTGAAGATCCTCGATGCTCCTGTTTCCGGTGGTCTCGCCGGAGCCGAGGCGGGCACTCTGACTTTCATGATCGGCGGAGAGTCCGAGACTGTCGACGAAGTGCGCGAACTCTTCACCACGATGGGTTCGCGAATCGTCCAAGCCGGGGGACCCGGGTCGGGTCAAGTAGCCAAGGCAGCGAATCAGATGGTCTTCGGCAGCAGCCTTGTCGCACTCTCGGAAGCATTCACTTTCGCAGAGCGGCTCGGTCTCTCGCCGGAGAAGCTCTTCGACGTCCTCAGCACCTCGTCGGGCGACTGCTGGGCACTGCACAATTTCTGCCCGCTCCCTGGACTCGTCGAAGGATCCGCCGCTGATCATGACTATGCGCCCAAATTTGCCGCCAGCCTGCTTGCTAAGGACCTTGGTCTCGCCGCCACTGCCGCCGACAGCGCAGGAGTCGAACTCGTCGTCGGTCTCGGGGCGAAAAGCAAACTCGATGAGCTTTCGGTGAACAGCGGACATCTCGATTCCTCGGCAGTCATCACCACAGTCGGCGTGAAGTAGGCGCCGGAGCCCAGGGTCGGGGTCGTCTCCCCACTCTGGCACGGAACCACTCGGCGACACACAACCTGACCGATACACGCAATACTTCTTGGAGGTACTACACTCATGGCTACAGTTACCGCACAGCTTTCCGATGAATACCTGAATCTGATCGATGGTCAGTGGGTCGCGGCACAAAGCGACGAATGGATCACCGTTGAAAGCCCCAGAGATCGCAATGAGATCGCACGAGTTCCGCGGGGCGGTGAGGCGGATGTCGATGCGGCAGTCTCCGCAGCCGCTCATGCTTTTCCAATGTGGAGGGATACCGCGCCTCGCAGCCGAGGACGCATTCTTCAACAGATCGCTGACGCACTCGAGCCTCACGCGGAACGCATAGCACGCATCATCTCGTTGGAGAACGGCAATGCGCTGCGGACACAATCGAGGGGAGAAGTTGCCTTCGCCGTCGATGTGTTCCGATACTTCGGCTCACTCTCCGGAGAGACCAAAGGTGAAACGATCCCGCTCAAAGCAACAGCTTTGGACTACTCTCGTCGCGAACCGCTGGGAGTGGTCGGAGCGATCACCCCGTGGAACGCACCAGTGCAACTGGCGGTGATGAAGATTGCTTCGGCGATCGCTGCTGGCAACACGGTCGTGCTCAAAGCAGCCCAAGACGCCCCTCTGGCCGTCCTTGAGATCGCCAAAATCGCCAATGAGCACCTTCCACACGGCGTCCTCAACGTTGTCGTCGGTTTCGGCGCCGAGGCCGGAGAGGCGCTCATCGCCCACCCCAATGTGCAGAAGCTGTCATTCACCGGCTCCACCGGAGTGGGCTCACGAGTGATGTCCGTCGCCTCGGACCGGATCCTTCCGGTTTCACTTGAGCTGGGTGGCAAGAACCCTCAGATCGTATATCCGGATGCCGACGAGGATTGGGTTGCCGAGGGCACGATCACCGGAATGCGTTTCGTGCGTCAAGGCCAATCATGTACTGCTGGATCTCGCCTCTTTGTGCACCGGAGCATTCTCGACTCATTCGTCGAAAAGCTCAAGAAGCACCTTGCCAAACTCAAAGTCGGCGACCCTCTCGACGAAGACTCTGACATCGGCGCAATCGTCAACAAGAAGCAGTTCGAACAAGTCTGCAGCTACATCGAAGAGGGGATCAACCGCGAAAGCACTACCGTCGCCATCGGTGGACAACCGCCCACCGAAGGTCCGTTGTCCGAGGGATACTACGTCGAGCCGACCGTGATCGTCGGTGTGGAGAATGACTGGCGCATTGCACAGGAGGAGATCTTCGGCCCCGTCATGTGCGTCATTCCCTGGGATGACGAGGACGAAGTGATCCGGATGGCCAACGACACGCACTACGGGCTGTCGGCATTCATCTGGACACACGACGTCGGCAAGGCGCTGCGTGCCGCTCATTCGATCGAGGCCGGATGGATCCAGGTCAATCAGGGCGGAGGACAAGTTCTCGGACAGTCCTACGGCGGTTACAAGCGCAGCGGAATCGGTCGAGAGTTCTCACTCGAAGGCATGATCGAGAGCTTCACTCAGAGAAAACACGTCTCCATCGACATCACGCATTGATTTCTCGGGTGATCTCACCTTGAGCTGCGCCGAATGATGGCCGTGGGCGGGACATTGACTCAGTGTCCCGCCCACGGATTTTCCTCTCGCAACATACTGCGGGAGCCAGATCACCTGCCCTGTCAGAGCAACTACCAACAATGTCCGCACATCTGCCCTCAGCGGTGAGACGCAAGACTCATCCATGGGTCGCGATGCACGGGAATTCGTTCGCCTTCCCGACCACAGCTCGCAAGAGTGGCCATCACCTATGAAAGCTGTTGATCGATTCGCTCGAGAGCCGCATCGATTGTCATCCCCAAGGCGACGGACAGCTCACCGGCGAGGAGGTCAGAAGCCGCGAGCAGAAGCTTACGCTCGCCTGCTGAAAGCTCACTTTTGGATTTGCGGACGTAGAGGCTCTGTACGACTTCAGCGAGGCGTTCCGGGCGGCCCGATGCCAATTTCTCCTCGTTCGCTTTGAAGCGGCGCGACCAGTTCTCCGGTTCGCTCTGGCTGAGCGCGCCCATCGAATCAAGTATCGATTGGGCCGCCGAACGTCCCAAGGGCTCGCGCAGACCGATCAGGCCCACGTTTTCGACTGGAAACTCGATGGTCAACGCAGGAGCCAGACACCTCGCGATCGCCCATTCTCTGGTCGATCCATTGACGGTCCTCATTGACACGCCAGTGATCGTCAATACACCATGTGCGGGGTGAACCACACGCTTCCCCTCAACCAGTCGCATACCTGGGTCCCTTGCAGTAGGTGGTCCCGAAACATCGCCGCTCGGTAAGACCGCGCACAGGATATAAGTTGTCGCCCGAATTGCAAGTGGGTCAGCCAGTCGTCCCATCACGTGGCCGATGACGGCCCCTCGAGGGCCGATAGCGGCGAGATTCTTACTTTGCACTCAGGAGCGGTTTGCCGCAGAGGCGACGAGTCGGCAGCAGAGCGGAGCGCCTTGTTATGGAATTATGGCGTGCACACTCTATTCGGGGTTGTCAGTCTGACATGTTGATCTGCTGACGACCTGCCGTGGCGCCGGCGGCAGCCGAGCACGAATTGGACTACGGTTTAGGCGACGGCACCGCGGCATCACTCACATCAAGCGGATCGTCACCGAAGAGTTCCTCTACGCCTGCACCTCGACCTCAGAAGACCAACGGCAGGAAGCCGTGTGGATCTGGAACATCCACTGCAACGGCTACCTGGCGGCACCACTATTGCATCCGCCGTCTACGACACCTCATGTCCGAGGGAACGCGATCAGTGCGGAATCGGTGTTCGTGTGCCGCCACCCTCGGGACGTCGCACGAAACACGCAAGCAGAATGCCCACTGATGCCATGGATGCCCCCACTACGAAAGCGGAATGAGTTCCGTGCGCCGTCGACTCCGCAAGGTCCGCCCCCATCTTCCCGGCCGTCGCCGACTGCACGGACATGAGGGTGACGAACAGAGCGGTGCCAGCGGCACCAGCGACCTGCTGGATCGTGCTGAGTGTGGCACTGCCGTGCGAGTAGAGAGCCGCGGGCAAGGCTCCGAGCGCCGATGTGAGCAGCGGAGTGAATACGAACGCGAGCCCCGCGTTGAGAGTCATCTGCACGACGATGATCCACCAGATAGGCGTGTTGAGTCCGAAAGTGGCCATTCCCCACAACGCGAGCGCGGCCACGGTCATCCCGGGAATCACGAGCGGCGTCGGTCCAAAGCGGTCGAACAGCGAGCCGACCAGCGGAGCCGCCGCGCCCATGAGGACACCTCCGGGCAAAAGGATCAGTCCGACGCTGAGCGTGTCGACCCCCAGCACCTGCTGGAGATACATCGGTAACAGGATCAGAGAGCCGAACAGAGCGGCAAAAACCACCGTAACGAGGACGATCGCGAGCGTGAACGAACGCGACCGGAAAGTGCGCAGGTCCAGAAGGGCGCTGTCGGTACGCTGCAGAGCGATCTGGCGGATGACGAATGCCAGCAACGCAGCTGAACCGATGACGATGGGAATCCACGGAGCGATCGGCGCATGCCCGGAAGCTGATTCGCCGATCGAACTGAGGCCGAAGATCAGACCGCCGAAGCCCAACGCCGACAAGACGACGGACAACAGATCGAAACGTGCCTCACGCAGCTCTGTCACGTTGCGCACCCACACGGCGCCCAGTGCCAGCGCGATGAGTGCAATCGGCAGCACAATCCAGAACATCCACCGCCAGTCCAAGACTGCAAGGATTATGCCCGAAACAGTCGGCCCGACCGCCGGTGCGACGGCCATGACAACCGAAATCACGCCCATCATGCGGCCTCTCCGTGACGGCTCGACGACGTTCAGCACAGTCGTAAAGAGCAACGGCATCATGATCGCCGTACCTGATGCCTGCACCACTCGCCCTGCCAGAAGAATTCCGAATCCAGGCGCAAGGGCCGCTACCAGGGTACCGAGTGAAAATGCGGACATCGCCGTGAGAAAGAGCGCACGCAGCGAGAAGCGATCCAGGAGGTAGCCGGTGAGCGGAATCACGACGGCCATCGTCAGTAGGAAGCCAGTCGTGAGCCACTGCGCCGTGCTCGCCGAGATACTCAGGTCGACCATGAGACTCGGCAGCGCCACGCTCATGATCGTCTCGTTGAGGATCACGACGAAAGCCGAACCGACGAGGAGCGCGATGACCGACCTTCCATGCTTACGCGTCGTTGCGGCAGGATCCTCAGTGGCGGGCGGGTGCTCTTGTGTGCTCATGTGTGTCCTTCGTGTGTTCGTCTTCGGGCGGGCAGGCTATCGAGCCTGAGCCAGGATACATGACAGTATCTGCCAATACGGCACATACTGTACTATGACATCATGTGTGATCAACAGGTTCCATCCGAGCCCGCGGTCGGCCTGCGCGAACGAAGACGTCGCGAGACGATGCGGGAGATCGCCGATGCGGCGCTGTTACTGTTCGAATCCCAGGGCGTGCGAGCAACGACAGTCGATGACATCGCTGAACAGGCCGGCGTCGCTCAACGGACGTTCTTCCGGTATGCACCGACCAAAGAGCACGCCGTCTTCTCCGACGACCGAGGCTGGGAAACCGCGATCGCGGTCACTCTTGCCAGAACCGCAGAAGGAGTGCCCCTCGCTGCTGCGCTGGAGCAAGGATGGCTCGCCGAGGTTACTGCGTTCGACGCCAAGCCACGCACCGAGCATGAGCGAGCACTGCGACTACGCCGGCTCGCCCTGAACGAGCCGGACCTGCTGGCGATCACACTGGCGCGGGATGAGACCCATGTCTCCGAACTTGCGGAAGCAGCAGCGCAGATATCCGGAAATGATCTGCTGACGAGCAGGTGCATCGTCGCACTCGTTTCCACACTGGTGCGCCAAGCGTTCGACGAATGGGCTCGACGCGCGGTAAACGGCGACGAGGTCAGCGTGCAGTCGCTGTACCTGGAAGCCCGGACCGGACTCACCGCAGTCCTAGACGGATGGGACATCGCACCTTCTTGAGGCCATTGCAATCGGATGGTTCGAGGGACCGACCGCTTGGGATTCTGCCTGGCGACGACAATATGTAGTGGCCTCGGTAAATGAGCCGGCCATCGCGCTCATCACACCGAACCCGTTTCTCTCATCATCGGGACCGGAACCCTCGAGGTCACGAGCGACGGCGCGTGCAGGGTCTCCGGAGTTGTCATCGCTCAATCGACGGTTGCACCCTGCAACCTTGCCGGCGTCTACTATCGACTGCGCCACACGGACTTCCTCCCGCCCGCCCCCTCGTCACTGCATGCCGCGACATCCGCCCGGCAATCGTTACCGTCCCCGATGCAGCCGCTGACAATCCGTCGGCGATCCCAGGTACTCGGGGTCATGCGCAGCGCTCACATGAGCGCCGCTGCGCCCCTATCGGACGGCGCCATCAGGCGGAGCCGAGGACGAGAGCTTCGACAGGCCCAGAGAGCTGGTTTTTCACGGTCTGACTGATCTCGTCGACCAAAACCTCCGTCGCACCGTTCGCGACGCCGTCGAGGACGGTAGCTGCGACAAAGTCGGGAGCGAGTTTGGGACCAGGGACACCTGCGGTCATGTCCGTGTCCGCGAGTCCGAGATGCACCCCGGTCACAGTCGTTCCTTGCCCAGCCAGCTCGATTCGAAGCTGATTCGAGATCGCCCACAATGCCGCCTTGGACGCACCGTAAGCACCATAACCGGCAATCCAAGAGAGCACAGAGTGCACGTTCACCAGGCGGCTCGGTGATGCTCCCGCCAAGACCGGAGCCATGGCTCGCACGACGCGCAGCGGGCCATATGCATTCGCCTCGAAGTTCCCGATGATGTCCTCCCACGAGGCCTGGAGCAGAGGGGTGGCAACCGAGACGCCTGCACTATTTATCAGCAGGTTCACGTTCGGCGCTGAATCAGGAAGAGCAGCCACCTGCGCGTCATCCGTGACATCGAGCTCCAGGGGCACTATTCGCGTGTCACCCGTAGGCTCTGGATGGCGCGACGTCACATACACCAGAGTTGCACCGCGCCGCAGCAGTTCGTCTGCAAAAGCTCTCCCCAAGCCTCGCTGACCGCCCGTCACCAACGCCACAGACCCGTCAAAACAAGCATTCATACGTATGTTCCTCCGCTCGTGGCAAAATAGATGTTAAAAATAATCTATACGATCAGGACGGAATTGACATGCCCCGAGTCTCGCGAGCTCAAGCTCAGGCACACCGTGATCAAATGATCGAGATCGCTTCGGAGCTCCTGTGCACCGGCGGTGCCGAAGCGATGACGGTAGCCGCTGTGACCGGCGGCGCTGGGCTCACGACCGGCGGCTTCTACAAACAGTTCTCTTCGAGAGCGTCGCTGCTTGTTGAGGCGGCACGATTTGCCATTGCACGACGTCGTGCTGCCCTCGTCCATGACGGCACGGACAAGGTGCAAACAACCCATCACTCGTTCGTCGACAGCTACCTCTCACCTGCTCATCGTGACGACCGAGCCGCCGGATGCCCCGTGAGCGCGCTGGCGGAGCGACGACGCCGATCTCCGCCTCGCATACGAACAAGGTGTTCGAGATCTCTTTGACGCACTGGAGCGGGCCGGCATGAGCAGGGATCATGCCGTCGCCGACGCCGCACGACTGGTTGGGGGCATCGTGCTGGCGCGCGCCGTATCAGACCCGGAGCTTTCGGATGAGATCCTCCGCGCCTCTCGCCGGGTCGCACTCTCGACGCGTGAGCATACAGGGAGCGCGCATGGAACCGATCGATGACCGGAGCGAGGCGCGGCGCCGACTATCAGTTGGTGCGCCGCGACCCCGTCGGCATCGACCCCAGTGACACGGCGCCGAGGCTGAGCAGGCAGATCACCGCGACCCCGCCGAGCGAGATGCTGTAGCCCATGAACGGCAGGAGCGCAGCGAGCACGGTCGGCAGCAGGAATCCCGAGTAGGCGAGCGAGTAGTAGACGCCGGTGATTCCGGCCAGGTCGTCGGGTTCGGCGATTGCCTGGACGATGATGAGGCCGGAGACGACGCAGATGCCGTAGGCGAGGCCGAGGACGATCGCAACGACGAAGGCGAGGACCGGATCGGCGACGAGTGCGGCGATGACCGCGAGAATCATGCCGAGGCTCATCATCGCCAGCCCGACGACGAGTCCGCGACCGCCTGTCCACCGGTTGACCCGCGGGACGAGGTTCTGCACGAGCGCCCCGGCGCCGAGGGTGACGACGGTGAGCACGGTCGCGTACAGGGTCGTCCACTCCCCCAGCTCGTCCTGGACGAGAGCGGGCATGACCGCGTAGGCGATGCCGGCGGCGCCGAAGACCCAGGGGGCTGCGGGGATGATGAGGCGCACGAAGGTGCGGTGCCCGACGAGCGGAATCCGCAGTCCCTGCCACCAGTGCTGCTGCGACCGGCGGTGCTTCGGCAGCGATTCGGGCGCGGCGAGAACGATGATGAGTGCGACGAGGTTGAGCACTCCGTGAACCGCATACGGCGTCACCTCGGGCACCGGCCCCCACTGGGCCAGACACCCGGTGACCAAGGCACCGAGGGCGAATCCCAAGGTCAGGGTGAGTGCTGGGCGACGGGCACCGGCAGTGATGCCGGCCGCGTGGTCGAAGGGCGGTGACGAGAGCTCCTTGATCCAGCTTGTGCCCACCGACATCGCCACACCGACTCCGACGCCGGCAAGCACGCGGCCGACGCACAACAGCCAGAAGAGGTTGAAGCCGAGCGCGAGGAACAGGCTGCCGAGGATCGCAGCGATCGCTCCGGCGATGAGGATCGGTTTGCGTCCGCGTCGATCCGACAGCGCCGAGGCTGCCAGCAGTCCCGGGATGAGTCCGCCCACGTACATGCCCAGCAGGAGGTTCGCCTGCCAGACGGCGTAGCCGCCGTCCTCTTCGTACATGTGCACGAGCGGGGTGAAGTGGTTGCCGCCCCAGGCCAGGAGGAACATCGCGGGAGCCACCCGGAGCCAGGCATGACGCGGTGGGGCGGAGCCGCCTCGGCGGGGGTGGGCGTCGGTGCCGACGGAGGTGTCGGTGTGGGTATCAACGGTCAGGGCGGTGGTGTCTGTGGCTGTCTCTGAAGTCATTGCTGCGATTCCGTGTCGACGGTTCGTGGTTCTCTGTGGTGAGGTGTGCTGGGTGCGCGGTTCAGCGGCGGCGTCAGGCGAAGTGCGTGGCGTCGATGTGACGGCGGACGAGCGTGCCGAAGGCCTCGACGTCGCCGCGCTCGGCGAGGTCGGTGAGTTCGGCGTGTTCGTCGTAGAGGGTGTCGAGTGAACTCGGGCGGTCGATGATGACCTGATAGGTCAGGCGTGCGAGGCGGGGGCCCATGGTCGTGAGCATCTCGTCGATGACGGCGTTGCCGCCGCTGCGGATGATGCGGGCGTGGAAGCTGTAGTCGGCGCTGGCGAAGTCGAGGGTGTCGCCGTCCTTGACCGCCTGCTTCTGTCGGTCGAGGAGGACGCGGAGGTCGGCGGCGACGGGTTCGAGGCCGTCGCTGGTGGTGAGTGATTGGACTGCGTCGACCTCGAACATCGCCCGCACGGCCAGCAGGTCGCGGCGTTCGGCGCTGGTCACGGTGGTGACGATCGCACCCTTCTTCGGGACGAGGCGGACGAGCCGCCAGCGTTCGAGCTGGAGCATCGCCTCCCGTGCCGGGGTGCGGCTGGCCTTGAGCGCCTCGGCGAGGTCGGCCTCGGTGAGCAGCGCGCCGGGTTCGAAGCGCCGCTCGATGATCTCGCGCGCGGCCCAGGCGGCCATTCGCGCGGCGATCGGCGAACCGTCATCGATGTGGTCCCAGGGGAGCGTCAGCATGTCGTTCACACCCTCAGGATAACAGATGCATACATTGATAGATGCATCAGTGGTTCGAAGTCTTAATTGCTACCCGACGGCGGCCCAGCAACCTGGCGCGAGGTTGCTGGGCCGCCGTCGGGTAGCAATTGAGGATCCGGGTGGGTCAGCTGGGGGCCTTTTCAGCGGGGAGGAGGTGGCGGAGGACGTCAGTGACCGTGACGACCGCGTGGCTGCCGTCGGTGCGGGTGACGAGGGCGAGCTGAGTGCCCTCGGCCCGCATCGCGGAAAACGCGGCGACCACGGTCATCGACCCCGGCAGCACCGTGACCGGGCGGGCCGCCTCGGCGATGTCATCCCCCTCCGCGAAACCGAGCACGTCGCGGACGTGGACGACCTCATCAGGCACAACACCCGCCTCGGTGCGCACAAGGATCCGTCGGTGGCGGGTCTGATGTGCAGCAGCGCGCACTTGACCTGCCGTCGCGCCCGGACCGATGACGACCGGCTCGGGACGGTCGGCGACGAGTTCGTCGAGGCTGATCCGGGAGAGCTCGAGCGCCCCGAGCAGCGCATCCGAGGAATCCTGTTCGAGCGTGCCCACCTGCGCCGAATGTCGCAGCAGCTGCCGCAGGTCGTCCGAGGTGTGCCCCTGATCGACCTCGTCGACGGGCTGGACGCCGACGAGGCGCAGGCACGCGTTCGCCGCGGAGTTGAGCACGTGCAGAAGCGGCCGGGTGAGGACCATGAATGCCCGCATCGGCAAAGCGAGCATGATCGCCGAGCGCTCCGGATGGGCCACGGCCCACGATTTCGGCGCCATCTCACCGACGACGAGGTGGAGGAACGTGACGATGATGAGCGCGAGGACGAACCCGGTGAGGTCGGCGATCCACAGCGGAAGCCCGACTGCCTCGGCGAGCGGGGTGATCCAGTGGTGGACCGCCGGTTTCGTGATCGCACCGAGCGCGAGCGTGCACGCCGTGATGCCCAGCTGGGAGCCGGCGAGGAGGACCGAGAGTTCGGTCGAGCTGCGCAGTGCCGCCCGGGCCGAGCGACTGTTCGCCGCTTCGTCCTCAAGCCGGTGCCGTTTGGCGGCGATGAGCGCGAATTCGACGGCGACGAAGAAGGCGCTGAGGCCGATGATGGCGACGGTGACGGCGATGATGACCCACGGATTGCTCATCGGTCCACCTCGATCCCGATCCGCAGCCGCGAGGGCACGTGCGAATCCACGTCGACCACCTCGGCGAGGAGTGTCATTGGGCTCGGCGGTTCGGCGTCGGCGAGCTCGGCGGGGTCGATCGGCAGGGCGATCTCGACCCGATCGCCGACCTCGGGGAAGCCCTTCGCGTGCTCGATGACGAGCCCGGACAGGGTCTGCGCCGAAGTGTCCGGCAGTTCGCGCTGGAGAGTGCGGGCCACCTCGTCGAGGGGGATGGATCCCGGCGCTGACCAGGTCCCGTCACCGTCCTCGACGATGGCTTCGACGTCGGTGTCGTGCTCGTCGACGATGTCGCCGACGAGCTCCTCACCGAGGTCTTCCATCGTCACGATCCCCGCGAACCCGCCGTATTCGTCGACGACGCAGGCCATCTGCGCGCGGTGCTCGATGAGCGTGGCCACCGCGTCCGGCAGGGGCAGGGATTCGGGGACGAAGACCGGCTCGGTGAGCAGGTCGCGGAGGGTGGGGAGGGTATCCGTCGCCGAGGTGGTGGCTCCATCCTTCGCCGAATCGCTCGCCGAGGTGGTCGTGCCCGTGGTCGGGGCAGCGGCCGCGGCCGCGGAGGGTGCGTCTGCAGTCGGGGCCGCGAGGACGTCGAGGAGGTCGATGGTGCCGATCACCGCTCCCCTGGCATCGAGTACGGGGTACCGGGAGTGGCCGGTGGCCATGAGTGTGCGAACCTCGGCGAGGCTCGTGTCCTCGGTGACGACGTCGACCCGTGAGCGCGGCACGGTGGCGTGCTCAACGGTCTGCTGCGGGAAGTCGAGGATCCGGTCGAGGACGAGGGAATCTTCGTCGACGAGGTCGCCGCTCTCACGCGATTCGGCGACGATGTGTTTGAGGTCGCGGGGGGTCGCGGCGTGGTCGACGTCGTGTACCGGTTCGATGCCGAGGATGCGCAGCAGGGCGTTCGAGGCCTTGTCGAAGACGGTGATGAGCCACCCGAAGAGCAGCAGGTAGATCGACGTCGAGCGGGCGAGCCAGGTGGCGAGCGCCTCGGGGCGGGCGATCGCGAGGTTCTTCGGGAAGAGTTCACCGAAGAGCATCTGGATGAGCGTCGAGACCAGGAGGGCGAGCATGGTGCCGATGAGGATGCCGGTGCCCTGCGGGATCGGTGTGCCGCCGAGCGCTTCGCCGACGGCTGTGCCGATGAGCGGTTCAGCGACATAGCCGACGAGGAGGCCCGTGACGGTGATGCCGAGCTGAGCGCCCGAGAGCATGAAGGAGGTGCGGCGGGTGATCGCCAGGGCTCGGTCGGCGGAGCGGTCACCGGCGGCCGAGCGCGCGCCGAGGCGGGACCGGTCGACGGCCATGTACGCGAATTCCTGTGCCACGAAGTAGCCGGTGGCCACGGTGATGAGGAGGACGACGAGCAGTCCGATGAGCAGCGAGAGCAGCCAGGTCAACGGCGATCACCTGCTCGCGTGCGCTGGGCCCACTCGAATTGGGTCCGCTCGAGGTGGGCCCGCGAAGCGTCTGTGCGCGCAATATGAAGTTGGTCAGAGGTGCTGAAAGTGATGTCCCAGCCGGGACTTCGATAGTCGTCCATGGTCCTTCCGAAAGTGATCAAGTGGGCGGCTGATCACGATTATTCCGGTTCGACCTGGAAAGACCCTGTGCCCCTCCCCGTAATTGCTACGTGACGGCGGCCCAGCAACCTGGCGCCAGGTTGCTGGGCCGCCGTCGGGTAGCAATTACGGAGTGAAGCGGTAGCCCATGCCCATCTGCGTGTGCAGGTACTGCGGGCGGGCGGGATCGGCCTCGAGCTTCTGCCGCAGCTGGGACATGTAGACCCGCAGGTAGCCGCGCTCCCCGGCATACTCGGGACCCCACACCTCGGTGAGCAGGGTCGTCGCGTCGACGAGCGCACCCCGGTGCTTGGCGAAGACGGCCAGCATGTTCCATTCGATCGGCGTGAGGTGCACCTCGGCGCCTTCGACCGTGAGGACGTGGGCGGCAAGGTCGATGACGACCCGACCATCGCCGGTGCGCACAACACTCGAATCGGCTGCCGCCCCGGACCGCCGTTCGATCGCGCGCAGGCGGGCAAGGACCTCGCCGAGGGAGAACGGCTTCGTCACGTAGTCATCTGCCCCAGCGTCGAGGGCGGCGATCTTGCCGTGCGCATCATGGCGGGCGGAGATGACGACGATAGGCACCTGACTCCACTTGCGCACCTGCGAGATGAGTTCGATCCCGTCGACGTCGGGCAGCCCGAGGTCGAGGAGGATGACGTCGACGGTCGCCTCGGCGAGTGCCTCATTCATCTGCCGGCCGCTGGCGGCTATCGTCACCTCGTGGCCTTTGCCGCGCAGCCCCACGCTCACGGCGCGGGCGATGTCGGTGTCGTCTTCGACGATGAGCACGTGCTTCACTGCGTCTCGTCCTTCCTCGTCGTTACAGGTTCTGCCGGCGGTTGCGATTCTGCCGGCGGTTGCGGTTCCGCCCCTACCGGTGCCGTCGAGCCCGATCGCGGCGTTGACGGGACTCCGTCGCCCCCGCCTCGGCGCGGAATCGTCAGCACCGCGGTGAAGCCGCCGCCGGGGGTCGGCTCGGCGCTCAGCTCGATGTCCATCGCCCGGCACAGCCCCAGCGCGACGGCCATCCCCAATCCGAGGCCTTTCGTGTTGGACTCATCGAGCCTGGTGAACGGGGTGAAGATGGACTCGAGCGCCTCCTCGGCCACACCGGGGCCGGAGTCGGCGACGCGGAGGTGGACCGCCTCGGTGCCGGTGGAGGCATCGATCGTGATCGGGGCGCCCGCGCCGTACTTCACGGAGTTCTCGATGATGTTCACGAGCACGCGTTCGACGAGCCCCGCATCGACGTCGATCCACGTCTCGGGGTCGACGTCGACGGTGATCGGCGGCTGCGAACCGCGACCGCCGTCGCCATCGATCGCAATCCCCGCCGAGGCCCCGTCGCCCTCGGTCGCGGCCTCCTGCGACTGTCCGTCGAGTTCATCCAGCGCCGAGGCGACGACATCGGCCACGAGCACCGGTGCCGTCGAGATCGTCACCGCCCCGGACTGGATCCTGCTCATGTCGAGGAGGTTGTCGATGAGCTTCTCAAGACGCTGGGCCCCGTGCTCGATGGTCTCGAGCATGAGCCGCTGGTCGTCGTCCGAGAGCTCGATTTCGTCGAGCAGCAGCGTCGACGTCGCCGTGGTGATCGCGCCCAGCGGCGTGCGCAGATCGTGGGAGACCGCGGTGAGCAGAGCCGTGCGCACAGCGTTGCCGGCCGAGAGTTCCTTGGCCTCGGTGCGGCTGCGCTGCAGCGCCGATTCCGTGAGCACCCGCAGCAGCCGGCCGGCGTACGCGTCAAGGATCCGCTGTTCTCCGGCGCTGAGCGGCCGACCTTTCAACGCCAGCGAGGTGTCCTCGTCGAGGTCGATGACCTCGCTCGCCTCCGCCCGTGATGCAATCGGCTCCCCCGCCGAGGCGGCCGCTACGTTCCCGTCGCCCGTGCGGTCACCGTGAACGAAGAGGGTGACCCCGTCGAGGGCGAAGCTCGTGCGGATGCCTGCGACCATCGCCTCGGGGCTGTCGCCCTCAGCGATCATCGATCCGGCGAGTTCGCTGAGCACACCTGCCTCGTGTTCGGCGGCCTGGGCCTGCCTCGAGCGGCGGGCCGCCTGGTCGACGACGGTGGCCACGGCTACGGCGACCGCGACGAAGATGACGAGCGCGAGGATGTTCTCGAGCTGCCTCACCGACAGCGAATTCACCGGGTGGGTGAAGAAGAAGTTGATGAGTCCGGCCCCGAACACGGCCGTCATCACCGCTGGCCACAGCCCGCCGATGAGGGCGACGAGCACGACGACGGTGATGTAGGCGAGGAAGTTCATGCTCAGCGAGGTCGACCCCGGGCCGAGCCCGACGAACAGGGCCGTGAGCAGGAGCGGGGCGAGCGCACCGACGATCCAACCGAGGATGCGGCGAAGGCGTGAGAGCGGATTCTCCCGCGTGCGTTCCCGGTCGATCTTCCAGAACCGGGCGGCCTGGGCGTGGGTGACCATGTGCACGTCGATATCGGCGGCGGCGCTGATGACGCGGTTGGCCACGCCGGGGCCGAACATGCGCCGGTACCACGGGGTGCGCGAGACTCCGAGGACGATCTGCGAGGCGTTGAGGGTGCGGGCGAACTCGATGAGGGCCTTGGCGACATCATCACCGACGACGGTATGCCACACGGCGTGGTTCGCCTCGGCGAGTTCGCGGGCCGACAGCAGGTGCGGGGCACCGGAGCGCCGGGTGCCGTCGGGTTCGATGACGTGGACGACGTGGAGTTCGCGTCCGGCGACTCGGCCGGCGATGCGCAGTCCGCGGCGGATGAGGGTCGTCGATTCCGGGCCACCGGTGACGGCGACAAGGATCCGGTCACGGGCGGCCCAGGTGGCGCGGATGCCCTTCTCGTCGCGGTATTTCTCGAGGCCTTCGTCGACCCGGTCGGCCAGCCACAGCAGGGCGAGTTCGCGCAGAGCGATGAGGTTGCCGAGCCGGAAGTAGTTCGACATTGCGGCGTCGACCTTCTCCGCGGCGTAGATCCGCCCGTCGATCAGTCGGGTGCGCAGGGCGGCGGGGCTGATGTCGATGAGTTCGACCTCGTCAGCGGCGCGGAGGAACGGGTCGGGCACGCGTTCGGCCTGGTTGCGGCCGATGATCGCACCGACAACATCGCCGAGGGATTCGAGATGCTGGATGTTCACCGTCGTGAACACATCGATGCCGGCGGCGAGGATCGCCTCGACGTCCTCCCACCGTTTGGTGCGGGGTGGGGAGGGCGTGGTTCCGCCGCCGAGGTGGGTCTCCGTGCCGTCGCCACCGACCGAATCATCGCTCGGCACATTCGTATGGGCAAGCTCGTCGATGATGACGAGCTCGGGCGCGCGGGTGAGCACCGCCTCGGTGTCGAGTTCGTCAAACGTCCGACCGCGGTAGTCGACCGGGCGGCGGGCGATCGTTTCGAATCCTTCGGCCAGGGACCGGGTGAAGGCACGTCCGTGGTCCTCGACGATGCCGATGACGACGTCACGTCCGTTGTCTGCAGCGGTGGCCGCAGCCTCGAGCATCGCGACGGTCTTGCCGACCCCGGGTGCATAGCCGAGGAAGACCGTGAGCGTGCCTCGCCGAGGTGAGTCCATCAGCGCCCGCTGTTCGCGAGGTCGTTGTTGAGGGTGACGACGTTGACCTGAGGCTCACCGATGAAGCCGAGCAGTGGGTTCTGCGTGTTCGATTGAACCATCGCGGTCACGTCCTTCCTGCTCAGTCCCGTCTCCCGCGCGACGCGAGGGATCTGGAGTCGAGCATACTCAGGGCTGATGTCCGGATCGAGACCGGACGCGGACGCGCTCAGCGCATCCGCAGGAATGCTCGCCGGGTCGACGTGCTCTCGCTCAGCGATCTGGGAACGACGATCGGCGATCTGTTTGAGGAGTTCGGGACTGTTCGCCGCGAGGTTCGACGCGCCGGAGGCGAGTCCGTCATAGTCACCAGCCGAGGGCCGGGGGAAGAACCATTCGTCGCCGCTCACGGGCTGAGCGAGATGGGCATTGCCGACGACCTCGCCGGCGCTGTTGCGGATCGACGCGTCTTGGGCGGGCATGAGGCGGCCGATCGCAACCATCGCCAACGGGTAGGCGAGGCCGAGGACGAGCGTGAGCACGAGAAGCATCCGTGCCCCGGTGAGGATCTGGCGGCCGAAGATGGGGAACATGATGGGTGTCCTTTCAGACTAGTCAGGGTGAACGACGA